>RFYI01000015.1 GCA_009921165.1 Actinomycetota bacterium | reverse complement strand
TGCTCGTCGTATCCAGCAGTTCCTATCTCAGAACACATACATGGCTGAAAAGTTCACCGGTGTTAAGGGTTCAACCGTTCCACTAAAGGACACCATCGAGGGCTTCTCAGCTATTGCTAACGGTGACTTCGACAACGTAGCAGAACAAGCGTTCTTCAACGTTGGTGGTTTGGAAGACGTTGAGCGTCAATGGGCAAAGATCCAGTCAGAGATTAAGTAATCATGGCTGATAAGAACCTAAGAGTTGAGCTAGTAGCTGCCGATCGTGCAGTCTGGTCAGGCGATGCCAAGATGGTTATCGCTAAGACCGTTGAGGGAGAGATTGGTTTACTAGCCGGTCACGAACCTATGCTTGCCATCCTAGGTTCAGGTGAAGTTCGTATCACCTTGCCAACAGGGGAGTCAATCAAGGCAACAGCTGCAGATGGCTTCCTATCAGTTGAACATGATGTTGTAACCATCGTTGCAAGAGATGCTCAACTGGCATAAAGACTAAACAATAAAGCCCCGAGGAAACTCGGGGCTTTATTTATTTCTGTGTGAATTATTTGTTGCCGTTGTCCATTTGGATGTATTCGCCATCCAAGCTAAAAGCGCTTCCTACATAACCACTATCGTCAAAGTAGTGGAACCCAGGTACTACCCATGGGCGACCCGCAGCATCGTAAATTGTGACCTGGCCCACCTCTGCTCGAGTTAGAGCAACATCAATCTCCACGCCTTTGGAATTAAGCAGGTTCTGATACAAGCGCTTGCGCTCTTCCATGGTCATGCCCTCATAGGTGTTCACGCTTGGAGTGAAACTCTTTTCAAGACTTGGCAAAGTGATGTATTTTTGCATCCGATTGAGTGCTGTCTCTGCGTTGACGGTCTTGAAGATACCCTCGTCTTTGGCCCTTTCGAGAGTGCCGTCAATCATTGCCAAATCTTTGGAACCGTTGAACCAATGGAACTGAAGACCTCCAGCAGTTGGAAGACCATTCAGAACCAAATGAGCTGAAGCGGTTAGGGCGGAGTCCACTTCATCAACTCTGATCAGGTAATCTCCATTTTTCAATACGGAAAGATTTTTGCCTGAAACGAGCCCGAGTTTATCTAGGAAAGTTTGAAGATAAGCTGTGGCCTCTGAATGAGTTGGCACTTTTTCGTATGAAACCGTCGAGCAGTCTCTAGTGCTGTATTTCCGGTTCGGTGAGTCTTGGCAAAAAAACCAGTCTTTGGCCGCTGGGTCTTGGTACTCAATCCATGTCGTATTCATTGAAGACTGGACATAGATATTTTCCTCTTCCCATGTTCCAGCGCTGTATATGATGTGTGACTCGAACCCATCACCTTCAATTTTCTTTTGTATAGGTGTGCGAATCCCAAATTCGTCCGCCAACCTGCTAGCAATTTCCTTTTCCCCGCCAAAGTTGCTGAGGCTGAAAACGTGGCCTTCAGGTGCTTCCGTGTTTATCGAAGGTGATATCGTGTAGTTCCATCCGATAGCTGGCATCATGACATCGCCAAAACCAACGTCGTTGCATGGTCGATTTCTAAATGCACAGTCAGCCATCGCCCCCCATGAACCGAGGCTAGAGTTTATTCCCGTGGAACTGCCTTCCCCTAGGTCAAGGCGTAATGTTGGTGACGTTACGTTAGGGTTTAGGCCCTGAACAGCAACAATGGCTAATAGAGCTGGAGCTGCTATGAGAGCGAACTTAACTCTGTTGGAAAGAGGTGTTCGTTGTTTAGCGTTTGTATTCGCTTCACTCTTTTGGATCAGGTGCTCTACGCGCGCGTCTGAAGTCTCAGCGGGTTTAGCTTCCTTGAGTTGATTGATTGCATCAAGTGGATTCAAATTGTTTTTCTTCATATTAGTTAGTGTCCCTCTCGCGTAAGTTCTTGCAATATTTCGTTGAGCCTGTTCCTAGCTCGGTTCAGACGCACGCTTACATTGGCCTTAGACATCCCGAGTACCTTAGCTATTTCAGCTATAGATAAATCGTGCCAGGCCAATAACAGCAGTAGTTCTTGGTCTTTGGGTTTCAACTTTCGCAGAGCGCTGTTAAGATTATGGTCTTCTAAAACCACGGCTTCTGCGGATGGAGAGTCACTAGGAAGGAGGTCTTTGAGATGCCGGTTACTGGTGCTTATCTTTCTCTCAAGGTTCCTAATCAGATTTCTTGCCGTCAGTATCAAGAAGGGGACAAGCGGATCATTGGCCTGACCTGATTCCTGAGACGCTATCTTGTCTCGCTTTTGCCAGGCGATAGCGATTGCGTCCGAGCAAACATCGTCTACGTACTGTCTTTGGGTGCGCGAACTCACGTACAAGTCCAAAGAAGGGATTGCTAATCTGAGGCGTTGCGAGAATTCAAGTTCCTGCACCACTAAAGACCTCCAATTATTTCCCTACATATTGAAATGTCTATAACTAGGCAAATCTTGCAAAAATAAGAGTTTTAGTCTTGTTCAGGTCTTCTCTTGGCAGGAGCTTCACGTCTATTGGCTGCTGGAACCCACTTGACGTCGCCACCGTGCTTGATGTTTGCGTAGCGGGCTAGGACAAAGAGTAGATCGCTGAGTCTGTTTAGGTATTTGACTGCGGCAAGGCTAATACCACCTTCGGTTTGACCCTTCTTAGCAGGCTCTGTGCCGTGTTGTTCGATAGCGTGCCAGGTAGCTCGTTCGGCTCTTCTAACCACTGTTCTGGCTAAATGTAATCCTGCCGCTAGTCCTGATCCGCCAGGGATGATAAACGAGTCCAGCTTCTCTAGCTCGGCGTTGTACTTGTCGATAGCGGCTTCGAGGGCGTCAATCCATACCTCATCAACACGAAGTGGTTCATATTCGTAGTGTTCGTTCAAAGGGTTAGACAGGTCTGCACCTAAGTCAAACAGCTCGTTTTGGATCTGAAGGAGCAGTGCCAGCGTCTCATCATCAAATTCATTCTTAGCCAGAGCCACGGCTACGCCGATGGCTGAGTTAGCCTCGTCAACATCAGCGTAGGCCTCGATTCGAGGGTCAGTTTTCCTGACTCTGCTGAAGTTGGATAGACCGGTAAGACCTTCATCTCCGGTTCGGGTGTATATCTTCGTAAGTTTGACCATTAGACAAGTTTAGGCTTGTCTAGTGCTCTTATTGTTACCTCCTAGTGAAACCAAGCGAATTGGTGGGTCAAACCTGACCATTGAACAGGTTCATTTAAGTTATGGGCAACTCAACGAAGCCAGAGATTTGGTATTAGGGGATTTGCTCAAGCTATGTAAAAACAAAGCTGAGGCTGCCAGGGTCCTGAAACTAAGCCCAAAGCAATTAGGTGAGATAGATCTCAATCTTGCTATTAGAACTGCCCCTACTCTGCCTGCTTACCAGAGATATGAGGGCACACTCTATAAGGCTATAGACACAGCTAGTTTTACCTCTCATGAAGTCGAACAAATGAGAGCACACGTCTTGATGCAAAGCGCTCTTTTCGGATTGATCTCAGCAACTGACCGAATTCCTTGGTATCGACTCTCCGCTGGAACAGTGCTTCCTAAGGTTAGTTTGAATAAGATTTGGAAGGAACATCAGGATTCTGCCTGGGAAAGATTAGTCGACTTTCCAATCATTGATTTGCGATCAAAAGCCTATGTCGATATTGCGCCTGTTCCTGAAGAAATTGAATCTTATTGGGTTGAGGTAGTGGCTGAGGATTCTAAAGGTCAGAAAAAGGCATTGAACCACTTCAATAAAACAGCAAAGGGGGAATTAGTTGGAGCTTTTGTTAGAGCGAAAACAGCTCCAAGAACAATCACTCAGCTCAAGGCTGTTGCAAAGAAGGCAGGATTGGGTTTAGAAGTAAATGGAAAAACTTTGTACTTGATTACAACGGAAGTAATTAGACCGAAATAATCACATTCTTAAAAAGTTGGATCTAGCTCTTTAGTTCAGCTCTTCTGAAACAGCCAGGTGCATGATCATTTACAAATCCTGTTGCCTGCATCAATGCATACATAGTTGTTGGACCAACAAATCCAAAACCAAGAGCCTTTAGATGTTTGGATAAAGAATCTGATTCAGGGCTGGTTGCGCGCCATTCAAAAGCCGATGCTGAGGGGGTTCTCTTAGACTTAGATGGAGCAAAATCCCAAACGATATCGCTAATACTTTGACCCTGCTTCTGAAGCTCTAAAACCAAGTTGGCATTTTTGATGGTGCTAGCGATCTTAGATCTATTTCGGATGATGCCTTCATCAAGCATCAATCGCTCGACATCTTTCTCGGTCATCCTCGCAACTTTTGTAACTTCAAAGTTCTTGAAAGCTTTGCGAAAACCCTCACGTCTTTTTAGGATAGTTATCCAAGATAGACCTGCCTGAAAGCCCTCAAGAGTAATTCGCTCAAACATCTCATCGTCTCCAAAGACAGGAACACCCCACTCGTTGTCGTGATAATCGATGTATAGCTGGTCTTTGCCTGGCCATCTGCATCTAGTGCGGCCATCTTCATATTTATGTACGAGGTCAGCCATTACTTCGACGGAATTCCTTCATGCTCGAGAAGCCATTCTTTGGTTGGGATGCCTTTGCCACCGGAATAACCAGTGATTTTTCCAGAGGCACCCATAACGCGATGACACCCAATAACAAGGGGCACAGGGTTTGATCCAACTGCGCCGCCAACAGCTCTTGCTGCCTTTGGCTTTCCGATGGCTTTGGCTATCTCCGAATACGATTTGGTCTTACCAAAGTTGATACGGCCAATCTGACGCCAAACGTTTCTCTGGAATTCGGTTCCTGAACTGATATCAACGGGGAAGGTGAACTTGGTGAGCTTGCCTGCAAAGTATTGCTCAAGTTCTGACTTGGCGGTTTGCAGGACTGGGGAGTTGTTAGTTGCTATCTTTGCCCCCTTAGCGGAGATGTCAATGGCGGTTACTTTGCCACTGGCTTCAAATACTCGGATTATGCCTATTGGTGAATTGAAGGCGATCAAACTAGGTTTCTGCACAGTTTGAGAATACCTAAGAAACGCAAAAGCCCGGTTATCCAATTGTTTAGGTGGATAACCGGGCTTTTGAATGCTTGTGAATTACATCAATTCAAACAATTCACCAGCAAGGGAAAGTGAGTGACGTAGGGTCTGCTCAAGCTCATCGAACTCCTTTTGACCAATGGTCAAAGGTGGAGCGAGCTGAACAACAGGGTCGCCACGGTCATCAGAGCGACAATACAGACCATTGTCATACATGTGGTGAGAGAGGAACTGTCTTAGCAGCTTCTCTGACTCCTCATCATTGAATGACTCACGGGTCTTCTTATCGCGAACAAGTTCGATTGCGTAGAAGTAACCTGCTCCACGAACGTCACCGACAATCGGTAGATCCTTTAGCTTCTCCAGAGTCTTCTTGAAAGCAGCTTCGTTGCGAGCAACGTTGCCAACTAGGTCTTCTTCATCGAAGATGTCTAGGTTCTCAAGAGCTACTGCACAAGCCACAGGGTGACCTGCGAAGGTGTAGCCGTGGGAGAAGATGTTGGTTCCGTGCTTGAACGGTTCAAACAACTTCTCAGTCATCATTAGCGCACCAAGTGGCTGGTAGGCAGAGGTTATACCCTTTGCACAGACCAACATGTCAGGTTCTAATTCGTACTTCTCGCTAGCAAACATGGTTCCGATACGACCAAAACCATCGATAGTTTCATCCGCTACCAAAAGAACATCGTACTTGTCGCAAATCTCACGGACTCGCTTGAAGTATGACTTAGGTGAGGTGAAACAACCACCAGAGTTCTGAACAGGTTCAATAAAGAACGCTGCAACAGTGTCTGGGTCTTCGAAGAGTATCATTTCTTCTACTCGGTTTGCTGCCCACATCGCAAAGGCTTCTTCATTTTCGAAGTCATCCTGTGCGCGGTACCAGTTGGTGTTTGGAACTCTGAATGTGCTTGGCACCAATGGTTCAAACATCTTCTTCATTGAAGGAATACCGGTCAACGACAAAGCTCCGTGTGAGGTGCCATGGTAGGCAACTGCGCGGGTTAGAACTTTGTGCTTAAGCGGCTTGCCATTCATCTTGAAGTACTGTTTGGCTATCTTCCAAGCAGTCTCATTTGCTTCACCACCACCGGTAGTAAAGAAAACTCGACTTAGGTTTTTTGGTGCATATGACAACACACGCTCAGCTAATTCAATAGCTGGCTTGTGTGCATGTGACCAGATCGGAAAGTAGTCAAGCTGCTTCATTTGTTTAGCAGCAGCTTCAGCTAGACGTGCGCGACCGTGGCCCGCGTTCACTGAGAACAACGATGAGATTCCATCGAAGTATTTCTTTCCATTGATGTCCCAGAAATGATGACCTTCAGCCTTGGTAATAATCGGCATATCAGCATTCTGGTATGGGCTGTGTCGTGTGAAGTGCAAGAACAAATTGTCCTTGGCAGCTTTTTGCAACATAGCTGGGGTTGCTTCCTGACCTGCTTTACGCGCGTCGAGAAGCGGGGTGGCGTGGTCGGCTTTTGCTTTGGCCGGCTTTGATGCCGGAGCCTTACCTGGCTTTAGAGCCGAGATAAGCTTGCTTGCTTTGCTCTCCTTGGTTGCCATTTGATATCACTCTTTACATTGTTTTGTGTTGCGCTTTTGGGTAATCGTTTGATTATCCACTTCGAGTACCTTTCGATACCCAAACCTTGGTTATCTAACACCCCAGTTATAGAACTGCTTGTGGAGTTTTAGATAAACAAAAGTTTCAGTAGAGATCACGCCTGGCAGTGATCTGATTTTGGTGTTCAAAACTTCAATAAGGTCTTGGTCGTTTTCAACAACGACTTCAACAAGGATGTCGAATGAACCTGCAGTCATAACCACATAGTCTGCCTCTGGCATCGCAGAGAGCTTATTAGCAAGTTCAGTCATATCTCCACTGCAGCGAATGCCAATCATCGCTTGACGATAGAAGCCAAGTTGCAGTGGGTCGGTAACTGCCACAACCTGCATAATTCCAGACTCAGTCAGCTTCTGCATACGCTGACGGACAGCCGCTTCGGAGAGCCCTACGGCCTTGGCAATCTCGCTGTAAGGTTTGCGGCCGTCATGCTGAAGCTGCTCGATGATCTCCTTAGAGATCTCATCAAGCGTCGATGCTTTAGCTCTATCCGTTCTGGACATACTGCGATTTTGGCACAGATTTGGCATATTTGGTGCTGATTTCGTAGTGAATTTACCATTTTGGTATAGATTCCACACCTTCACGGCCTTTTTCACTACGGATTGGTCCTGAAATCAAGGTTTGTAATAGTGTTATGGCTAGAGGCGATACGTTCGCTTCCTTATGAATAAGGGCTCGAAGGAGAGTTTTCAAATGGCAGTTCGCGAATTAAAGAACTTTGTCAACGGTCAGCATGTTTCAGCTCAATCAGGTGAGACCTCAGATGTAATCAACCCTGCCAATGGCGAGGTTTACGCTAAGGCTCAGGTCTCTGGTGAGTCGGACATAGATCTTGCCTATAAGGCAGCCGATAAAGCTTTTGAAACCTGGAGTCAGACCACTCCAAGTGAACGTCAACTAGCGCTTTTTAGAATTGCTGATGCACTGGAGGCAAGAGCTGAAGAGATGGCTGATGTTGAATCAGAAAACACCGGTAAGCCTCGTAGCACACTTGTCGAATACGAGGTAATGGTTTCAGTTGACCAGATTCGTTTCTTTGCAGGAGCAGCTAGAAATCTTGAAGGAAGGGCTACTGCTGAGTATGCCAAGGATCACACCTCATCAATTCGTCGTGAACCTATCGGTGTCATCGGTCAAGTAACTCCATGGAACTATCCACTAAATATGGCTACCTGGAAATTTGCTCCAGCACTTGCAGCTGGTAACACAGTGGTGATTAAACCATCTGACACAACTCCTGCGTCAACACTTCTACTTGCTGAAATTGCAAGTGAGTTCTTACCAGCAGGTGTGTTTAACGTAGTCACCGGTAATCGTGATTCAGGTCGAGCAATGATTGAACACGAGATTCCTCAGATGGTTTCAATTACTGGTTCAGTCCGGGCTGGTATGGAGGTTGCTAAGAGTGCTTCTGCTGATTTGAAGAGAGTGCACCTTGAGCTTGGAGGTAAAGCTCCGGTAATAGTTTTCGCTGATGCTGACCTTCACAAAGCTGCAGCACAAATAGTTGTTGCAGGTTTCTTCAACGCAGGTCAAGACTGCACAGCTGCAACAAGAATTCTTGTGCACGAAAGTGTGCACGATGAGTTTGTGGCAATTCTTACTGCTGAAGTAAAAGCAAATGCCATAACTGGAGATCCAAGCAGAGATGACATCTTGTTTGGTCCAGTAAATAACGTGAACCAGTTGGCACAAGTAACTGGCTTCATTGAGCGTCTGCCAGACCACGCGTCTATTGCAATAGGTGGTAAAGCTATCTCTGGTAAGGGATACTTCCACGAAGCAACAGTGCTAACCGGTTTGAAGCAAGATGACGAACATATCCAGAGAGAAATCTTTGGACCTGTTGTTACTGTTCAGAAGTTCAAAGACGATGCTGAAGCTATGGGTTGGGCAAACGATGTCAAGTATGGTTTGGCTTCATCTGTTTGGACTAGCAACCACACCAGAGCGATGCGCTTTGCTAAGGGCTTGAACTTTGGTTGTGTTTGGATCAACACTCACATACCGTTGGCTGCTGAAATGCCTCACGGTGGTTTCCGTCACTCAGGTTATGGTAAAGACCTATCGATGTATGGCTTCGAAGATTACACCCGCATCAAGCATGTCATGAGCTACATCGGGGACTAACAAAGTTTGAAACTGCCCGTTCTCCACAACAGGAGAGCGGGCAGTTTCATTTACATTCCTCTTCAGGCATCATCACTGAATGCGATGGTTTGTTTTGTTACCAGGGCTAGTGCTTGGTGTTGTCATGGCGCTGGTTACCGGTATGTGGCAGTTCGCTCTGTTCACCTTTGTTGGCTTGATCTCGGCAACGATAACAACTGCATTAGTCAAGAGAAACAAACGCGAACCAGACATGGACTTCAGCGACCAACCCATTTGGATTAGTCCAGGTGCTGTTGCAATAGGGGATAAGGTTCTTCCTAAAACAGGACTGTTCTTCAAAGAGCAATACAGTGACATCTTCTTTGAGCATTTCGCCAAAATTGCTAAAGACCGAGAGGTTGAGAACAAGCGTATATCGCTACGCTCTAGTTTCTATAAGGCAAGTAAGCCTGGCTCAGTACCTTTCTGGGCGGGTATTTCTGAATCAGTTGACCTTGAATTTGATCTAGCCCGAGATGGTCCACATGTCCTAATTGTCGGATCTACTGGCTCTGGCAAGAGTGAGTTTTTGAAGTTGATAACCAGTTCTATGCTGGTGAGTTCCGCTGTAAAGAGCCTGCAACTCGTTCTTATCGATTTCAAAGGAGGGGCAGCTCTAAGGAACTTCGCAGAGCATCCTGCAACTTTGACCTTGGTCACAGATTTAGATGAAGGAAGGCTGGAGCGATTCTGGCTGTATCTCGCTGGGGAACTTAGAAGACGTGAGAGGTTATTAGCCGAGAAAAGAGTCTCTTCTATAGAGCAAGTGGAGGAACTGCCAAGGCTATTAGTAATCGCTGATGAATTACCAGCAATTATCTCGGCTCACCAATTAAGTCTTGGAACGTTGGAGTCTATAGCTGCTCGAGGACGGTCTTTGGGGGTGCATTTGATTGCAACTAGCCAATCACTTTCTGGAATTCCAAGAGCTTTGATTACTAACCTCACTATGCGCTTTGCAATTGGGACAACCGATCCGGGCGATCTGATTGCTATGGTTCCTTCTTTGCGTATAGGTGGTTCAAATACCTCTCGGGCATTTGCAATTTGGGGTTCAAATACTTCTTCATTTGATTTCCCGATGACTGAGACTGTTCCTGATATAAATGTTCCCAAGTATTGGGGTGAATTGAGCGATTCGTGGACTCATGGCTTGCCACTCCAGGTTGCGTATAGCCCAGGGCGAGTTGGTTTTCTGGATATTCCAAGTGAACATCGTATCGAGGAGCTAGGGTTTGAGAGTTTTGAGAATTCCTCTTTGTTATTAGTTGGTGCCCAGCATTCGGGGAAAACATGGTTTTCACGAAACGCAGTAGTTTCATTACCTAGTGCAATGGTTTTGGATTGCCCGACTATTAAAGAGTTAGAGGATGCTTTTCAAACAGGGAAGCAGATTGTTTGCGTGCTTTCCAGTAATTTTTTACTCCCATTAGTTCTGCAGCGAAGATTTGAGCACATTATCTATCTTCGTCAAGGAAACTTAGATCAGCATTTAGCAGCTGGTTTACCTAGAAGCCAATGGAATGAAAAACTACCGCCTGGTCGAGGTTGGTATCGAAACCTGTGTTTGCAGTTGGTTATGCCAGAACAGACTCCACAGAAGAGTAATCAAGACCATGTGCTTGAGCGACAGCTTCGTTAACTAACTTGCCAGCGTGGGTGTTTAGCCCGAGTGCGAGAGCTGAGTCAGAGTTGCACGCACTCTGCCACCCTTTATTTGCAATTCCCTTTGCATAACTCAAAGTTGCATTGGTAAGAGCATATGTTGAAGTGTGGGCAACAGCTCCAGGCATGTTTGCAACGCAATAGAACACAGAATTATGCACCTTAAAGGTGGGTTCAGCGTGAGTTGTTGGCCTCGAGTCTTCGAAGCAACCACCTTGGTCAATTGCGATATCAACCAGTACTGAACCTGGCTTCATTTTCTTGACCAGAGCATTGGTAACTAACTTCGGAGCCTTTGCGCCTGGAATGAGAACTGAACCGATAACAAGATCTGCTTCGGTTACTGCTCTATCGATTTCAAAAGAATTGCTAGCAAGAGTTCTCAATCTGCCGTGATACAAAGCATCTAGTTCCCTAAGTCTGTTGATATTGGTATCGAGTACCGTTACCTCAGCGCCTAAACCCACAGCCATTGCTACTGCGTTAGTGCCGGCAACACCGCCACCTAGAACAACTACCTTCGCAGGTCTAGTTCCTGGGACTCCACCGAGCAGGATGCCATGGCCTCCGTTTTGAGCGAACAGAGTTTGAGCACCTACCATTGCTGAAAGTCGACCAGCGACTTCGCTCATTGGAGCGAGCAGAGGAAGTTGACGAGATGGGGTCTGGACTGTCTCATAAGCGATAGAGGTAACCTGCTTAGCGATTAGCTCTTTGGTTAGTTCTAAGTCCGCTGCCAGGTGAAGGAAAGTGAATAGCACTAGCCCTGACCTTAGGTACTGGTATTCATTTGCAATAGGTTCTTTGACCTTGAGCACCATGTCTCCGGCTGCCCAGGTGCTGGCTGCATCTACCAAGATGGTTGCTCCAGCAGCTTTGTAATCCTCATCTGAGATGCTTGAGCCTAGACCGGCTTTGCTTTGAATAAAGACTTCGTGGCCTGAAACTGTAAGTTCATGCACTCCCGCCGGAGTAATTGCCACGCGGAATTCGTTATTTTTGATCTCTGCAGGTACAGCGATCTTCATGATTCTCCTCTGGGTCAGGCACCATTGCCACAACCATCTAACAGAATACCGCAACCTCTGCTGAGGCACTGGTTCGGATTGATTCAAAATGAGGAATAATCAGTTTTTGGGGATATCGGGTTTTTGCCCGTTCCCAGCCCTGAGGTGTGGCATTATTTTTAACAATGCGTTCTTTCGCGCAGTCCGTGTGTTAACTGGCCGTATGACGGCCCTTGCATTTAGGAGCTAGTTGCCATGAACCAAAACCTTCCAGAAGATCCACAACTACGCGAAATGGTTAAAGCTGCTTTAGCCCATAAAGTTACCCGTCGAGCTGTGCTTGGTGGGGCCATGGCAACTGGAGCTGCAGCTTTGCTAGCTGCTTGTGCTCCTGGCGGAAAGACTGAACTTATCCCAGCTAAAGATGTGAGTGATTCAGACCCAACACTTATTTGGAGCAACTGGTCGCTCTACATAGATGTTGACTCAAAGGGTAAGTACCCGACTCTTGAAAAGTTCCAGAGTGAAAATGGAATTACTGTTACCTACCGCGAAGACTTCGATGACAACGATTCCTATTACGGCAAGGTCAAAGATCAGCTAGCTCTGGGTCAAGACATTGGTGCAGATGTCACTTGCCCAACATCCTGGATGGCGTCTCGTTGGATTAACCAGGGTTACGTTCAAACCTTTGACGAGGCAGAACTACCAAACAAAAAGAATTTGCAGCCAGCTTACCTAGGTGCTTCTTACGACCCAGAGCGCAAAATGTCATTGCCTTATCAAGGAATCTTGGCTGGTTTTGCTTTTGACAAAAAAGCTTATAAGGCAGCTACTGGTAAAGCAGCTCCCGCAGTTATAGCAGATCTTTGGAACCCAGCACTTAAAGGTCGCGTTGGTGTTCTAAGTGAAATGCGCGACACCGTAGGTCTAGTCCTTATGGATCAGGGTGTTGCCATTGGCGATGCAAACAGTCTTACCGCAGATGCGTTCATGAATGCAATCGATGTGATTGGTGCCAAGGTATCTGATGGACAGATTGCTCGCATCAAGGGAAATAGCTACAAAGACGATTTGGTCAATGGTGACACCATTGTTGCTATTGCTTGGTCAGGTGACATCATTCAGTTGAACGCTGAAGCCGGTTACGACCGCTTTGGTTTCGTTCTTCCTGATTCAGGTGGAACTATCTCGGCAGACTGTTTTGTGATTCCTATGGGAGCAGCTCACAAGAAGAATGCTGAAAAGCTAATGAACTTCTACTACGACCCATACAACGCTGCAGTTCTAGCTGCTTATGTGAACTACATCACACCTGTTGTTGGTGCCAAGGAAGAAGCCATGAAGTTGGATCCAGCTTTGGCTGACAACGAATTGATTTTCCCTTCGGAGGCTTTCTTGTCTAAGACTCAAGCTTTCCGTGCGCTTGATGGCAAGGAAGAGCAGAGCTTTACCAAGGCATTCCAGCAAATTAAGTTAGGCGCGTAGTGGCGAAAGAGTTTGTTGCCCGCGGCGCTGACTTAGAGCTAAAGCAAATACGTAAAGAATTCCCTGGATTTACGGCCATCGAAAATTTAGACCTCCATGTTCCAGCAGGAGAGTTCTTCGCGTTGCTTGGTCCTTCCGGGTGTGGCAAGACTACAACGCTTCGTTTGGTAGCTGGTTTGGAGTCTCCAACTAAAGGCAAGATTTTTATAGGTGGTAAAGACGTAACCTCCACTAAACCTCACGAGCGACCAGTAAACACTGTGTTCCAGTCATACGCGTTATTCCCACACATGACGGTTTTAGAAAATGTTGCCTTTGGTCTTAGACAGCGCAAAGTTGCAGATCCACTTGCTAAAGCTAAAGATGCCTTGAACCTAGTTCAGCTATCTCACCTAGCCGATAGAAAGCCTCAACAGCTATCTGGTGGGCAGCAGCAACGTGTTGCACTTGCTCGAGCATTGGTGAA
The DNA here is from genome assembly GCA_009921165.1 of Actinomycetota bacterium. Lineage (GTDB taxonomy): Bacteria > Actinomycetota > Actinomycetes > Actinomycetales > Microbacteriaceae > Rhodoluna. The sequence goes on along the minus strand of RFYI01000015.1, from coordinate 12,828 downwards.
TCGACCATCATTGCTTCTTCTTGATGAGCCATTGGGCGCACTCGATCTAAAGCTTCGTCGTGAAATGCAGACCGAACTCAAGGCTATTCAGATGGAAGTTGGACTTACCTTCTTGCACGTAACCCACGACCAGGAAGAAGCCATGGACATGGCTGACACAGTCGCGGTTATGAACCTTGGACGCATTGAGCAGATGGGTGCACCCGAAACTCTTTACGATCGTCCAAAGACCGTCTTCGTTTCTAAGTTCTTAGGTCAATCCAACCTTTTGGTTGGCGATGTCACTTCAACTTCAGCTAATTCCATCAGCATTGATGTTGCTGGTAACAAGATTTCAGTTCCTAAGAACAGAGCAGAAAAACACAAGGGCAAGATAGCCATCGGCTTCCGTCCTGAGAAAGCAACTTTCAGTAGCAAGAAGCCAACCACATCATCTTCTAAGAATGTTATTGGTCCTGGTGAGATTATTGACATTCGGTTCACCGGTGTTAGCAATCAGTATCTGATTGAGGTTCCTCAGCTAGGTAACATCACAGTGTTTGCTCAGAACATGACTCACTTTGCACCAATAGAAGTTGGTGCCAAAGTTTGGATTTCTTGGGATGTTGAAAACAGCTTTGGCCTGTCAGACCTACCGGCGCAAAACGAAAAGGCTTAGTCCAGATGGCTTTCGCGGCATTTGGTTCATCCAACGCACCAGCAGCAGCTAAACCGACTAGAAGCGGCAAAGTTGTTATAGCGCTCTTGGCGCCAGGACTTGCTTACCTTGGAGCATTCTTTCTAACACCTTTATTCGCTTTGATTATGGTCTCTTTAGAGGTGCCAGATCCAACTGGTGGCTATGCCGAATATGTTCCAGCCTTTGAGATAGGCAACTACCTCTATGTGATAGGTGAATACCTGCCACACATTCTTAGATCCTTCGGTTATGCGCTAGCTGCGACAGTTCTAGCCCTGCTTATTTCTTATCCACTTGCATACTTCATCGGAGTAAAGGCTAGACCTAGGCCATTGTTACAAAAGCTAATGCTTACTTTGGTTATTGCACCCTTCTTTATTTCTTTCTTGCTAAGAACTCTGGCTTGGAAGCAAATCTTCTCTAATGAATCATGGATCGTTTCTTCTCTCCATGACATCGGGCTACTGGCACCAACTCAGTATGTTGTTGGAACACCTTTCATGGTTATCTTTGGTTTGACTTATAACTTCATTCCATTCATGACCCTTCCGCTATACACATCCTTGGAACGCCTTGACCTTAGGTATTTAGAGGCTGGCTCAGATCTTTATGCATCACCTACCAAGGTGTTCAGAAAAGTCACCTTGCCGCTATCTATGCCTGGAATTATTTCTGGAACACTACTTACCTTCATTCCTATTGCCGGTGATTATATCAACGCTTCAGGAGATTTCTTAGGTTCGTCATCCACTTCGATGATAGGTAACGTAATCGAATCGAACTACTTGCAGATAAATGACTACCCATCAGCATCAGCTCTATCAGTTCTTTTGATGGGTGTAATTCTGGTGCTAGTTACCTTTTATGTGAAGAAGTCTGGAACGGAGGATCTGCTCTAATGCGTTTTAGCTTAGGCAAACTGACCCTTCCGCTTTATGCGGTGCTAGCTTTCATCTATTTGTTGATTCCAATTGCTTACACCTTCGTGTTCTCTTTCAATGATTCACTAAAGACCAACCTGATTTGGCGTGGCTTCACTTTTGATAAGTGGACCAATGTCTGTCAACGTGAAGGTGTTTGTGAGGCATTCGGAAACTCTGTCTTTATTGGAATAATCTCGACAATCTTTGCAACCGGGCTTGGTACCATGATTGCTATTGCCTTGGTGCGCTACCGATTCAAGTTCAGAAGCTCAGTGAACTTGTTACTGTTCTTACCGATGGCAACACCTGAAGTTGTTCTTGGTGCTGGCCTTGCATCACAGTTTTTCAACCTAGGAGTTCAGAAGGGTATCTGGACAATCATCATTGCCCACATAATGTTCTGTCTTTCATTCGTTGTTGTCACGGTCAAGGCACGCGTTGCCAGCCTTGATCCTGCCTTGGAAGAAGCAGGAAGAGATCTTTACGCTAACCCGACCCAGGTGTTCTGGAAAATCACCTTCCCGCTACTACTACCTGGTATTGCTTCTGCAGCGCTGTTGTCTTTCGCGCTTAGCTTTGATGATTTCATCATCACTAACTTCAATGCTGGTTCGGATATGACATTCCCTCGATATGTTTACACAGCTGCAGCACGTGGGGTTCCAGCAGAAGCTAACGTAGTTGGTTGCGCTGTATTTGCACTAGCAATTCTGATAGTGCTAGCAACTCAGATCAATGGTGAAGTAAAGCGCCGAAAGTTAGCCAAAGTTCACTAAGCGAAAAGTGACTGCAACGCTTCCTCGAAGTGTGCAGTATGTCTAGCAACATCAGCTTTCGTATGCGCGGGAGACATCAAAGCCATGTTGTGGAATGGTGTCATCAAGATGCCCCGGTTCAGCGCATGCAGGTGAAGATACTGCTGCAACTCAAAGTCATCAGCATCAGCAGCTTCTCTACCGTTCTTAGGTGCTGTTGCTCTAAAAGAATATTCAGCACGGCAGCCTAGTTGGCTAACCTGCCAAGGTGCTTGATACTTATCAATCAGTCTTTGCACATCCATTGTCCAAACATCACATAAAGCTTCCATTGAAACAAAAGCTTCAGGGGTAAGAACTTCAGTCAAAGTTGCTCTAATCGCAGCCATAGATAATGCGTTACCGGCAAGAGTTCCACCGACACCACCAACGTCGATGTGTTCAAGGTGCAGTGAATCTTGAACTCTTTTGGTGAGCTCAGCGGTCATACCAAAAGCACCAGCTGGAATACCTGCTCCAATTGTTTTACCCATTACAACTGCGTCAGGATGTAGGTGTCTTCTAGCAGTCATGCCGCCCGGACCTTCACTGAGGGTGTGAGTCTCATCGATAATCAAGATTACGTCGTAGCGGGTGCAGAGCTCTCTCAAGCCTTCAAGGTAGCCGGGTTCAGGAAGCACAATTCCGATGTTGGTCATTGCTGGTTCGATAAGTAATGCAGCTACTTCACCGGTAGCAAAAGCAGCTTCTGCAGCTACAAGGTCATTGAAAGGGACAACGATAGTGGTTTGAGCAGGATCTACCTGAGGGCCGATGTTATTTTCTCTGCTTACAGTCTTGCCGTTATTGTCAAGGACGGCAAAAGTCTCATCAACTGTTCCGTGGTAGCAGTAATCGTGCACCACAACTTTTGATTTTCCAGTTACATGTCTTGCATATCGCAAAATGTGTCTGTTGGCATCAGTTGCAGTCAGAGTGAATTGCCACTTCGGTAAACCAAAGCGATCTGCAAGTGTCTGGCCAACTACTGCTGCATCTCGAGTTGGCAGCATGAAGGTTATGCCTCTATCCAATTGCTCAGCGATAGCTTTGATAGCGGCATCAGGGGAGTGGCCAACCATGGCACCGGTATCACCTAGGCAGAAGTCAACATATTCGATACCATCAACGTCAGTAAACCTTGAACCTTTAGCGCTCTGAACATAGACCGGATGAGGCCCTGGCCATTTAGCCATCCAAGACATTGGGACACCACCCATAAGTGGACCCATTGCCTGATCATGCAAGGACTTAGAGTTCGGATGTTTGGCTACGAAAGTTTCAACCTCCTTTGCAAATAGTTGAGCTAGTTTTTCACGATTTGCATAGGAGTGCATTTGAATCTTTCTTGATTCTGTTCTAGAGAGCTGCTACAGCCTGCTCAACAATGTCTAGTGCTTCTTGAATTAGTTCATCGCTGATTGCAAGAGAAGGTAGGAAGCGAATTACGTTGCCATAGGTTCCAGCGTTTAGAACCAAGACACCGTTTTGGTGACAGTGCTTTACAACCGCATCAACGGCTGCAGAGTTAGGGGTTCTTGTTCCTGGCAGGACGAATTCGATTGCAAGCATCGCACCACGACCACGAATCTCTCCAATAACACCATACTTTGACTTCATTTCTAGAAGTCTTGGCTTCATAACGCTTTCGATGTGAACTGCGGCTTCAAGAACACCACCAGCTTCAATCTGCTTTAGCACTGCAACTGCAGCTGCAGCGGCAACTGGGTTACCACCGAAGGTTCCGCCAATTCCACCTGGGTGAGACGAATCCATAATCTCAGCACGACCTGTGACGGCAGAGATAGGCATACCGCCAGCAATACCTTTGGCAATGGTCATTAGATCTGGTTCGAAACCTTCTTCGTGTTCGGATGCAAACCATTTACCAGTTCTAGCCATACCAGCTTGAACTTCATCAGCAACAAGAACTATCCCGTTTGCATGAGTCCAAGCACTTAGAGTCTTTAGGAAGCCAGGTGCCGGAACAATAAAGCCACCTTCACCTTGAATAGGTTCAATAACTACCGCAGCTAAGTTCTTAGCGCCGATGCGCTTTTCCATGTAATTGATTGCCCGTTGAGCAGCTTCTTCTCCAGTCATACCCTCTGGGTCATGGAAAGGGTAAGACATTGGAACGTGAGTAACGCTACCTGCGAAAGGACCAAAGCCATCTGCGTAAGGCATGTTCTTGAAGTTCATGGCCATGGTTAGGTTGGTGCGGCCATGATAAGCGTGATCAAAAACAGCAATCTCGTTACGGCCAGTAAATTTACGAGCCAACTTTATTGCATTCTCTACTGCTTCTGCACCTGAGTTGAACAAAGCAGAGCGCTTTTGGAAGTTACCCGGCATGTGACGGTTCAGGATTTCACAGACTTCAACGTAAGGAACATAAGGTGTAACAGTGAAAAGAGTGTGTGTAAGTTTGGCTACCTGTTCAGCAACAGCTTTGACAACACCTTCATTAGTGTGTAACCTAGGTCGATTAACTGATTGCCATCAACGTCAACCAAAATCGCACCATGTGCTGAATCGATATAGACAGGGAGAGTGGTTCCAACACCGTGCCCAACATGTTCAAGACGGTTTTGGTGCAGGGCTTGGGATTTAGGCCCTGGAATAGAAGTGACAAGGTTACGTTTTTGTTCGATCGTCATAAGGTCATTCTACTCTCAGCCCATTTATATGGCTAAAGGCCAGTATTGCTCAGGGATGTCGCGAAGATGGCAAGATTGGAGCATGAGACGAATAATCATCCTTGGCAGCACTGGGTCTATTGGCACCCAGGCACTGGAGATTATTGAGCAGAATCCAGATAAGTTCCAGGTCGTAGGTTTAGCGGCTAATACCAACAAAGACTTACTTACCGCTCAAGCTCTCAAATTCAATGTTCCTACCAGCCAAGCAGTCATTGGCGCAAAAGCTGCAACCCAACTAGTTGCAGATATAGACGCTGATGTTGTGATCAACGGAATTACAGGTTCAATTGGTTTAGCACCGACACTTGCAACACTTAGATCAGGCAAACGCTTAGCCCTAGCTAATAAAGAATCTTTGATTGTTGGTGGCACTTTAGTTACTTCGCTGGCCAAGCCTGGCCAGATTATTCCAGTTGACTCGGAACACTCGGCATTGGCTCAATGTTTGTTAGGCGGAACTAAGAGTGAAGTTGCCAAGCTAATTCTGACTGCATCTGGGGGACCGTTTAGAGGATTCTCAATCAAGCAACTCGCTGAAGTAACACCAGCGCAAGCGCTCAAACATCCAACTTGGACTATGGGTCGAGTTGTAACAACTAACTCAGCGACGATGGTCAACAAAGGACTCGAGTTAATTGAAGCTCATTTACTTTTTGACGTTCCTTTCGACCGAATTGAAGTTACTGTTCACCCGCAGTCTGTAGTTCATTCGATGGTGCAGTTTGTAGATGGATCAGTTCTGGCGCAATGCTCACCACCAGACATGAAACTTCCTATTGCCCTGGGTATGACTTGGCCTGAGCGAATTGAAAATGTTTCACCAGCAGTTGATTTCAGTAAGTCACACTCCTGGAACTTCCAACCACTAGATGAAGAAGTATTCAAGGCGGTGAAAATTGCGCGGCAAGTAGGTTTGGCTGGACTTACTTATCCAGCTGTCTATAACGCAGCGAACGAACAGGCAGTCGAAGCCTTCCATGATGGAAAGATAAGCCTTACCGCAATTGTCGAGTTGATTGAACGGGTGATAGAGCAACATGAGCCCGATAGAGACTTATCTCTTGAAAGTGTCCTTGAAGCTGAGATTTGGGCTAGATCTGTTGCAGATAGTTTGATTGCGCAAAACTTTTGACAGCGAAATGTCAGTTAGCACAGTTAGGTTTGGTCCATGGATCTTATTTATGTGATTAGCGGTTGGCTGTTTCTTATCGCAGGTTTGGCGATTTCGATTGGGCTTCACGAGTTAGGGCATTTGTGGCCAGCCAAGAAGTTTGGCGTCAAAGTAACCAAATACATGATTGGTTTTGGACCAACACTTTTCTCTCGTAAACGTGGAGAGACCGAATATGGAATCAAAGCCATTCCACTTGGCGGATATATTCAGATGGTCGGAATGGTGCCACCATCTAGAGCTCTCAGAAAAAAGAAAAACGCTTGGCAGAAGTTCACTTCCTTTGCGCAACCAACGGCGGAAGTCGAACTGGCGGCCGAAGATGAAGAAAGATCCTTTTATCTACTAAGGCCCTGGCAAAAACTTATTGTGATGTTTGGCGGGCCATTTGCTAATTTGCTTATTGCAATTGTTTTAGCTCTGGTTTTGTTCTGTGGCTTTGGTGGGTATGAGCGAAGCAACAAAGTTCAGAACGTTGTTGCGTGTATTCCAACTTCTGAAAATCCACAATGCGATGCGGTGGGGGATCCATCGCCAGCGGCTATCGCTGGATTAAAAGCAGGGGACAAGATAACTAGTTTCAATGGCAAGCTCGTACAGACCTGGTTGGAAATTGAACCGCTTCTTGCCGGGTCAGTTGGCAAGCCGGCTTCAATTGAGATTTTGAGAAGCAACCAAACATTGACCTTAGCCGTAACGCCAGTGATTCTGAACCTGGGCGAAATTCACAAGCCCTATCTAGGAGTTCGACTTGAGAGTATTCGAGTCCAGCAGAATCCGATACAAGCTGTTGGTCAGTTAGGCGCTTTGTTGAGTGGTACTGCACAGTTGATTTTGCAACTACCAAACCAGGCTTTCTCAGCTTTCACGGAGATCACTCCCGGTTCTCCTCGAAACATGGAAGGCGCAATCTCTATCGTTGGGCTTGGCCAGTTCTCTGGCGAATTGGCAAGCAATCAGAGCATAAGTTTTGAGGATAAAGTCCTCGCCGAACTTGCGATGCTGATGTCCCTGAATGTTGCTCTCTTTGTTTTCAATATGGTTCCACTTGTACCGCTAGATGGTGGACATATTGCTGGGGCCCTGTATGAGTGGGTAAAGCGGGGCATCTGGAAGCTCAGAGGTAAGAAATGGAAACACCCTGTCGATACGGGACAAATGATGCCAATTGCTTATTTTGTGGCAGTTCTACTATTGGCCTTGACCGTGGTCCTGGTCGTCCGAGACATAGTTAACCCGCTTCAGTACTAGCCTTCAGAGAGTCTTTGTTATTAGGCGTTTAGACTTGTATCAATAAAGACGCCGATGAGCGTCAGAAAGCAGCGGTTACAAGTGCCAGCAATAAATCTGGGCCTTCCAAGTGCTCCACCGGTACTCACACCTAGACGAAAGACGCGTCAGATAATGGTGGGAAATGTTGCTGTTGGTGGCGATGCTCCTATTTCTGTTCAATCAATGACAACCACTCCAACTACCGACATCAATGGAACGTTGCAGCAGATTGCCGAGCTAACTGCTTCTGGTTGTGACATCGTTCGTGTTGCCTGTCCAAGCCAAGACGATGCCGACGTTCTTAGAATCATTGCCAAGAAATCGCAGATTCCTGTGATTGCAGATATTCACTTTCAACCTAAATATGTTTTTCAAGCCATTGATGCTGGTTGTGGTGCGGTGAGAGTAAACCCAGGAAACATTCGTCAATTTGACGACAAGGTTGGCGAAATAGCTAAGGCTGCTAAAGACGCCGGGGTCTCTATCCGAATTGGTGTAAATGCTGGCTCGCTTGATCCAAGACTTTTGCAAAAATATGGCAAGCCAACTGCTGAGGCATTAGTTGAATCTGCTGTTTGGGAAGCTTCTTTGTTTGAGGAGCACGATTTCCACGATTTCAAAATATCTGTGAAACATAACGACCCAGTGGTAATGGTTCGGGCATATGAGCTCCTTGCTGAGCGAGGAGATTGGCCATTGCACTTAGGTGTTACAGAAGCTGGCCCAGCATTTCAAGGAACTATCAAGTCAGCTGTAGCCTTCGGTGCTTTACTCAGCAAGGGGATTGGTGACACGATACGAGTTTCACTCTCTGCACCACCTGTTGAAGAGATCAAAGTCGGTTCTAAGATTCTAGAATCGCTGAATCTGCGTCCAAGAAAATTCGAAATCGTTTCTTGTCCTTCCTGCGGTAGGGCACAGGTTGATGTTTATAAATTGGCAGAAGATGTTACTGCTGGACTTGAACACATGACTGTTCCGCTTCGCGTTGCAGTTATGGGTTGTGTTGTTAACGGTCCTGGTGAAGCACGTGAAGCAGATCTCGGTGTTGCATCTGGTAATGGCAAGGGTCAGATTTTTGTTAAAGGCGAAGTTATCAAGACCGTTCCTGAAAGTGATATCGTAGCGACTTTGATTGAGGAAGCGAATCGTCTAGCTGCAGAGATGGATCCAGCTCTTGTTGGATCTCCTAAAGTCGTAGTTGCTAAGAAAGATTAATTAATGATGCTTCGCATGTCGCAATTGTTTTTGCGAACCCTAAGAGAAGACCCAGCCGAAGCTGAAGTTGATAGTCACAAACTTTTAGTTCGCGCGGGATACATAAGAAGAGCTGCTCCTGGTATCTACACATGGTTGCCTTTAGGTTTAGCAGTTAAGGCTAAGGTCGAGCAGATTGTTCGCGAAGAGATGGCAAATGCTGGCGCTCAAGAAGTCTTTTTCCCAGCGTTGCTCCCGAGAGAACCTTTTGAAGTTACCGGTCGTTGGACTGAATATGGAGATAACTTATTTCGCCTGCAAGATCGCAAAAAAGCTGACTATCTCCTAGCTCCAACACATGAAGAGATGTTCACTTTGCTTGTCAAAGATCTTTACTCTAGTTACAAAGATTTACCTTTGACTCTTTATCAAATTCAAAACAAATATCGAGATGAGGCACGTCCTCGTGCAGGCCTGCTTCGTGGTCGCGAATTTGTAATGAAAGACGCTTATTCATTTGATGTGACAACAGACGGGTTAGTTCGTTCTTATCAGGCCCAAAGGGATGCTTACGAAAGAATTTTCACACGCTTGAGTATTGATTATGTCATCGTGAAAGCTGATGCTGGAGCTATGGGTGGTTCTGCAAGCGAGGAGTTCCTCTCGCCATCGCCAATTGGTGAAGATACATTTGTTCGTTCTGCTGGTGGTTACGCTGCCAATGTTGAGGCAGTTACTATTTCAGCACCAGCAAGCATTACCTCTGAAGGTAAAGCAGTTGCGGAAGTAAAAGAAACTCCGAATGTGACTTCGATTTCTGCAGTTGTTGATTTTGCTAAGAATTCTCTCGGAATGAGTGAAATTAATGCTAGCGCAACTTTGAAACACATAGTTCTGGCGATTACAGATGTTAAGCACAAGCGTTCACTTGTCGTTGTTGGTATTCCAGGTGATCGTGAGATGGAACCTAAGCGAGCTGAAATTGTTTTTGCAGGTTGTGAAGTGGAAACTGCATCGGATGAGGACTTCGCGAAACATCCTGAATTGCTAAAAGGTTTTATTGGGCCAGTCAAAAATGGAAAACAATTCTTGGGTGAAAAAGGTGAATCAAAGATTCGCTACCTGCTTGATCCAAGAGTTGTCGAAGGAACTAGCTGGGTCGCCGGAGCAAATGAAAAAGATAAGCACGTTTTCAATTTGGTCGCCGGTCGTGACTTTACAGCCGATGGCATTGCTGATCTTGCTGACATTCAAGCGGGAGATCCAGCTCCTGATGGTAGTGGACCACTTGAGCTGGCTCGCGGTATCGAAATTGGTCACGTGTTCCAATTGGGTAAGAAGTATGCCGAAGCACTTGACCTAAAAGTTCTTGATGAAAACGGAAAACTAGTCACAGTGACTATGGGTTCCTATGGAATCGGTGTTACCAGAATCATCGCTGTCCTTGCTGAAGCCAATAATGACGAAAAGGGTTTGATCTGGCCTGCAGCTGTTTCGCCTGTTGATGTGCACGTTGTTGCGGCCGGTAAAGACGAAATTATCTATGAGACAGCGGAGAAACTTGCTCTGGAATTGCAAGGCAAGGGCAAGTCAGTTCTTCTTGATGACCGACTAAAGGTAAGTCCAGGAGTTAAGTTCAGCGATGCTGAGTTACTTGGAATACCGCAAATCGTCATTGTTGGCCGAGGTTTAGAGAACGGTGAAGTTGACCTTTGGGACAGGCGCTCTGGCGAGAGACGCTCAGTCAAGGTAGAATTGGCCGTAACCGAGCTGCTCTAGGGTTTTCTTTGCCGCTCGCATAATTTACTAGCGGCCAGGAGGCGTCTCATGGACATCGATTTGAGTGCTCTTCGACTTGTCGAACGAGATCGAGAAATTCCATTCAACGAATTAGTTGAAATCATTGAAGCCGCTGTTGAAGCTGCATATCACAAGAGTGTCAGAACTAGTGATCCTGCCAGGGCAGTCTTAGATCAGAAAACTGGAAAAGTGATCATTCTTGTTCCGGATACCGAAGAGCGCGACGAAACCGGAAAGCTAATTGTTGAACTTCCGGACGGTTCTAAAGTTCCTGAAGTCGATAAGACTCCAGAAAACTTTGGGCGAATTGCTGCTGCAGCCGCTAAGCAAGTTATTGCTCAACGTATTAGAGGATTATCTGATGAAGGTCTCTACGGTGAATTCAAGGCGAAAGTTGAAGATATCGTTGCTGGTGAAATTCAGCAAGGTCCTCGTGCTTACATGGTTTACGTCAAGATTGGCGAAGTTGAAGCAATCTTGCCACCAGAAGAGCAGGTGCCAGGGGAGGACTACTCACACGGCAAGAGAATGCGTTTTTATGTCACCAAAGTCGATAAGAATGTTCGAGGCCAAGTCCAGATCAACGTTTCTAGAACTCACCCGAGCCTTATCCGTAAACTGTTCGCTCTTGAAGTTCCAGAAATTGCTAACGGGCAGGTTGAAATCGTTCAGGTGGCAAGAGAAGCAGGTCAAAGAACAAAGATTGCTGTTAGAACATCTGTTGCAGGGCTCAATGCCAAAGGTGCTTGTATTGGTGAGCTAGGTCAAAGAGTACGCGCAGTTACGGCTGAATTGAACGACGAGAAGATCGATATTGTGGATTATTCGGACGATATTGCTAAGTTTGTGGCTCAAGCTCTTTCCCCGGCTAAGGTTTCAGCGGCTTTTATTGTGAATGAGAAAGACGCTCCTAAGGACGAAAGACCTAAGGTCCGTGTTTTGGTGCCTGAATACCAGCTCTCCCTCGCTATTGGTAAGGAAGGGCAGAATTCCAGACTGGCTAGCAAGCTAACCGGTGCCAAAATCGACATCATGTCAGATGACATGGAAGATGAAGGATAAAAGCAGCATTTAGCCTGTTTTTCAGAGGGCTACTGCTTTTTAGCGACTAGGCGTTAGAATGTATCCTGTTAGAACTTGCGTTGGCTGTCGCCAGCGTGGCGATCGGGCAGATCTCATAAGAATCATCAATTCTCAAGGTTTCTTGAAAATAGATACTCAAAAGAGTCATCCTGGTCGCGGCTCATGGCTTCATTCGAGCTCAAAGTGCTTAGGGATCGCTGTTGAACGCAGTGCTTTCGGGAGAGCGCTAAAAGCAAAGATGGACCACGAGCAAATAGAAGAGCTAGCCAACTTTATAGAACAGGCCGAAAAGATGTTGAAGAACTAATGAGCACCTCGAAATGAGAACCTCAAAGCACTAAAGCCTGCCCTGACTGGGGTGGGTCCCAGACAGGAGAAATAAGTGGCGCTACCACGCGTGTACGACATAGCCAAAGAGCTCGGAATAGAAACAGCCGAGGCACTGGCAAAACTTAAAGATTTAGGCGAATACGTCAAGAGCGGTTCGTCAACCATTGCCCCACCGGTGGCAAACAAGCTTCGGGCGGCATACCCAAACGCTAAGCCTAAAGAAGAAGCTCCTAAGGTTGAAAATCCTTCAGCTAAATCAAAAGCAGCTAAATCAGAAGCTCCTGTTGAGGAAGCAAAGACTGAAGCAAAGCCAACAGAAGAAAAACCTGCTGAGAAGCCGGATTCACCTTCTTCTCCTGCTACCGGAATTCCACGACCGGGTAACAATCCTTTCGCGGCTGCTCAGGGCATGGGTATTCCTCGTCCGATGGCTCGTCCCGGTAATAATCCTTTCTCTACTAATCAAGGAATGGGTCGTCCAGGTGCTCCTCGCACTGGTGCTCCTCGTCCAGGTGGACCTTCTCGTCCAGCTGGTACTGGTGGTCCAACATCACGTCCAGGTGGTCCAGGTCGTCCAGCTGGTGCAGGTGGCCCGTCACGTCCAGGCTTTGGTACTCCTCGTCCAGCTGGTGCCGGTGCTCCAGGTGGTGCTCCAGGTTTCGGAGCTCCTGGCGGTCGTCCTGGTGCTGGTGGCCGCGGTCGTGGTGGCGGAACCGCTGGTGCGTTCGGTAAGGGTGGAGCTCGAGGTGCTTCGAAAGCACGTAAGTCGAAGAGAACAAAGCGCGAAGAGTTTGAATTACGTTCAGCGCCTAGCTTAGGTGGAGCCGTTGTTCCACGCGGTGATGGCACAACTGTTATTCGCCTACGCAGAGGATCT
>RFYI01000134.1 GCA_009921165.1 Actinomycetota bacterium | reverse complement strand
ACAGCATCCTGAGCCTTGTAGAAGTTCAGGTCAACGATGTCAATAACATCTGCGTTGCCCTTTTCTCCGACCAAGGTCATCTGTGTGAATAGGTGCTTGCCACCGTTAGGGTGAGCAAGGTTACCAGCCTGATATGGATCTGCATCGGCAGCAACGTTATTGCTAGTCAAGCTAAATGAAACTTGACCCTGAGCGTTGGTTGTCAATGTGATCTTTGCCTGGTCGTTACCACACCAGCACTCAGCACCATTTGCAGAGTTACCGTTTACAGTTACCTTTGCAGTTGAACCTGAGTAACCCTTACCAAGAAGCAAGTAAACGTTCTTGTTTGCATAAGGAGCACCGTTAGTGTCGCTTACTGAGTAAGAGAAGTTAGTTGTGCTTCCAACAGTTAGGCCCTTCTCGAAGAAGCGAAGACCTTCTGCGTAGTACTTGCACCAGTCACCAACAGTACAGCTACCTTCGAAGGCGCTTGCGCTGTCTAGACCGTTCATGCGAGCAACTACAGTCTTCACAACTGGAGCGTCAGCCGGCTTGAAGTAAGCCAAGTCAACTAGGTCAATTGAGTCCGTAGTCTGGTCGGTTACCCAAGCAGTGATCTGACTGAATAGGTGCTTACCTGTGTAGTTACCTGACAAGTTAGTACCTGGGTTATCAGATGCATCTGCAGCGACGTCGGTGTTCACTAGATCGAATGAAACAGTTCCGTCTGAACCAGTCACCCCATCAATTACTTGCTGAGCTCCAGTTGAAGAAACTCCACCGACATTCACCTTGGCGTTTGAACTTGAGTAGTCCTTGTTGATCACGAAGTGAACTGTGGTGTTAACCAGGTTCTTACCATCAGCAGCGTTAGACACTACGAATGTAAGGTGCTGAGTTGAAGCAACAGGAACCAACTTAGTGAAAGTGCGAAGACCACCACGGTACCAAGCCTGGCTTACATAGTAGTCAGCGTCTGCTTGACGGTTGAATGTGTTAGTTGCATCTGCACCAGCTAGGCGGATAACTGCGTTACCTGTGAAAG
>RFYI01000133.1 GCA_009921165.1 Actinomycetota bacterium | reverse complement strand
GCAGGCCGTGAAGCTGCGAACGACCGAGCCGATATGGAACTCGGTTTAATTTCAATGTCTGAACTTTACGCACAACGCGGTTTAGACTTCCGCAGTGAAATGGCAAAGCGTGCCGAGGATATGTCCTTTATCGTGAACCTTGCTAAGACAACCGGCATTCCTGTTGAGATGCTTTATAAGCCTACCAACATTCAACCTGGTACACTCGCACCTTTAGCGCCTAACGCTTACGTCGATTCCGAAGCAGACACTTCCTCAGTCGATGCACTTATCGACCAAAACGAAGACCCAAACTCCGCAAGTTAATTTACAATGAGATTCCTAAACAAAGCACTTAATGGTCGTAGCCCTTTGCTAATCGACCCGAACACTGCAAAGCAGTATGCAATCGACGCTGAAAAATTCGGCTTCACTGACATTCTCACGCAAATCTTCGGCGAGCAACCCAAGCCTTACAAGGTCGGCTCTTACGGCATCATTCCTATTTCTGGTGTCATCGGTAAAGGCTTATCGCCTTTTGAATGCATGACTGGTGGTTGCGATTTGAATACGCTGAACAAACAAATCGACGCGTACGCTTTAGATCCAGAAGTCAGCACAATTATCTTCGATGTTAATTCTCCCGGTGGCACAGTCACTGGCGTTGAGGAAACTGCTCGCAAGATTGCTGGTCTTAAAAAGCCAACGATTGCTTACACCGATTCAATGATGGCTTCAGCTGCTTACTGGCTAGGCTCGTCTGCTGATCGCGTACTCGCAAGCCCTTCTGCTGATGTCGGTTCAGTTGGTGTCTATATGGCTATCCCTGATATGTCTGCACTCTATCAAGCCTCTGGTGTTAATATGGTTGTTATTAAATCTTCAGCAACGCCACTTAAAGCTGCGGGCATCGAAGGCACATCACTTAGCCAGGAACAACTCAATCACTTCCAAAGCGAAGTAGATTCTATCTACACAGATTTCGTAGCATCAATTTCAATGAAGCGAAAGATGGTTAACGCTGACGCACTTAAAGGTCAGTCGATGTCTGGTAAGCAAGCCTCGAAGAT
>RFYI01000132.1 GCA_009921165.1 Actinomycetota bacterium | reverse complement strand
CTCCGTGAGGATGGGCACGCAAAGGCAGAATATGGCCTGGCCTAATAAAGGATTCTGGGCCAGCAGAGTCGCTGGCTAGTGTCCTTGCCGTTAGTGCTCTATCAGCAGCTGAAACACCAGTGCTTTCGCGGGCGGCAGCGTCAATTGTGATCGTGTAGTTTGTGCCGTGCGGATCTTGGTTGCTAGTGGTCATCAGTGGTAGTTCAAGTTCGTTTGCTTTGCCATCTTCCATCGGAGCACAAAGGAATCCGGTTGTGTTTTTCACTAACCAGGCAATCCACTCAGTGGTAGCGAACTGGGCAGCGATGATTGCATCCCCCTCGTTCTCACGATCTTCATCGTCCGCTACTAGTACTGGCTTCCCCTGGCGCAAAGCATCCAGTGCCTGCTCGATAGTTGAAAGTGCCATTAGTTTGTTCTCGCTTCTAGTAGTCGTTCTATGTGTTTGGCCATAACATCGACCTCAACGTTGATTTTGTCTCCTGGTTTTTTGTAACCAAGAGTTGTAAGCCTGAGTGTTTCTGGGATAAGAGATAAACCAACAAAGTCTTCACCTAATTCGTTGACTGTTAGTGAGATGCCATCTAAGGTGATTGAACCTTTGAGCACTACATACTTCATTAGTTCTTTAGGCACTTGGATACGAACCCAGTCCCAGTTTTCACTCGGCTCGCGCGAAATAAAGGTGCCAACCCCATCAACATGGCCTTGAACGTGGTGGCCACCAAACCTAGTCTGCATGGTCATCGCTCGTTCTAGGTTGATTGGATCGCCAATCTGAACAGCACTAAGGCTAGTTAGCCTCAGTGTCTCATTCATAACATCAGCTGTAAATGTTCCATTCTCAAGCTCAATAGCTGTCAAGCAAGTTCCACTGCAACATATGGAGTCGCCTCTTTTGATGTCACTGGTAACCAGTGGGCCAGAGATGGTTAGCCTGACCGCGTCAGGCTGCTTCTCAATAGCGATAACCTTGCCTAACTCTTCGATGATTCCGGTAAACATTTATTTACTCTCCTTAGGCACAGCTCTAATGAACACATCATCACC
>RFYI01000131.1 GCA_009921165.1 Actinomycetota bacterium | reverse complement strand
GTAAAATTTACAGATGTGTGTATAATCCAAGTATTTAAATACATATCAATAAATTTTTCTCGTACTGCTTCCATATTTCCAATATTCATATTAAATTGTTTTCGTATTTTGATATAGTTCATAATTGATATTGTAATAAATTTGGATGAACCATTTGCAGTAGATGGTAAACTTACACCACGTCCAACAGCAAGACATTCCATTAACATTTTCCAACCTTCTCCGATCTTCTCTTCTCCACCAATTATTTGATCAGTGTCAACATATATAGTACCTTTAATTGTTCCATTTGGAAAACCTGCATTATTTGGATTATGATAAGTACTATTGTATAAACCAGATTGTGAACTTTCAACCAACGCTACTGAAATTCCACTCTTATTATTTTTTAATAAATAATTTGGATCAGTTACATTAAAAGCTATTCCAATAAGATTAGATATTGGAGCTAATGTAATATATCTTTTATTTAAAGTCACTTTTATTTTTACTTTTCCATCAATCAGCTCAACTACTCCCTTATCAATTTCACCTACTGCATCACTACCATTATTTGGACCTGTTAATCCAAAAGATGGTATCATAGATCCATTTGCTAACTTTGGTAAAAAATATGTTTTTTGCTTTTCTGTTCCATAATGTTGTAATAACTCTGCTGGGCCAAGTGAATTTGGGACCATTGCTGTAACAGCTAATGATGGATTATAGGATGATATTTTACTTAAAATTTTTGATTGTGATGCTATAGACAAACGATTTCCATTATATTTTTTATCAATAATCATACTTAAAAAACCATGTTCTCCAAGATTTTTCATTATATTATGTATATTTTTATTTGGATAAATATTTTCAGTACCAACAGATTTTAATAAATTATTTGTTTCATCATCCATATTCTTATCTTTTTTATTGATAACTGGTTTGTATTTTGAATAATCTACTAACCCATTAAATAATTCTCTATCAATAGAAACACCTCCTGACTTAAGAGCAATAATTTCTGTTTCAGAAATTTTTGGTATTATACTTTTAACAATATTAAATGCT
>RFYI01000014.1 GCA_009921165.1 Actinomycetota bacterium | reverse complement strand
GAGGTGTTTCCAGAGAAATCCATCTCGAAGCTTGGGTTTGAAGTGGTTACCAGAGAAACAATTGCTTGAGCAATAACTGTGTCTGGAGATTGGTACACGGCATAAGCAGATACACCTCCTGATACCAGCACAACACTGGTAACCCCCGCAACGATTAGTTTGGTTCGCTTAGAAGATTTCTTGAACTTTTTTAGCAGTGAAGTTTTTTCAGCAGCTGAAGTGATCTCATCCTGTCCAGTTAGATCTGGAGTGGTTTCTTGTTCTGACATTGTTCCCCCTTGGTCTTTGTTACCAGTAGTTTATTGGAATTAGGCGTTAGCCCAGAGGAATATTAGGTAACGATTCCGGCGATAGAATTGCCTCGGACTCCCCGTGCGGCGTCACCTCGGCTAACTCCCCCAGGATCGAAAGATAGCAAGGGTAACTGGGCTCTGGCGGGTGTGCGGGGAGACGAATAGAGAACAGTCCCGCTATCAAAACAATTAGTCCAACAATCCCAATCGGGAAACTCATAACGTGTGTGAGGCCAATCCCTGGGTCATTTTCTAACCTCAATGATTCAGCAGTGGTTTGATAATTGATAAAAGCGTAGATGACTATTCCCAAGCCGGCGATGCTCAGAATGAACCCAAGTAACTTTGAGTACTTGGAAGGTGCAGCGGAAGCATCTGTGAACTCTTCCTCTTTGAATAGCGCTCTACTGCTTCCACACTTCTTACAGTGTGTTTGATCTGGCAACATTTTGTTCAAGCAGCTAGGGCATGAATTTGGGGCAGAAGTAACCGGAGCTAATAACTGAGAGCCGCAACCACCGCAGAATTCATCAACTTCATTCATTTTTCGCTTGCAATTTTGACAGATCACACATAACCCTTCCTGCTATTTTTTGAAACTTAAGTCGGTCAGGAAGTCCCAGAATCTCTTTAGCAGGATCAAAGGCATGAGGCTGGATATGAAACCGACCCCTACATAGAACCAGACCGTGAAAAACAAAAACTCACCTGAAATGGCTCTCTCAATTAATGTTGGGTTTATAAACTCGACCAGATACTTTAGAAGTCCAAGAAGCAGCAAAAGTAATAAACCCATGCTGGCATTGAAGACCATTAGTCGGGTTAATAAACTTCTCTTTCTACGCCTTGATCCGCAAGTGCGGCACCACTGATCCTCTGGGATGAACTCGGTACCACACTCACCGCAATTTTTTCGTGTCCCTCGAAAATAGGTCAAAATTGCATTTTTTGCTTTCATGCTGAACTGCTTCAAAATACCCCCTAATACAGTATTTATGACTGCATTTTACAAGGATTCACAGGATGTGAAGAG
Source organism: Actinomycetota bacterium (assembly GCA_009921165.1). Lineage (GTDB taxonomy): Bacteria > Actinomycetota > Actinomycetes > Actinomycetales > Microbacteriaceae > Rhodoluna. Next base: position 27,673 of record RFYI01000014.1, on the reverse strand, counting down.
ATTAGCCTGGGAGGTGTTAAAAAAGTCTTAAACTCTAAGAGTGTCCACCGCTCTATACCGCCGTTATCGCCCAGAGTCATTTACTGAACTGATTGGGCAGACTCAAGTTACCGTGCCGCTTATGGCAGCTCTCAAGAGCGACAGAGTAAATCATGCTTATTTGTTTAGTGGTCCTCGTGGCTGCGGTAAGACTACCTCTGCAAGAATCCTTGCTCGTTGCTTGAACTGTGCTGAAGGACCAACTGATACTCCCTGCGGTAAGTGTGCATCTTGTATTGAGCTATCCAGAGATGGTTCTGGTTCTTTGGATGTAATTGAGATTGACGCTGCTAGCCACAACAAAGTTGAAGATGCTAGAGAGCTTAGAGAGCGTATTGCTTTTGCTCCATCAAGAGATAGATACAAGATCTTCATTCTTGATGAAGCACACATGGTTACTAAAGATGGCTTCAATGCTTTGCTAAAGGTAGTTGAAGAACCACCTGCCCATGTGAAATTCATCTTTGCTACCACTGAACCTGAAAAAGTTATCTCAACTATTCGTTCAAGAACTCATCACTATCCTTTCCGTTTAGTGCCTCCTGCTCAGATGCTCGAGTATTTAGCTGAGATGTGTGCCAGTGAGAACGTCAAGGTTGATGAAGGTGTATTGAGCCTGGTTGTTCGTTCAGGTGGAGGCTCGGTTAGAGATTCACTATCGCTACTTGATCAGTTGATTGCAGGTTCTGAGAATAACCACGTTACTTATGAGCGTGCTGTTGGACTTTTGGGTTATACAGATTCGGCTTTGCTCGATTCAGTCATTGATGCTTTTGCTGCCGGGGATGCTGCTGAAGTATTTTCAAGCGTTGACCGAGTAATTCAGAGTGGTCAAGACCCGCACCGTTTCGTTGAAGATCTGCTTGAACGAGTTCGTGACTTGATTGTGGTTGGTTCTGTTGGTCTTGCAGCCAAGAACGTGCTTAGAGACATTCCTGCTGATCAGCTAGAGCGTATGAGATTACAGGTTGAGCGTTTTGGTAAAGCAGAACTTACCTACGCAGCTGAAGTAATCTCTGAAGGCCTTACCCGTATGAATGGGGCAACCAGTCCTAAGTTGCAGCTAGAACTTATGGTTTCTAAGGTTCTAGTTCCAGCTCAAGACTCATCTGAGACTGGTTCCCTTGCTCGCATTGAAAGACTGGAAAGAAGAATGGGCTTGGGTGGTAATGCTCCTACTAATTCAGCCCCAGTCGCTGCTCAGGTTGCTGCAACACCGATTACCGTTCAGGCTGAATCAGCTGGAGGAGTTCCTGCGGTTAGTTGGGATGTGATGCAGTCTTCATGGGGTGATGTGATGACTAAGTTGGCATCCATCTCTAGATCTGCTTGGCAGGTTGTTTTACCTCAAACACCTATTGGCTTTGATGGTGAAGTGTTAGACATTCGTTTTGCAAATGATCACGATATGAAGGTCTTCAAAGATGGTGGAACCAGTTCCCCTAGCGAGATTCTTCGCAAGGCCATCTTTGAAGTTCTAGGTGTCAGAGCTAAGTACCGAGCTGTCACAGCTAATACTGGTGAACCTGTGGTTCAGGTCTCTATTCCGAAGCAAGAGCCAGTATCTATTAAGAAGCAAGAACCTGTTGCTCTGGTAACTGAACCTATTGCCAAGGTAGAAGAGAAGATTCAGGAAGTCAATCAGAATAGAAACAAGTTGATCGATGAAGATGCTCAAATGGGTGATTCGGTTCTTCGTAATGTTTTAGGTGCTGAACCAATCGAGGATAACTAATGTATGAAGGTGTAGTTCAAGACCTTATCGATGCATTAAGTAGGTTGCCAGGAGTTGGACCTAAGTCAGCACAACGTATTGCTTTCTATCTAATTCAGACTGATGATGATCAGGCTCAGGAATTAGCCAAGATTCTTTTAGAGGCTAAAGAACGTGTTCGTTTTTGTGCTACCTGTTTCAATGTTGCTGAACATGAGTTCTGTAACATCTGTAGAGATCCAAGAAGAATTAAAGAAGCTATCTGTGTGGTTGAAGAATCTAAAGATGTTCAAGCCATTGAACGAACTAGGGAGTTCCGCGGTTTCTACCATGTGCTAGGTGGAGCAATTAGCCCAATTGAAGGTATTGGTCCTGAGAACCTGCGTATTCGTGAACTGATGCAGAGACTCAATGACCCTGAAATCAAAGAGGTCATTATTGCAACTGATCCAAACCTTGAAGGTGAAGCTACCGCCACCTATCTAACCAGGATGCTTATCCCACTTGGGATTACCGTTAGTCGTCTTGCCTCCGGGTTACCGGTAGGGGGAGACCTTGAATATGCTGATGAAGTCACTCTTGGTAGGGCTTTTGAGGGCAGAAGAGTAGTTAGTTAAAGGTTTAGTTATTGGGCTAAACTTGGACTATTCATCGTTGAAGATCCCCCCTTTTCCTATTTCAGGAGAGCTTAATTGGCGCTTATCGTGCAAAAGTATGGCGGCTCGTCAGTAGGCGATGCCGACAAAATCAAGCATGTCGCTAGGCGCATCATCGAGACTCAGAATGCTGGAAACCAAGTTTGTGTTGTTGTTTCAGCTATGGGGGATACCACCGATGAACTTCTAGATTTAGCTAATCAAGTTTCAGGTAATCCTGAGGGTAGAGAACTAGATATGCTGCTAACCGCAGGTGAGCGAATTTCAATGGCTTTGCTATCGATGGCTATCAATGACCTAGGTGCTAAGTCTTTATCTTTCACAGGTTCGCAGGCTGGAATCATTACTGATGAGGTACACGGTAACGCTCGTATTGCTGAAGTGACACCTGATCGAGTAGCAGAGGCTTTAGACAATGGCAACATAGCCATCGTCGCCGGTTTCCAAGGCTTCAACAGAGATTCAAAAGACATCACTACCCTAGGCAGAGGTGGATCTGACACCACAGCTGTTGCTTTGGCTGCAGCTTTGAACGCTGATGTTTGTGAAATCTATAGCGATGTTGATGGCGTCTACACTGCTGACCCAAGAGTTGTCCCTACCGCTCAGAAGCTCGAGGTTATTGATGTTGAGTCAATGCTTGAGCTAGCAGCTGCTGGGGCAAAGATTTTACATATTCGTGCCGTGGAGTTTGCTCGACGTCACAAAGTTGACCTAAGAGTTCGTTCAACTTTTAGTTATGATCCAGGCACCATAGTTCTCTCTGATGAAGACGGAGTAAATAAAATGGAAGAATCAATCGTTTCAGGTGTTGCCACCGATAAGTCGCAGGCAAAGATTACCGTCATCGGTATTCCTGATGTTCCTGGTAAGGCAGCTGCTGTGTTCACAACTGTTGCTGAAGCGGGTGCGAACATCGACATGATTGTTCAGAACACACCAACTGGTTCTGACGTAACTGACCGGGTTAGTGACATTACCTTTACCTTGCCAAAGGGAGAACTGAAGAAAGTACTAGATGCACTTGCTCAGAACAAGAATGTTTTGGGATATCGAGAACTGGAGTCAGATGAGCAAATCGGTAAGTTGAGTGTTGTCGGTGCTGGCATGAGAACGCACTCCGGTGTTTCAGCTATCTTGTTCAGAGCTTTGGCTGAATCTTCTATAAACGTTGAAATGATTTCGACTTCTGAGATTCGCATATCGGTTATCACAAGCCTTGAGCAAGTTGATGATGCTGCTCGGGCGGTTCACAAAGCCTTTGATCTTGATGGTGAAAATATTGCAACTGTTTATGCAGGAACTGGCCGATAATGGCTAAACCAAACCTTGCTCTAGTTGGGGCTACCGGTGCTGTTGGCACAGTAATGATTGACATCATCAATAACCGAGAGAACATCTGGGGTGAGATCCGACTTATTGCTTCAGCTAGGTCTGCTGGAAAAAAGCTAGTGGTTCATGGTCAAGAGCTAACGGTTGTCGAGTTGACTGCTGAGGCATTTGATGGCATCGACATAGCGATGTTTGATGTCCCAGACGAGGTTTCTGTAATTTGGGCTCCTATCGCAGCGGCCCGCGGTGCGGTAGCAGTTGATAACTCAGGGGCTTTCAGAATGGACCCTGAAGTTCCTCTGGTAGTTCCTGAAGTCAATCCTGAGCAAGCACAGAACAGGCCTAAGGGAATAATCTCCAACCCAAACTGCACGACTCTAACTATGATGGCGGCTCTAGGTGCTCTACACAGAGGTTGGACTCTAACTGAACTGGTGGTTTCAAGTTACCAAGCGGTCTCCGGTGCCGGAGTCAGCGGTATCACCCGCCTCCGCGAGGAGATCGAGGCCCTTGCTGGTACCAGTGCTGGGGAGTCGAGTGAGGACGTGTTAAAGACTCTTGAGAGTAAAGGTTTGAGTCTCGATGCTTCGCCGTTTGCGGCCCCTGTTGCTATGAATCTGATTCCTTTTGCAGGTTCTTTGAAGGAGGGTGGATTCTCTAGCGAAGAGATGAAGGTTCGTGATGAGAGTAGAAAGATTTTAGGTATTCCTGAGCTAAAGGTTGCTGTTACCTGTGTCCGTGTCCCCGTTTTGATTTCACACTCGCTTACCGTTCATGCCACCTTCGCTAATCCGCTAACTGTTGCTGATGTCCACAAGGCACTTGAAGAAGAACCAACTGTGAGCTTGCTGGATGACCCAGCAAATGGATTGTGGCCAACACCAACTCTGGTAGCCGGCCTTGATCCGACTTTTGTTGGTCGAGTTAGACAGTCTTTGGACTTTCCTAACTCTATTGAGATGTTTGTAGTTGGCGATAACTTGCGCAAAGGCGCAGCGCTAAATACGTATGAAATTGCTGAACTAGTTGCAAGCGAATTCTAAGGCGCTCGGATAACCTTAAGGTATGCGTAAGTTTGGGGTCCTCTTCTTAGCGGTGATCACCGCACTAGCTCTCTCTGCCTGTTCTGCTGGTAACGAGGAAACCAAGGTCAAGATTCCAGATAAGCCTGCCGTTGAGGCTCCGACAGTTAATGCAGCCGATTACAGCAATGGCTACGGAGGCTTTGTCTTCGGAGTTGGGGGCGGCACTGTCTGGTGCACAATTAACGAGAGCCCAGCTTTTGCTCTTTGTGAGCATCGAGAAGTTGATGTTGCATACAAACTTCCAGCGTCGCCAGACTCATGCCAAGGTGCATGGGGTTATCAGGCAAAACTTTGGGCCTACCAGCCTTCTCAAGGAAAAATTGCAGATTGGTATTGTTCCAGCGGATTGTATTCAGATCCAGAAGGCGCATTCGATTTACCTTCGGGCAGCAAGATAGTTATCGGTCAAATAACGTGCTTTGCGTCAGAGCAAGTTGCTCGCTGTGATAATGAGAGTGGACAGTACATAGCTCTCGGCTCAGATATCTACGGTTTCGGTAACTAGCCCTTGGCCTTAAGAGTTATGACTCTTACCTCAGGTCTACAGGCTAATCGCACAGGTGCGTAGATAGAGTTTCCTAGACCAGCGCAAACATTCAAAATTACCTCTTTACCTTGCAGTTGAATCTTGTGTAAGCCACGGGCATATTTAGTTGGTAAATCGCAATTAGTCACCAGAGCTCTTCCAATCAAGGGCCAACAAACTTGACCGCCATGGGTATGACCTGCAAAGACCATATCTGCACCTAGTTCATCTAAGTTGCCTAAGACGTTGAGATATGGTGCGTGTGTAACACCAAGAAGTAAATCGCTTCCTTTGGTCTTGCTTGCATTCGAGCCGAGGGCGGCGAAATTCTCTCTGCCTTCGTGAGGATCGTCCGTGCCTAGAAAACCTATGGTGAGATTGTTTACCTTTATGGTTTCAGCAGAGTTGTTTAGATTAATCCAACCCAAAGATTCCAAACCGCTGTTTAGCGCGTTAGTATCTAGCTTCGCTGATTGGTCCTGCTCTCTGTGGCGATCAGAGGGCCTCAAGAGATATGCGATTGGGTTACGCTTTACCGGAGCGTAAAGGTCATTAGACCCGTTTACAAATACTCCAGGAGTGCCGCTAAAATTCTGGAACGAATTTAGAACCGGCTGAACACCATTGCGGTGGCCAAGGTTATCTCCAGTGTTTATTACCAAGTCAGGTTTAACTTTGTTTTGTAGTTTTGAAATCCAGCGCTGTTTGTATTTCTGCCAAGGAGCCATGTGTATATCGCTGATGTGTAAGACGGTGATGTCCTTTGAGCCCTTAGGAAGGATGTAAACGCTGTCCCGTTTTATAGCAAACCAAAATCTTTCGATGCAAGTAGCCCAAAGAATAACCAGAGCAACTGCTAAGAGTAACCAGAGCATGCTCAGGCTAGGGGCCTTGGCTTATTATTAGCAGAATTGCTCCAGACGAAGAAGCTGATTTCCCAACTCCAGGTAAAGTGCCAACCACATTGCCGCTAGGAATTGTCGGATCATGAACAAAGAACTCGCCTTGGGAAGGTTGCGGGACGCTAACGGTAGGGAAACCAGCGTCATTCAGAGCCTTTGTGGCATCTTCCGGAGTCAGTCCAGCAACATCAGGGACCTTGGTAAGCCCACCCTTAGAGACGTATACCCTTATCTGGCTTCCTCGAGGAATGAGAGTTTTAGCTTTAGGGTTCGTGTATGCAACTGTTCCAGCAGGCTTAGTCGAAGCTATCAAGGTAGTAAAGATCTTTACATTCAAATCAGCACTCAGAATGTTCTGAGCTGCAACATCAGGAACCTGACCAGATACGGAAGGAACTTCCCTCAGGGTCGCAGCAATCATGTCTTTAGGGGCTGGGTCAAATTTGGTGCCTCGATAGGTCTTATTTGCAGATCGCATAATTGTTCGCCAGATATCATGGCGGACAGTACTTCCCTTGGCTCCATGCAACAGAATTTTTCTCAGGGAGATATCTCCAGATACGTTACCCACCCAAACGGCAGTTGCCACAGCTGTTGAGAATCCAGTCATCCAGGTGTGAACACCTGAGTCAGTTGTTCCTGTCTTACCGGCCAACGGAGTCCCATCACCAGTTGAGGAAGCGCCACCGGTGCCACCGCTGATTACTCCCTGCATCGCTTTAGTCATCCCCGCTGCAACCTCCGGGGTAACTGCTTGACTACAGATAGATTTAGGAACTTGTAACTCAGTTTTGGTTTCCCGAACTAATACTTTGTCAATTGCAATAGGAGAGCAGTAAACACCCTTATTTGCAACTCCGGCAACAGCTGCAGCCATAGTCAATGGAGCTATTTCATTGATACCCAGAATCGATGCAGGGTAAGAAACCAGTTCAGTGCCGTCAGCACGATGGACACCGAAGCGCATGGCCGTATCACGGATGTCACAAAGATCTAGCTGGCTAGCCATTGACGCAAATGCTGTATTCACCGACATTGCGGTTGCCTGCATGACATTAAGATCTTCGGGTTCCTTGGCATCGTTACCTGGCGCCCAGGTACCAACGTTCACGCCACAGCGAGAAGAGAAGTCTGATGCATTCCACTCTTTGACACGACCGTCAACATGGTCGTTTAGTTTGAAACCTTTGGTCAACCATTCGGCCAGAGTAAAGATTTTGTATGTCGAACCGGTTTGGAAGCCCGATGAGCCACCATATTCTCGGTCTGAAGAGTAATTCACAGATGTGTGACCTGGCTCAGTACTTGTGGTCTGGTCATAGATTCTGTTTTGAGTTAGAGCCAGAATTCTTCCTGTTCCAACCTGCACTGAAACGCTTGATGCACCAATTTTGTTCTTATCAGTTGGAGGCACCCAAGTTTTAGTTGCCCTGTCTGCAACTCTTTGCAATTTGATATCCATGGTTGTGTAAATATCGAGTCCACCTTTACGAAGCAAAGCTTCTCTGTCGGTCTGGGTTGGACCAAATTCCGGTGAGTTTCTAATTGTCCAAACTACATAGTCACAGAAGAATGCGGTTGTTTGATCTGATTCACAACCCACTGGAACTTTAGTGATCTTTAATTTAATCGGCTTCGCCTTATATTTATCTGCCATTGCCTGAGAAATATCTCCCGCATCAGCCATGTTCTGAATCACATAGTTACGTCGAGTGAGTGCTCGTAACTGATTTGCCTCGACATCTGGGCGGTAGTCCTCTGCGCCTTTCAGCATCGCCGTAAGCATTGCAGCTTGCGGGACATCAAGATCCTTTGCGTGAATACCAAAGTAAAACTCGCTGGCAGCTTCAACTCCGTTGATGTTTGTTCCAAAGAATGAAAGGTTCAGATAGCCAGCAAGAATATCCTGCTTGCTGTAATTCTTTTCAAGTGCCAAAGCAAGTCGAACCTCTTGGAACTTTCGCTGCAAGGCATGAGCGCTGTCGGTCTGCATCGCAATAGCTTCAGGATCACCACTTAACACGGCGGCTTCAAGCAAGTTGTTTTTCACGTATTGCATCGTGATTGTTGATCCACCGGGACCTTTACCAGCTTTAGCTAGGTTGGTGAATGTTGCTCTGGCAAGAGATACCCAGTCGACACCGGCGTGCTCGTAGAACCTAGGATCTTCAGTGTCAACGACAGCTCTAAGCATGTTTTTAGAAACCTCATCAAAGCCGACTGAGATTCTGTTCTCGTTGAAGAATCGGGCAACCTGCACTGGCTTGCCGTCTTTGATGGCATAAATATTTGAGGCTTCAGCAGCGTTAACTGGCTTTATGAAATCAGGTAAGTTTTGGAAAATACCAACTGTTGCACTGACTCCAAGCCCACCTAACCAGATAAATGGCAGAAGTAGGGCAAGGCTTAGGAGGCCAGCTAGAGAGCTCAGGCCAAAAAGACTTAGCCAACCGCGTTGACGCTTCGATTTCTTACCCTTTTCAGACATAGACTCTAGGTTACCTTCAAAGTATGAGAGGAACCTTAAAAATGGCCGTCTGGGAATACACAGTCACACCCCTTCCACCGCATAACCCTAAGCAAATACTGGATCATTGGGGGGCTTTGGGCTGGGAACTTGTTCAGGTAGTTCCTAATAACGAGGGTGGATATGTGGCGTATATGAAGAGAGAAAAGAGCGAAAAATGACCGGCAGAGTAGAAGCCAGACTTATTGAATTAGGCCATCCACTGCCTGAGGTAGTGCCCCCGGTAGCTGCATACATACCAGCGGTTGCCACGGGCAACCTAGTTATGACCGCGGGTCAGTTACCGATGGTTCAGGGCAAACTAGTCGAAACTGGAAAAGTCCCATCCCAGGTGTCCCCTGAGCGTGCCAAGGAACTTGCCCAGATTTCAGCATTGAATTGTTTAGCTGCTGTGAAGTATGCAATCGGTGATCTAGATCGAATTACAAGAATTGTGAAAGTCAATGGATTTATTGCTAGTGACCCTGACTTCACAGGACAGCCAGCAATAAACAACGGGGCATCTGAATTTCTAGGTCAAGTATTTGGTGATGCAGGCATCCATGCTCGTTCAACCATAGGTGTTGCGGTACTACCGCTAGATGCTCCGGTAGAGGTCGAACTGATAGTTGAGTTCATTTAGTCGGAGGCACCTAAATGCAATTTGTCATTGATTGCAGTCATCACTGAAGAATCAGCAAGAGTAGTCACATCTCCAACGGGCCTGCCTTCGGCAACATCACGAAGTAACCTTCGCATGATTTTTCCAGATCTAGTTTTGGGAAGTTCTGTCACAACCATTATTTGACGAGGCCTAGCGATAGCACCAATCTTCTGCGTGACCCAATCTCTAAGTATTTTGGCAATGTCGGTTTCACTGGGTGCATCGGCAATCTCATCTTGACGAAGAATTACAAATGCAACAACAGCTTGCTCTGTGATTTCATCCTTAGCTCCGACCACAGCCGCTTCTGCTACCCAGTGGTGTTCAACCAAGGCTGATTCAATCTCGGCAGTGGAAAGCCGATGCCCAGATACCTTGATAACGTCGTCAATACGACCTAATAACCAGATGTCACCATCCTCATCAAAGCGAGCACCATCACCAGCGAAATACTTACCAGGGAATTTATTCCAGTATGTTTCTTTGAATCTTTCGGGATCTCCCCAGACACCCCTTAGCATTGAAGGCCAAGGTTCATCGATGGTTAGATAACCAGCAACGCTACCTTCAGCAGTCTTCTCAACGGGAGCGCCAAGCTCATCAACAATTCCAATAGTGATTCCAGGGAGCGGTCTCTGAGCTGAACCTGGTTTAGTCTTGAATGCCCCTGGGATAGGTGAGATCATGATGGATCCAGTTTCTGTCTGCCACCAAGTATCGACAATCTCGCAGCGTGAACCACCAACAACTTCTTTGTACCAATTCCAAGCCTCTGGGTTGATTGGCTCACCAACAGAACCTAGAATGCGAAGACTGGATAGGTCGTGACCTTCCACTATTTCTCTACCTATCTTCATAAAAGTTCTGATAGCGGTAGGAGCGGTATAGAAAATACTCACGTGGTATTTAGCAATTATTTGCCACCAGCGTTCAAAGCTAGGGGTGTCTGGAGTTCCTTCATAGATGACCTGAGTTGCTCCATTTGCCAAAGGGCCATAGACCACATAGCTGTGTCCCGTTATCCAGCCAACATCTGCTGTGCACCAATAGACATCTGTATTTGGTTTTAGATCAAAGACAGTTCTGTGAGTGTATGAAGCACCAGTTAGATAGCCACCAGTGGTGTGAAGAATCCCTTTAGGTTTACCAGTGGTCCCCGAGGTATACAAAATAAATAAAGGATGTTCCGAATCAAAACCAGCAGCAACATGTTCAGTTGCCGCATTGCTTAGGGCATCATGCCACCAAGTATCTTTAGGGCCAAAAGTAACATCATTTTTAGTTCTTTCAACCACAAGGACATGCTCTACCGAGGGGCAGTTTCCCTCTTGCAAAGCCTGATCTACTGCTTCCTTTAGCGGATGAGCTCTACCCTTTCTAAAACCACCGTCGGCTGTAATAACAAGCTTGGCCTGGGCATCGTCAATTCTGCTTCTTAGCGAGTCAGAACTAAAACCACCAAAGACAACGCTGTGAACTGCACCTATCCTGGCTACCGCCAATATAGCGATGACTGTCTCAGGAATCATCGGCATGTAGATAGCGACCCTGTCTCCGGATTCAATCCCTAAAGCAATAAGCGCGTTGGCTGCCTTCTTTGTTTCGGCTAAGAGCTCACTGTATGTGAACACTTTCGAATCACCTGGCTCGCCCTCAAAGAAGAGCGCGACCCTATCGCCGAGACCTGCTAAAACATGCCTATCCAGGCAGTTATAACTGGCATTAATTTGGCCATCTTCAAACCACTTGGCAAACGGCGCGTCCGACCAATTCAATGTTTTTGTGAAGGGTTTGTGCCAATAAAGTTCATGGGCTTGGTCAGCCCAAAAAGCTAAACGATCCCTTTTGGCTAAATCATAAAGTTCTGTCATGACCTGTTCTCTCCCTAAAATAAGTATCCTCTAATGGCGAACACTGTATTCCCAAGGCTCTACTTATTAAGTTATGATTTTCTAGTCAGCTTCGGCTGACTTGCGATATTTTGATTCCCCCAATCATATATCGCCGGCCCCGGTCACTCCCCCCAGAGACCGGGGCCCCTTAATTTAAGTCCTATTTACACAACTTACAGAGCCCAGACTTTTCCACATTCCAAGTCCTTGAATGCAGGTAAGAGACAAACTTGCTGATGCTTGGGTTATGGAAATCCTTGAACCGATTAGTAAGTTCTTAGAGCAAAACGATGTGACAGACATTCTCATTTCATCATCGGAAAACGCTCTGATTGAAAGAGCTGGGAACCTTAATAAGGTTCATAATCCATTCACTTCGGAGCAAGAAGTTAGAGCTTGGGCAATTAGTGTTCTCAAGCTTGCCGGTTCGAGGATTGACATTGCGAAACCCTTGGCGGAAGTAAGTTTTACTAGCCAGTTTGGCTTAGTTAGATTTCACGCCGTTCTAGGAGGAGAATGCTCAGATTTCACTCAGATCTCTATACGAAGGCACTTGGCTAATCACTCATCGCTGGATGAATTGGAGCAAAGGGGGTTCCTAACGCAAATTCAAGCTCAATGGCTTAGGAAAATGCTTCTAGATAAAGAGAACTTTGTAATAGTAGGTGGAACAGGTTCTGGGAAGACCACGCTGCTGAGGGCATTGATGAATGAGTGTTCAACAGAGCGAGTGATAACGATTGAAGATTCACCGGAACTCCAACTAGCTGGAAATGCTGTGCCACTAAAAACTAGAGCTGCCAATAATGAAGGTTTTGGTGAGATAGCAATAAACCAACTGCTTAGAGCGTCACTCCGCATGAGGCCAGACCGTTTGGTTATCGGTGAAGCACGCGGTGAAGAACTATTGCTTTTACTTCAAGCACTTAACACTGGACATTCTGGTGCTGGATTTACTTTGCATGCGAACTCTGCTGGAGAAGCTATTCCACGCATGATAGCAATACTGGCCAGTTGCGGGTTGAGTCCTAAGTTAGCAACAGTTCTGATTGAAGCAGCTGTGCACTGGATTATTGCAGTGCAAAGATCAGACTCCCAGCGCTTAGTTATATCGATTGACAGGGTGGCTAAATAGAGTGTCCGATTCCATAACCTTAACCAAGTTCGCCGGTTTACTTCGATCAGGAGTCGATTTGGATCGAGCTATCGAACACATTGGCGGGATTCCTGAAAATTCCAAGCCACTGCGTTTTCTACTTGAAGTTGCCATAGATTCAGGCGCTGGCGTAGCTCACGAGATTGATGTTGTTGCTGATCTATTTACTTTCAAAGAGAGATCTTTGCAAAGAATCACACTTGCACATGCCGGCCCTAAGGCAAGTGCAAGGCTGGTGTTATGGCTTCCTGTTATTACATTAGGGATGGCTCAGTTAATTGGATTAGACATCTTGAAGTCACTGGCATCAAAACCTGTGCTGCTGGTAAGCCTTGGCTTTGGTCTAATGCTCCTTCTACTTGCAAGAACCATCAGCAATCGTCTCATCAAGTCAGCAAAGCCTAAGGAAACGACAATTGGCTTCTATCTGATGGGAGTTGCACTTGAGAGTTCAGGTGGGGCGAATCTAAATATTGCCCAGAATCGCGCCGGCGAGATTTACTCAAAAGTCTTTGGCAAAGACCCAGCAAAGGAAGAACTAACTGCGATGGCTCAGGTTGCGCTTCTGGTTGAGCAAAGCGGAGCGAGAGTTGGGGACTTGTTGCGAAGGCAGGCTGAGGAACTACAAAGTGCAGCCATAACTAGTAATGAAATTCAAATTGAAAAGTTGAGCGTTCGTCTTATGTTGCCACTTGGCTTAGCCGTTTTGCCAGCGTTTCTATTCTTGACAGTAATTCCTTTACTGTTTTCCATGCTGGGCCCAAAATGAAAGAGAGAAGAAATGAAAGATTTTTTGTTTGCCGAAGACGGAGCGACGACTGCAGAGTATGTGATCATCACATTGGCAGCGGTTGGCTTTGCCGGACTATTATTGTCAATCCTGAGAAGCGAAGAAGTAAGAGCCATGCTTTTGGACCTAATCAAGTCAGCACTTATCGTTCAGAGCTAGGTGCTGTGACCGCAGAGCTGGCAATAGTTCTTCCAGCAGTTCTAATGGTTCTTGTTTTTTCAATTACTGTTCTAGGCATTCAAACTAACCGAATGGCCCTGATTGAGCTGGCAGCCGAAGGATCGAGATTAGTAGCGAGAGGGGAACCTGAGGAAGTTCTGAAAGAACTCACGCAGGAGCGAAATTTAGTTCCCTTTCCCACAGCGAATTGGGTTTATGAAGAGTTATCGGTCTGTTTGGAACTAAGTCAAAATATCAAAACAGCGTTATTTGGTAGTTTTTTGTCGATTCCGGTGTTGGAGAGGCAGTGTGCCAGAAAATCTGGATTATGAGGTCAAACGAACAGACCGGGTCTGGCTCAATCCTCGGGTTTGGGATTATTGCTGTTGTTTTAGCAATAATGTCTCTAGGTTTAGGAGTTAGCACAGAGAACCTTGCAATTGCTAGGCTTCAGACCCAGTCTGACAACGCTGCACTGGCCGCCGAGGACGTTTTGAGGGGGTTAGCTATCGGTTATCCCTGTGAAACGGCTGAGCAGATTGTGAAAGGATTTGGCGGGACCCTAGAGTCATGCCATATAGTCAAGTTTGACATCTATATAAGTGTGTCTCAGCAAGTTATGGGTATAGTTCATAGGGTTCATGTTCGGGCTGCACCGGGTTTGGATTCAACAAGGTAGGAGATTGAGTGTCAACAGGTTCGAAACTAGTCATCGTAGAGTCACCAGCGAAGGCTAAGACCATCGCTAAGTATCTTGGCGATGACTTCCGCGTACTCGCCTCGGTCGGCCACATCCGCGATTTGATCGACCTCAAGGACCTACCTCCCGAGCTCAAGAAGAAGGGCACAATCGGTAAGTTCTCGATTGATGTCGAGGATGACTTCAAGCCTTATTATGCAATTTCAGCTGGAAAGAATAAGACCGTCTCGGAACTTAAGGCTGCCCTCAAGGATGCCGATGAACTATTTCTCGCAACTGATGAAGACCGTGAGGGTGAGGCGATCGCTTGGCACCTCCTAGATGTCTTGAAGCCTAAGGTTCCTGTTCATCGAATGGTGTTCCACGAAATCACTAAAGAGGCTATACAAGCTGCTGTGGCTAACACCAGGGCAATCGATGACAATCTTGTTGAGGCTCAGGAAACCAGACGCGTAGTCGATCGTCTTTATGGTTATGAAATTTCTCCGGTGCTTTGGAGAAAAGTTGCAAGAGGACTGAGCGCGGGACGTGTTCAGTCACCAGCGGTGCGACTCATTGTTGAACGCGAACGTGAACGAATGGCTTTCGTCTCTGCCTCATACTTTGACATCAAAGCTCTCTTCGATACCAAAGTTGCGGGTGAACCAAAGTTTGAAGCGAAACTACACACTTATAACAGCCAGAGAATCGCAACTGGAGATTCCTTCAATGACAAAGGTGAATTAACCGCACAAGTTCTTTTACTCGACGAAGCTAAAGCTACTTCGCTTGCAGATGCCGTTAGATCTCCTGATGTTCCAATCGAAGTTATTTCTGTTGAACCTAAGCCTTCCACCAGAAGACCTGCTGCTCCATTTACTACTTCCACTTTGCAGCAGGAAGCTTCCAGAAAACTTCGAATGTCAGCCAAGCAGACTATGGATGTTGCTCAATCTCTTTATCAAGAGGGTTACATCACTTATATGAGAACTGACTCACCAACACTCTCGACACAGGCAATCACTGCAGCGAGAGCACAGGCCAAAGAAATGTTTGGGGAGGAGTACGTTTCGCCAGCGCCGCGCGTTTACCAAGGTAAGAACAAAAATGCACAAGAAGCCCACGAAGCTATTCGTCCGGCAGGCGAAGTATTTAAGAAGCCAAGCGAAGTCGCTTCTGAATTGCACGGACGTGCTTTTGATTTGTATGACTTGATCTGGAAGAGAACAATTGCTAGCCAGATGCAAGATGCCAAAGTTTCAACTACGACTGCAAAGATTGCTGTATTTCCTTTACCTAATGGTGATCGAGCAGAGTTCACTGCCAGTGGGACTGTGGTTACCTTCCGCGGATTTATGGCTGCCTACGAGGAAAGCCAAGACGAGCCTCGTAATGAAGATGAAGAACAAGAACAAGAAAGTAAGTTACCAAATCTTGTCACCGGCCAGAAGCTTGATGCTTTGGAGGTTACAGCAAAGAACCACCAGACTTCCCCTCCTCCTCGTTTTACTGAAGCAAGCTTGGTGAAGGCTCTCGAAGAAGATGGCATCGGCCGACCTTCAACATATGCCGCAATCATCAGCAACATCTTGAACAAGGGTTATGTCATCAAGCGTGGCCAGGCATTAGTTCCTGAGTGGATTGCCTTCACAGTAATTCGCTTCCTTGAAGAGAATGTTTCAAGATTGGTTGATTACGCATTCACTGCTCGAATGGAAGAAGACCTGGACGAGATTGCCAACGGCAACATTGAACGCGGTGCTTGGCTAAAGCAGTTTTACTTTGGAGCAGGTGACAACCCTGGCCTTCACAGCATCGTAGAGAACATCGGAGATATTGATCCGAAAGCATTGAATTCACTTGATCTTGGCGATGGCATCACACTTAGAACCGGTAAGTTCGGCCCATACTTGGAGATTTACATTGAGCCAAATGCTGAAGGGGCAGATGAGAATGGTCGCAGAATCATTAATATCCCAGAGGGTCTTGCACCGGATGAACTGACGCTGGCCAAAGCACATGAGCTAATTGAAGCTCCTGTTCTGCAGGACAGGGTCTTAGGTCAAGAACCAGCATCTGGACATAACATCTTGTTCAAGGATGGTCGTTACGGTCCTTATGTTTTGATTGATGACCCGGATGCCAAGAAGCCAAAGACCGCATCTCTGTTTAAGACTATGTCGGCTGAATCCATTGATCTGGAAACCGCAATTAGATTGCTATCTCTGCCTCGGATAATCGGACAGGATCCTGAGTCAGGAATCGACATCACCTCTCAAAACGGTAAGTTTGGACCGTATTTGCTAAAGGGTAAAGAGTCACGAAGTCTCCAAGCAGAAGATCAAATCTTTGATCTAGACCTAGCCGGTGCTTTAGAAATATTCGCTCAGCCTAAATACGGTGGTCGCAGAACTGCAGCGACACCTCTGAAAGAATTTGGTGAAGACCCTGCTGCTAAGACCAATGTTGTTGCTAAGTCTGGTCAGTTTGGTCTGTATGTATCTGATGGTGCAATCAACGCAACTGTTCCAAAGGATGAGCCGCTTGATGAGCTAACTCCAGAACGAGCTTTTGAATTGCTCGCCATAAGACGAGAGAAACTGGGACTCGAGCCAGGCCAAGCAGCACCTAAGGCATCCAAGGCTGGCAGGAGAAGTACTTCTCCAGCTAGAACAGTTAAAAAAGGTGCGACAAGAAAGAAAGCCGAATAGTGTCAGGCCTGTTTATTTCTTTTGAAGGTATCGATGGAGTTGGTAAATCAACTCAGGCGGACCTTCTTGAAACCTGGCTGTCTGACAAAGGCAAGACGGTTGTTAGAACTTTAGAACCTGGCGGTACTGATGTTGGTGTTGAAATTAGAAAAATCCTCTTGCATCACAAAGGAGATTTAGCACCAAGAGCAGAAGCGGCTCTGTTCGCAGCCGATCGCGCTCACCATGTTGCCAGCAAGATTCGCCCTGCGTTAGAGCGAGGCGAGATAGTTATAACAGATAGATATTTTGATTCCTCTGTTGCATACCAGGGGGCAGGACGAGACTTATCTCGCACCGAAGTAAGAGATTTGTCTTTGTGGGCAGTTGGCGGATTGCTTCCTCAACTAACCGTGTTATTAGATTTACCGGCCGAAGAAGCTCGGTCAAGACGCAATAACTCGGGAACGGAGCCAGATCGCCTAGAACGTGAAAAGATTGAATTCTTTGAAACCGTTCGTTCTGCTTATCTCGACTTAGCAAAAGTCGAGCCAGAGCGGTTCTTGGTTGTTGATGCTTCGGTATCCGTTGAAGAAATGCAAGCACAAATTCGTGCTCGAGTTTCGGGACTTATCTAAACACATGCCAAGCCCAAAGGTTTTTAGTGACGTTGTTTCCCAGCCGGAGGCTGTGTCAGAGCTGTTGCGATCGATGGAACAAAGCAAGTCTGACATCCATCACGCTTGGCTATTTACTGGGCCACCAGGGTCAGGTAGATCACAAATCGCCTTGGCTTTTGCCGCCGCCCTCTTGTGTTTGGATAGCGGATGTTCAAACTGCAATATTTGCGAGATGATTCGAGTGGGTAATCACCCCGATGTCTTGGTTCTTAATACTGAGAGAGTTCAGATAAGTATCGACGAAGTCACGGAGTTCATCGAGAAATCCATTCACATGCCTGCCATCGGCAAGTATCGGATAATGATCATCGAAGATGCTGACCGAATGACAGAGCGAACTAGCAACCTGCTCTTAAAATCGTTGGAAGAGCCACCACGCGGAACAATCTGGATGCTGTGTGCTCCGAGTGAGGCTGATCTGATTCCCACCATTCGTTCAAGGGTCAGAAGAATTCAACTCAAAGTGCCAACTGTTGAATCGGTTGCTCAACTGCTAGTTGACAAGTATGGAATCGGACTTGATTTAGCCCAGCAGTCGGCAGCCCAGGCTCAGAGCCATGTTGGTATGGCTCGGAGGCTAGCATCTAATGCTGGAGCGAGAGATAGAAGAACTCAGGCATTGCAAGCCGTGTTGGGTATTACTGACATTCCTTCGGCTATGAAGTCTGCAGAGGTCCTTAGCAAACTCGCTGAAAGCGATGGCGCTCAATTAACCAGTGAACAAGATGAATTCGAACGAAAAGAGCTCTTGTCGCGCTTAGGAGTATCGGAGGATTCGAAACTTAATCCGAGTTCAAGATCACAACTCAAGAAACTTGAAGACTCCCAAAAAAGAAGAGCAACTAGATCCAAGCGCGATGGCTTAGACCGGATACTTGTTGATCTTATGGGTTTGTATAGAGATGTGTTGACTGTTCAGTTAGCAGCACGTGAGCCCCTAATTAATGTTGATTTAGTCGCTGAAGTCCAAAAGCTAGCTCAGGAGACTACCCAGGCTCAGTCCATTCACAGCATCGAACAGATTGAGAAAGTTCGTTACCGCATGGAGAGGAATGTCCGAGAGGAACTGCTACTGTTCTCTCTGACAGTTTCGCTTAGGAGAAAGGCATCAAAATGAAGCGTCTAAACCGGATAGTACTTTCACTAAGCATTCTTGCTGGATTGTTAGCAGCGGCAACATTGATCTATCCACTTATTCAACCAAGTTCAAGTATTCCTGCCTCTGATGAGCAAACAGAACTAATTTCAGTGCCGTCAAATCTGGCTGGCTTCTATTCACAAAAACCGCTGTGGAGGGATTGCGAAGGAAGCAATAAGAAGGCTCGCTGCGGCTTCATTCAAGTTCCGCTGAATTGGGATAAGCCTGAACAGGGAGGCATCCAGATTGCGATAGCTATAAACCCAACCAGCAATCCCCAAAATTCACCTTATCTCTTAATGAATCCTGGAGGCCCCGGGGGTAGTGGCACAGAGTGGGTTACAAAGTATTTAGATTCGCTGGGAACCTCAAAACTTCGATCCCATTACAACATTGTTGGTTTTGACCCTAGAGGTGTTGGAGCATCAACAGCCGTAAAGTGTTACGACACAGAAGGAATGAAGTCATTTCTATACGACCCATCTCCTTATGAATGGGGATCTGCCAAAGATATAGCATTCAGCAAGTCGGCAATCAAAGACTTTGGTGCAGCCTGTTTGAAAAATACTGGAGCGTTGTTGGGTCATGTCGATACCTCTTCAGCTGCCAAAGACATGGACATTATTCGAGCAGTGCTAGGTAGTGAGAAGCTAAATTATTTAGGTTTTTCGTACGGCACTATTCTTGGAGCAACTTACGCAGCTTTTTTTCCAACTAAAGTTGGCAAGTTCGTGCTAGACGGTGTCGTTGATCCAACAAATACTCCTGAACAGGAATCGCTCAACCAGCTTGCTGGTTTTCAATCTGCGATGAAATCATATCTAGCCGATTGCATCAAGAATGATGGAACATGTCCATTCGCAGGACTTACTGTTAATCAGGCCATGCAAAAAGTCGGAAATGAATTCTTATCCCCTTTAGAGGAGAAATCAATAAAGACCTCTGAGAAGGGCCGTCTACTAAATGCCAGCGTCGGATTCACCGGGATGCTTTCGGCCTTATATTCAAAGGAAAGTTGGCAATATTTAACTGCTGCCTTCAAAGAGTTCTTTAACAAGAAAAAACAGGATGGCAGGATATTTCTTCTCCTTGCGGATTCATACAACGAGTATGACGATGCCACGGGGACTTTTCAATCGAACTCAAATGAAGCTTTCAAGGCAATCAGTTGCCTAGATTCTAGAGAATCAAAAAATAATGCCGACATGGAAGTCCAGAACGCTAAAGCACTAAAAATAAGTTCAGTGTTTGGGCACTATTGGCAGTATGGCGGACTAGCTTGTCACGATTGGCCTTTTGATGTTGTTGCCGGACCTAAAGATTATTCAGCCAAGAATGCCCCAACAATGCTGGTGGTTGGAACCACAAATGATCCAGCCACACCTTATAAGCAGACAGCGCACTTCGCTAATAAAGTTTTGGCGCATGGCCGTCTACTGACATACAAGGGAGAGGGGCACACAGCCTATGGTTCCTCAAATGCTTGCA
This sequence comes from Actinomycetota bacterium, assembly GCA_009921165.1. Lineage (GTDB taxonomy): Bacteria > Actinomycetota > Actinomycetes > Actinomycetales > Microbacteriaceae > Rhodoluna. The sequence continues at coordinate 7,577 of RFYI01000014.1, read as the reverse complement.
TAGCAAATAGTGTGGACGGCTTCCTTATAAACAATAAATTGCCCGCTAAAGAAAAGACTTGCTAGAAGTAATGCCAAATAACAAACTGCAGGACTTCTTCTCAAAGCAATTCAGAGCCTTGCTCTCTAACGAACCGAGTGGAACGCCTCCTTGGCTCGAAACTATTGCTAAGGGTGAAACTGGCGGCTTGTTCATGCCTACCGATGCCCCTTGGATTGTTCATAGAGACTTTGGAACACTGGTTGGCGGAATAAGAGCTTTACTAATGCAAGCTCTCCACCCAGGAACTCTTGCCGGTGTTGCCCAACACTCTAGGTATGAGCAAGATGCATTAGGAAGGTTAGCTGGAACTATCAGATGGCTAACCGTAACAACTTTTGGCTCATATGAAGCAGTTGCTGGGGAAGCTAGCCGGGTGAACAGATTGCATGATCGCGTAAAGGGGCAGTACCAAGACCAAACTGGAAACCCAAAAGAGTACCAAGCTAAAGACCAGGACCTCTTACTTTGGGTCCACATCGCGTTCACTGATTCATTCCTGACCTGTCACCAGGATTATGCCTGGCGCGCTATTCCAGGAGGGCCAGATTCTTATGTTGGTCAGTGGTCGAAATCCGTTGAACCACTTGGATTACTAAATGTTCCGCATAATAAAAATGAACTTGATAAAGCAATAACTGGATACCTGAACAGGGGTGAACTTCGAGCCGACGAAACCACCCTTAAGGTAATCAAATTCATTAGAACACCAGGATTACCTCTGGCTGTCATGCCTATCTATCGATTGCTATTTGCAGCCGCTGTTGCTTCCTTAAGGCCGGAGCATAGAAATCTTCTAAAACTAAAAGTGCTTCCTAGGTGGCTAGTAAAACCACTAACCAGGATAACTCTCAGATCTATTCAGTTACTTATCGGCAATGACTCCCCGATAGAGGATGGGGCCTTAGCTAGATTGCGCCGTTTAGGGCTTATCGCCCAGTGACTAAACTATAACTGTTTGCCGCCTTAGCTCAGTTGGTAGAGCAGCTCCCTCGTAAAGAGCAGGTCAGCAGTTCGATTCTGCTAGGCGGCTCGTTTACGCTTGGTTGCAGGTAGATAATCCCTCTTAGACTAAAGCCATGAGCAAACCTTTCCTAATGAGGAGATTGGCCGTAGGGCTGATTGCTCTTGTTTGTCTGGTTAGTTCTATTTCCGGTAGCGCTGACGCTGCGGTTCCATTGACTTTTACGGACATCTATAACCCAAGTAAAGTACTGCGGATAGATTTCAATCTGCCAGTCGCTTCAGTTACTTCTTTGAACACCCAAGAGACTTTGGAAACTTATGTTCCTGGAACGGTTACCTTATCTTTAGGAACTAAGACCAGCGGACCTCAAGAAATACATGTCAGGCTCAAAGGTTCGACTTCTCTTCAGAAACTTGATTGGACACCAAGCTTTAAGATCAAGTTCAAAAAAGGGCCAACAGGGCTTGGCTATCTTGGTCTTCGTCGAATGACACTAAATGCTATGACGCAGGATGACAGCAAGCTACATGAGTTTGGTGCCTATACTCTGTTCAACGCCATGGGGGTACCGGCGTCCAAGACAGGCTGGGCGAGAATTTATGTCAATGGTAAAGACAAAGGTCTATACATAAATGTTGAGACGCCTGACGATACCTTCATGACTAGAAGATTCAAAGACATCACTCAGCATGTTTATGAAGGTGCTGGCTCAGATTTATATATGGGTAGTGACACGGGAGATAACAAGACTGGTGCTTTTCTAGTGGATTATGGATGGAAGATTACACCAAACAAATACGACTTGAACAACCTTATTTCTTATACCTATCTGAATGATCCTGCATCTTGGTATGCAGGTTTACAGAAAGTCACAGATAGAGCGGAAATGATCAAGTTCTTCGCAGTCGAGAACTTTATCGGTCATTGGGATGGTTATTCAGGGCCAGACAAAAACAATTACTTTATTCGAAGTAATACTCAAGGTAAGTTCAGTTTTATCCCTTGGGGACCGGATCAAACCTTTGGTGAAAATAGATGGTCACCTGTTGTTGGTGACACTTTTGACATGCCCATGCTCTCTGATCGATCAGATCAGCCCTGGGTGAAAGATAGCTATCGGGGCAGGCTCTATGTTCAGTGCATCAACAATAAAGCATGCAAACTCGAATATCTAAAAGCGCTGAAAGCTGTATCGGCAAAGGCAGCTTCAATCCAATTGGGTTCTAAGATAGCTTCCGCAGCTAAGGTCATTGAACCTACTTTGCGAAGCCAATACAGTGCCAATTTGGATACTATGAAGTATCTAGACGATGTTCACACTGAACAGAACAGAACCATTTGGTTTATCGCTAATAGGCGAATACAGGTAGCTGACCTACTTAATCAAAATGGTATTAAGTAGTCATCGAAAAAGCTCTTTATACGCCTAGGAAAACGCCATGTTTCAGCACTTGCTTAGGTGGGTAGGCTACGTAACAGGATGCAAGTTTTATCCGCAGCGAACAAGGAGGTTTGCGTGGAAACTATCAATGCTGGACTATCAGGATTAGAAATAGTAAACACCCCGGAATGGGATGTCATCAAATCTGCCTGTCTCACCCTGCGTGGTCATCAAGTTCATGACGGAAGCATTCCAGAACAATCAGTTCATAAGCTCTGCGCCATTGCAGTTGCTGGGATATCGGGATCTCTAAGAGAGCTGGCAGAGAAGATTCCTCACGATAGTCAGTATCTTGTTGCTTGTGCTACTGACTTTGATAGCTGGTCAAATACCGGTTTTGGTGTTCCAGACTTTTATGACTCGCTGGCGGCTTTTCATCCAGAACTAAACCGTGTCAACGCTGTAGCGCATCTTGTTGTGTTTCCGATGTATACCCAAAATGGTTCAACAGATCGCTTTGTTGAAGCCGTAGTGCTTGAGATTATCTGGCCAGACTTTGTCTCTAAGTTGGAGGCAGGGGATTATTCAAACGCTGGTTTTGTTCCTATTCGTTTTCTAGATTTCACACCTGGCTATGTGACTAATTCTGCTGTGTTATTTCCTGAGTCAGTTGCGGTTACTCCTAGAGTCCCCAGTGGTTCTGCTGAGGGAACTAAAGCTGAACTACCGGTATTTAGTTGGGGAGGAATCTTTGCAGATCGTGAGGCTGCTCGATTCAGGAGAGTTGTTTCAGCAGCTGCTGAGATTACCCATCTAGAGCTTCCGCAAGGAGTCAAAGATCTCCTAGAGGACCAAACCCTTGCTGAAGAGACTTATGTGATGTGGGATTTGATTCACGATAGAACACACATGCGAGGAGATCTACCTTTTGATCCATTCATGATCAAGCAGAGAATGCCGTTCTACCTTTACGGTTTAGAGGAACTGAGATGCGACCTAACTGCTTTTAGGGAATCAGTAAAACTTTTCAGAGCTAAAGATACTGATGATCAAACTAGAAAGTATGCCCAACTAGTTCAATACGCCGTCTTGTTTGATCGAATCTTTAGGTTCCCACTATCTGGCACTAGAAAGCGAAACTACGACTCTGTTTCTGGCCAGTTACTATTCGCATACCTGCACCAACACAGAGTCATTGACTGGACGGACACATCGTTATCCATTGATTGGCAAGAGTTACCTGATGCTGTAGTGAAGCTATCAGATGAGATAAATGAGCTCTATTGGAGATCTATCGATAGACCTAAGATTGTGCACTGGCTCTCGGCCTATGACCTGGTAGCTAATGTCCTAGCTCCACATCCAGCATCTAAGTGGGCGAAAAGAGATATCCCACTAACTGGAACAACCAGTGAACTAACCGATCAGGTTATGGATGATGAATTCCCGCTATCCATGTTCTATGAGGCACTACATAAGAGGATGGCACCGGTAATACAGAGCACTGTTGGGATTACCGGAAAAAACTAAGCGAAGCTAGTGATTATCTAGTTAGTTGCTGCAATCACCTGTTTTGCTCTGTGCAAACGAGTGACCAGTTCAGCCTGTCGAATACCTAAATCCTGAGAGACATCAGACATTGTTCTCTTCTCGATGAGAACACCTCTGGCAACAGCGCGGATGGCTTCAGGCAGCGCTTCAACCGCTGCCCTAAGTTGCTCAGGGGTTAGGCGAGAGAGGTCTGGTTCTTTGTCTTCAAAGGTCACAGAAAAGCAACCAGCACACAGGGGAGAATGACCGCAAAAGTAACTCAATCCGGACTGCCCACAACGCTTGCAACCGTCCCTTAGTCGAGCAACCCTGAGAAATGTTCCCGACTGGGTGGTATAATTATGTTATCAAATAGTTATAAATAAAGGATTGGTATTTACATGGGCTCAGGAACAGGGGGAGGATTCTCTGGCGGAGCAAGTTTGGGGGCAAACGTTGCGAGACTTGCAGGTAAGTATGGGTTTAATCAGCAGTCGGGCAAATTCGGTGTGAGTGGTGAAGGGAAGTCAAGGGTTATAGTCTCGGATAATCCAACGGCAACAGCTCAGGCGTTTTTCAAAGATCTCAGTGCAGGTGGAAAGGTTTCCAACACAGGTAAAGGCAAGGTAGCAATATTTAGCGACAAGTCCTCGGTATTTTTTAGGGAAACTTCATCCAGTGGTGGCCCTGCTGTCAACATTAAGATAACAGGAAGTCAAGCACAACGGTACAAAATCCACTTTGAACCAACCGGTTGGATAAAAGGAAAGGATAAATAGATTGGAAAATCTACTAACAACTCGAGAAATTAAATTACTTGGCAATCAAGTTGGGTCGAACTTTAGCAACTTGGCTGGGCCAACCCTGTGGCACCACCTTACATCACCATTGGTTTACATCACTACTGAGGATGCAGTAATTGCTTTGGAAGCAACTTGCGAAGAAATTAAGTTTGGCCAGGATTGGCTAGACATTAGCAAGATAAGCGTCAATGAAGCGGATATCTCTGTCTTGGAAGCATGTTTTGAAAGTGGAAATGTTTATAAGAAATTTGCGGGTCAGGAAATTATTTCCGTGAGTCTTGTCAAGGACAAGATAACGGGCGCATTGGACGGGGTTCCCAATTTTGATTATGCCTGCCACTCAGCTATCGCTTTTCAATTTGCTGAAGGATATTTACTGGTTTCACTTGAAGACCACAATCTGCCCATGATGTCGATTACTTATCAGGAAAATTTAAACTTAGAAACGTTACCCAAGGCGTCGAACGAGTTCGAAGAAGATTTGAATCAGCACTTCAATTATCATCGAGAGATTGAAGTCCTAAGACGTTAGTGGTGTATTTTCAAAACTAATTTTGAATCTGAATTTGACCGGCTCATTTACGGGGGTATGCCAAGCTGGTATCCCGTTGGGCAACCAATAGCTGGGGAACATCAGATTGCCCAACTTGATCGCATAATGGTCGATGATGTTCCAAAGTATTTGTGCGCTTTCAATCAGCTGAATAGAAGCGAGAAACCGGATATAACAGGATTACATTTCTATGTGCAGGACAAGAAGTTTAGGTCAGTGCTAGCCAACCCTGAAAAACACCTGAAGCGGTTCCTGCCATTTTCATCATTGGTAACACCTGATTTGACAATTATGAGTGGAATGCCTCGCTGGATGCGTATCCAGAGAACTCACTTATCAAGAGCCGTAGGAGCTTTCTACCAGACCAGACAATTCAAGGTAATACCTTCAATCAGATGGATTGACTTAGCTGACCTTGACTTTGTTTGCGATGGCATCTCCACCAATAGCGTATTTGCAGTGGGAGCTCTGGGAAACTTTCAAGATTTGGCTTTGCGCGCAACTTTCGAAGAAGGCCTATTTGAGGTTATCGAGATTCTACAGCCAGCGGGAATAATGATTTATGGAGCCATCAGGGCGGAAGTTGTTGCCAAATTGTCTTTGAAGACTACTGTTTTTCAATTCGAAACCGCCATGAGCGCCAGAGCAAGAGAGATCAAAAAGACCTCTCTTGAAGAGTTTGAGCTATTTTCTTATCACCTTGATTAAGGCTCAATTTACAAACTCATTCAGACATGAGCAGCAATGAGCCGTTTTGCTCTGTGCAAACGAGAGACTAGTTCAGCCTGTCGAATACCTAAATCCTGAGAAACGTGACTCATAGATCTTTTCTCAATCAGTAATCCCTGAGCTACTAAGAGAAGCGATTCAGGAAGGGCGTTCACAGCAGCTTGAAGTTGCTGTGGTGTCAGATGCGATAGGTCTGGTTCGTTCTCGTCAAAGGTGACATCTAAATCGAATTCTTTAGCCATGGTTTTCTCCTAAATAAACTTTGCTCTATAACTTTGAACAACTGATCTCATACCAATACCGCAGACACCAACAAGTTGATCTCCTCGGCTGTATTCAAAGACACAATCACCTGAGATGTCTCCTGCAACAAGGGTTGCCTTATCTGCTAATGAAAGCAACCCAAAGGCAAGTAAATGGTTTTCATACTGATCTGACCAGAACGAAGGAACCGGTTTGAAGGGTTCATCCAGGATTGCAGGATACGAATCTGACTTGTTGAGATAGGAAGCAATCACGGATGCTGCTCGTTTAGCTGTTTCAGTTGGGATGTTCCAGTGCTCAACTCTTCTAGCCTCTAGATCAAAGATTGGGTTAGCAAAGCGAGCAACATCACCAATAGCAAAGACGTTAGGAACAGCATGGCCATCTCTAGTCATAACCCGCATAGCACTATCAACCAGGACTCCATCATTACGATCGATGTCATTACCAGATAACCACTCAACATTGGCATGAGAGCCAATAGCTTCAATTAGAACATCACAGTCAAGTGTGCTTTCATCATCTAATCTGACACCTTCAACATGATCTGTGCCAATAAGGTCTGTCACAGTTCGCTTGAGCTTGAAGGTGACCCCCATAGCCTCATGTCTTAGCTGCATTTGCTCTGCTAGTCCACTGCCTAGTGGTCTAAGCATCGGATGAGCGGCATTATGAACAACAGTGACATTGCAACCGAGTTTGACTGCTGTTGCTGCCACCTCACAGCCGATAAAGCCTCCACCAACAATGACAACGTTCTTGCCTTGAACTAGTTCAGCTCGTAGGGCAATGGCATCTTCAAGAGATCTAAGAGCATGCCTGGCCGGTAGCGATAACCAAAGCAGCGAAAGGGTGAACCTGACCATCTGAGTCGGTAACGCTGTTGTGTTCAAAGTCAGCACTGACAGCTCTTGTTCCAAGCACCCAGTTCACATCAGCTGTTGCAGCTCTTTCTTCAAAGGCAACTGCTTCGTGAGTTACCTCTTTTGCTAATACTTCTTTAGATAGCGGAGGACGGTTATAAGGCTTATGAATCTCTTCACCGATAACGGTAATAGGCCCTAGATAACCAAAACGTCGTAGTGATTCAGCTGTGCGCAATCCACCCATGGATGCACCAACAATTACTACGGGATAGTTCATTAGTTATTCGACGATACGAATAGCTTGCATCGGGCAGACATCAACAGCTGCCTCGATGTTTGCTCGCTCTGAGTCATCAGCCTCAGCCATGTATTCGAGCTTGTCATCTGCATTCAAACGGAAGATATCGGGTGCTTCAAAAACACACTGACCGTAGTGCTGGCACTT
>RFYI01000130.1 GCA_009921165.1 Actinomycetota bacterium | reverse complement strand
TACTAGTTCTTGAGCAGAAATCAGAAGAACTAGCTGAAACTTTCAAAGTGTTAGGAAGAGATTTCGCTGTAACCGAGTTCGTTGAATCAGAACTTGGCGTTACCTTCTCTATGCAGGGACTAGCTGGAACATATGAGAACCTCTTTATTCCACTCCATGGTGCTTACCAGGCAGCTAATGCTGCTTTGGCGGTAGCCGCTGTTGAAGAGTTCTTAGGTAGCGCTACAAAACCGTTAGCAGAACACATCTTGAAGCCTGCACTTGCTGATGTCTCATCTCCTGGACGACTGCAGGTTGTTAGTCGCAAGCCAAGAATTATCTTGGATGCAGCTCATAATCCTCATGGTGCAGCATCTCTTGCTAGCGCTCTAGAGAACTCATTTGGTTTGCCACACACAGTTGCTGTGATTTCTGTCCTAAACGATAAAGATGCCATCGGGTTATTCAGTGCATTAGAGCCAGTGATTGCTGAAGTAGTTATTACCAAGAGCACCAGTATTAGAGCGCATGATCCTGAGGTACTAGCTATTACAGCTAGAGAAGTCTTTGGTGATGATCGAGTAAGTGTTGCTGAGGATTTCAGAGATGCTTTATCTCTTGCTGAAGCTAAGTTACCGCCGACTCCTAACTCAACAATTGTTGTGACCGGTTCAATTAGCCTTATTGGAGATGTTCTAAAGTTCAGACAAATCCAGGAGGATGCAGATGTCTAATCGTTCAGTAAGAAGAACCTTAGGTTCTATGGTTTTAGCTTTTGAATCATTCATTGTGTTCTTTGGAACTCTGGTTGCCTTTGGGCTCAAGGTTGCACCAGCACCAACTGTTTGGGCTATTGGCTTGAGCTTTTCAGCAGTTTTGATTCTTACCCCTGGCTATTTGGGTAAGAAGGGTTCTTACTGGTTTGGTTGGTTCTTACAGCTCGTGCTGTTTGTGGTTTCTTTCTATGTTGATTTCTGGATGATCATCGTCTCAGTTATCTTCATAAGCCTCTGGGCTTGGGCCATGATTGCCGGCATCACCATTGACTTAGCTCGTAAAGCACGTGAAAGTGTTGATAC
>RFYI01000129.1 GCA_009921165.1 Actinomycetota bacterium | reverse complement strand
ATGAACATCAGGTTCTTTGCCGAATGGGCCATGAACGAATTACAACATCCTGATTTTGAAACCAGAGGACACACCAACAAGATCTCTTGGGATCCTTCCGGTGTTGCAGTTCTAATCACTCCTTGGAATGCTCCGCTGATGCTCGCTACCTGGAAGATAGGACCTGCATTAGCAGCTGGTGACACAGTGATCCTGAAGCCAGCTGAATGGACTCCACTATCAGCGTCGTTCTTCGCGGATCTAACTAAGCAAGCTGGAATACCTGATGGTGTTTTCAATGTTGTTCAAGGCTTTGGTAAAGAAGTAGGGGCTGCTTTAGTTGCTCATCCGGATATTGCACGTATCTCATTTACCGGTTCTGTGCCAACAGCAAAAGTGATTGCAAGATCAGCTGCTGATAACCTAACCCCTGTTTCTTTTGAACTTGGTGGTAAATCACCTTGTGTTGTTTTAGAGGACGCTGATTTAGATTTAGCTGTTGAACTAGCTGTTGAGCAGTATGACAATGCTGGACAGGTTTGTTTATCAGGAACCAGGATTCTGGTTCATGAAAACATCGCTGATGCTTTTGCTTTGAAGTTTAAGGAAAAGGCACTGCAGATTATTCAAGGTGACCCAAGAGATGAAGCCACTCAGATAGGCCCTCAGATTCACCAGGTGCACTTCGATAGAGTCAAAGGCTTTGTTGATAGAGCCAAAGAGTCAGGTGCAAACATCGTTATGGGAGGCGAACCTAACAGTGACCTAGGTGGGCTCTACTTCAGACCAACTCTGGTTATGAACCCAGATGCAACCTCCGAGATTGTCACCTCAGAGGTATTCGGTCCAGTGCTTTGCTTACAGACTTTCAAGACTGATGAGCAGGCTATTGAGATGGCTAACTCAACTGAGTTTGGACTTGCTGCCATTCTTGTATCAGGCAATAGGGCAAGAGCAGACAAGGTCGCTAAGGCACTGGTTGCAGGAACTATCTGGGTCAACTGCTTCTTTGTTAGAGATTTGCGAGCACCTTTTGGTGGTTCCAAGAAATCAGGTATTGGTCGTGAGGGCGGTAACTGGTCATTTGA
>RFYI01000128.1 GCA_009921165.1 Actinomycetota bacterium | reverse complement strand
GTGCGAAGAAGGGTAAGTAATGCCTCGTAAAGGTCCAGTAACCAAGAAGCCAGTGGTCATCGATCCTGTTTATGGTTCACAAGTTGTAACCACTTTGGTTAACAAGATTTTGCTTGACGGCAAGAAGTCTGTTGCTGAATCAATCGTCTACGGTGCACTCTCTGGTGCAGCTGAGAAGAGTGGTCAGGATGCAGTTGTTCTTCTCAAGAAGGCACTAGACAATGTTCGTCCAACAGTTGAGGTTCGCTCACGTCGTGTTGGTGGTTCAACCTACCAGGTTCCAGTTGAAGTTAAGGCACACCGTGCCAACACTTTGGCTCTTCGTTGGTTGGTTAGCTACGCAAAGGCTCGTCGTGAAAAGACTATGACTGAGCGTTTGATGAACGAGATCCTAGATGCATCTAACGGTCTAGGCGCCGAGTCAAACAAGGCCTTCGCTCACTACCGCTGGTAGAAGTTTCGGACATCCGCTTGTTAACCTCGTGTTTAGCAAGCGGTTGTTCAATTAAGTAAGTAAACCCAAATCTAATTCGGAGGACCATCGTGGCCCAAGAAGTTCTAACGGACCTAAACAAGGTACGCAACATCGGTATCATGGCGCACATTGACGCTGGTAAGACAACTACCACTGAGCGTATTTTGTACTACACCGGTATCACTCACAAGATCGGTGAAGTGCACGATGGTGCTGCAACTATGGACTGGATGGAGCAGGAGCAGGAACGTGGTATTACCATTACCTCAGCTGCGACTACCTGTTTCTGGAACAAGAACCAAATCAACATCATTGACACCCCTGGACACGTGGACTTTACCGTTGAGGTTGAGCGTTCACTTCGTGTTCTTGATGGTGCGGTTGCCGTCTTCGACGGTAAAGAAGGTGTTGAGCCTCAGTCTGAGACTGTTTGGCGTCAGGCTGATAAGTATGACGTTCCTCGTATCTGTTTCGTAAACAAGATGGACAAGCTAGGTGCTGACTTTTACTTCACAGTGGACACCATCATCAAGCGTCTAGGTGCTAGACCTCTAGTTATTCAGCTTCCTATCGGTGCTGAGTCAACTTTCGAAGGTGTTATTGA
>RFYI01000127.1 GCA_009921165.1 Actinomycetota bacterium | reverse complement strand
GAATTACTCAGCACATTGGTGCTTACCAAGTGCACACCACGCACGAAGGCATCGATAGAGCGATTACATTTATTGACACTCCAGGTCATGAGGCCTTCACAGCTATGCGTGCTCGAGGTGCTCAGGTAACTGATATTGCAATTCTTGTTGTTGCTGCTGATGACGGTGTAATGCCCCAGACAGTCGAAGCGTTGAACCACGCACAGTCGGCTGGTGTTCCAATTGTTGTTGCAGTGAACAAGGTAGACAAAGAAGGTGCTAACCCTGCGAAGATTCGTCAGCAGCTAACCGAGTTCAACTTGGTTGCTGAAGAGTACGGTGGCGATGTCATGTTCGTTGATGTTTCAGCGCTTTCTGGTTCTGGTATCCAAGAACTACTTGATGCAGTCTTGCTAACCGCAGACGCTGCTCTTGATCTTCGAGCTAACCCACACCGTGATGCACGTGGTGTTGCCATTGAAGCGAACCTTGATAAGGGTCGCGGATCGGTAGCAACAGTTCTAATTCAGTCAGGAACACTACGTGTTGGTGACTCTATTGTTGCTGGTGCCGCTCACGGTCGTGTTCGTGCCATGTTCGATGAGAACGGTGCAGCCGTTGAAGCCGCACAGCCGTCAAGACCTGTTCAGGTTCTTGGTCTTCAGTCTGTTCCTCGCGCAGGTGACACATTCGTGGTTACCGAAGATGAGCGTCAAGCACGTCAGATCGCCGAGAAGCGTGAAGCTGCTGACCGTAACGCGCTACTTGCTAAGACTCGTAAGAGAGTTAGCCTGGAAGACTTCACCAAGGCACTTGAAGATGGCAAGGTTGAGGCTCTCAACTTGGTTATCAAGGGTGACGTTTCTGGTGCTGTTGAAGCTCTTGAAGATTCACTTCTCAAGATTGAGATTGATGATTCAGTTCAACTTCGTATCATCCACCGTGGTGTTGGTGCAATTACCGAATCTGACGTGAACCTAGCAACTGTTGATAATGCGATCATCATCGGATTCAACGTGAAGCCAGATAACAAGGCTAAGGAACGAGCAGACCGTGAAGGTGTTGACGTTCGTTTCTACTCAGTTATCTATGCAGCACTTGATGACATTGAGAAATCACTCAAGGGAATGCTCAAGCCTGAAT
>RFYI01000126.1 GCA_009921165.1 Actinomycetota bacterium | reverse complement strand
TAGAGGGTAACTGGCCTTCAAAGGTTCTTTCAATGCAGAGAAACTGGATTGGTAGGAGCTATGGAGCAGAAGTTGATTTCCAGATTGAAGGTAGAGAAGAACCAGTAACTGTTTACACCACCAGACCAGATACTTTATTTGGTGCAACCTTCATGGTTGTTGCAGCTGATAGTGATCTTGCTGCTGAAATTGTTGCAGGTTCGACTCCTGATGTTCGAATGAAGTTCCAGGCTTACCTTGATGAAGTTAAGAGGAGTAACGACATCGAACGTCTGGCTACCGATAGACCTAAGACTGGTTTAGATTCTGGTCGAGTTGCTATCAACCCAGCTAACGGCGAAACAATCCCTGTTTGGATTTCAGATTATGTTCTAGCTGATTATGGAACAGGTGCCATCATGGCTGTTCCTGCTCACGATCAGCGAGATTTAGATTTTGCCAGAACACTTGGTCTTCCTGTTCGAGTTGTTGTTGATACCGGGGAGGCAGACCCAGTTGAAACAGGTATTGCAACAACAGGTGAGGGAGTGTTGGTTAACTCTGAAATCCTGAATGGACTTTCTAAGACTGAAGCTATTTCGAAGATGGTTGGCATCTTAGAAAAAGAAGGCAGAGGAAAAGCAGCTAAGAACTTCAGATTGCGCGATTGGTTGATCTCTCGTCAGCGTTACTGGGGAACTCCTATTCCTATCGTTCACTGTGATGCCTGTGGTGAAGTTCCTGTTCCTCAAGATCAACTACCTATTGAACTACCAGATGCTGCTGGTTTAGATCTTGCCCCTAAGGGAACCTCTCCTCTAGGTGGCGCTACCGATTGGGTAAATGTTCCTTGTCCTAACTGTGGCCAGCCTGCGCTGCGTGATACCGACACCATGGACACTTTTGTTGACTCTTCTTGGTATTTCCTGAGGTATCTATCTCCTAACAGTGAGACAGAAGCCTTTAGTAAGGAAGAAGCAGCCAAATGGGCTCCAGTTGACCAATATGTTGGTGGAGTAACCCACGCCATCTTGCACCTTCTATATGCAAGATTCTTTACCAAGGTCTTGAAGGACCTTGGTTATGTCGAGTTCTCAGAACCTTTCACCAGGTTGTTGAACCAGGGCATGGTCTTGATGAATGGTTCAGCGATGAG
>RFYI01000125.1 GCA_009921165.1 Actinomycetota bacterium | reverse complement strand
CACAAAGCAGGAGAAATGCTTGGTAAGGGCTATTCAAAGCGAGAAGTTCTCAAGCGTTTATCTCAAACAGCAGAGGGTCTGACCTCTGTTGCACCTATTCTTCGACTAGCTGCCCAAAAGGGTGTTGAGATGCCTATCGTTTCCCAAGTTCATTTAGTAATTGAAGGCAAGATGAGCCCTAAGGACATCGGCCCTTCATTGACTAAAGGCGACGATGCACCTGAGGCAGAATGATGGCTAAGCAAAGAGTTGTAATCCTGTTTGGTGGTTCATCCAGTGAGCACTCTATTTCTTGCGCAACTGCTTCAGGTGTTCTTTCAGCTATCGACAGAGCTAAGTATGAAGTAATCCCAGTTGGTATCACTCGTGATGGCATCTTTGTTCCAGCTGAAGATGATGTTCAGAAGTGGGCGCTAACGGCAGGGGAATTACCTGTTGTTGCATTTGAAGGTAAGACGATCATTTGGCCAACGCCAGGAAGCCTTGAACTTAAATTCCAAGATGAAACTGGTGTTCATTCACTGGGCAACATTGATGTTGTCTTCCCTGTATTGCATGGACCTAATGGTGAAGATGGCACTATGCAGGGCTTTATTGAACTCATGCGTATTCCTTATGTCGGTAATGGTGTCTTTGCATCTGCTGCTGGCATTGATAAGGAATTCTCTAAAGCACTATTTATTGCAGCAGGTCTACCGGTAACACCGCATGTAGTTATTCATAGAGAAACTTGGCTTAGAGATCCTGAGAGCACACTTGAGAAAATCAGGTCATTAGGCTCATTGCCGTTATTTGTGAAACCTGCCAGAGCTGGTTCATCTGTTGGTGTTTCTAAAGTCAAAGACATGGCTGAGTTTGCTAAAGCTTTAGAAGTTGCTTTCAATGAGGACAGCAAGGTCACTGTTGAAAAAGGTTTAGTTGGACGCGAAGTTGAGTGTGCTGTGTTATCTCAACGGGGTGGTGGAACACCAAGAGTTTCAGTAGCCGGTGAAATTGTTATTACCTCAGGTGAGTTCTATGACTTTGACGCTAAGTATCGTGATCCAGATGCAGCAAAACTAATCTGTCCTGCAGAGCTTACTGAAGCGGAACTCACCGAAATGCAAGCACTTGCTCGCAGAGCATTCAATGCTCTTGGGT
>RFYI01000124.1 GCA_009921165.1 Actinomycetota bacterium | reverse complement strand
GTGGATAGCTAAGAGTTCCATCGCTAGCGGTTAGGTGTCTAAGTTCAAAGGAGAGACCAGTATCTGCTGCCTGCTTGAGGGCTAATTCAAATCTTTCAATCTGCACCAGGTCTTCTTTGACTCCAGTTGAAGAGAGGTGGCTAAAGATTCCAACTGTTGCAACTGAGCCATTAGCAACCGCTTCTTTAGTAGCTTTTAGTAAGTCATCGAGTTCATCAATGGTCACACCGTTACGGCCAAGGCCAGTATCAACCTTGATATGTATCTGAGCAGTCTTACCAACTTCAGTTGCAGCTTTTTGAATTCTCAACAGTTGATCTCTTGATGAAACTGCAAGATCAATGTCGTGCTTTACTGCTGAAACAAAATCATCTGCTGGGTCATGAATCCAAGCCAAGATACGAGAAGTGATTCCTTCAGAGCGAAGAGTTTGTGCTTCAGCAATATCTGCAACACCTAAATAATCAATACCTTCAGCTTCTAGTTTTCTAGCGACCTGAACCATGCCGTGCCCATATGCATTAGCTTTGACAACACCCATGGCTTTGACTGAACTGTTGTTAACAATCTTGCGCATGGCAGTCAGGTTCTCGGCAACAGCATTTAGATCAATAGTGAGTTTGCGCATTAGTTACCACTTTCTGCAATCACAAAAGCAACAGCCATACCGCCATCGTGTGAGATAGCTAAATGCCAATTGGCAATACCTAGTTCTGTTGCCCGCTCTTGTGTCGCACCAGAAACATTTAGCGCAGGCTTTCCCATTGCATCTTTAGTAATGCTGACATCATGCCAGTTCAAACCAACAGGGTTACCTAATGCTTTGATTAGTGCTTCTTTGGCAGCCCAGTAGCCAGCTAAGGATTCTGGTTTTGCCTTGCGTTCTGATTCAGTGAAGATACGTTCAATAAGAGCAGGTGTCTCACTGAGCTTGTTTTCGAAACGGGTCAGATCGACCAGGTCAACTCCGACTCCGATAATCATGATTACTCGACTGTTACCGACTTGGCCAGATTACGTGGCTGATCGACATCTAAGCCCTTAGCAGCAGATAGCTCCATAGCGAAGATCTGCAAAGGAATAACAGTAAGAATAGGTGCAAGCATCTGGTGAACCTTAGGAACATAGATCACTTCAACT
>RFYI01000123.1 GCA_009921165.1 Actinomycetota bacterium | reverse complement strand
TACCAAGGGTGTGGCAAAGCCTGCCAAGGCCGCAGCTGTGGCTAAGGTGAAGGAATCGATTCAAGGCACTTCTGTAGCGAAGAAAGCTACGAAGGTTGCTGAGATCGATGCTGTTATCGCCAACTTGAAGAAGTCTGGTGCTAAGGTTGCAAGTCCTTTTGCAGCGTTGATGTCGTAATACCCGTACGTAACGTCAGGTTAATAGCTTGACGTTACGCAGTTTTGGGACTATAATAAGGCATCTTAACAAGGACACACATGAATACAGAGATTAAATTTGCAGACGGTAAATTCGTAGGTTACGCCAATGGTAAGGTGGTGGTTAAGTCTTCCTCCAAGTACTATGTTCAACGTCAGTTGAGTTCGCAGGCAGATGCATTCAAAGATGCTCCTG
Organism: Actinomycetota bacterium; assembly: GCA_009921165.1. Classification (GTDB taxonomy): domain Bacteria; phylum Actinomycetota; class Actinomycetes; order Actinomycetales; family Microbacteriaceae; genus Rhodoluna. Next base: position 777 of record RFYI01000123.1, on the reverse strand, counting down.
CTCCTGTGGAGTCTGAGTTTGGCATTAACCAACGTTTTTCATTCGTCGAGCAGATGGTATCGATGATTGTGCAGAAGACATTGCCTTCGGCAGTGATCACGGGTGAAGGCGGTCTAGGTAAATCTTACACTGTTCTCAAAAGTCTGGAGACCGCTGGTTTCACCAACATTACCGATCTGGCCAACTTTGCTGTGGGCTCTAAGATCAACAAGGCTAAGTCCTATACGGTGGTTAAGGGTTACTCTACTGCCAAGGGTCTGTATAGAACGTTGTTTGAGAATAACGGTATGGTTATCGTATTTGATGACTGTGATAGTATTCTGAAGGATGACGTGGCTAAGAACCTCCTGAAGGGTGCTCTGGACTCTTATTCTAAGCGTTATATCTCCTGGAATGCTGATATGCGTGATGATGATCTGCCTAAGTCCTTTGAGTTCACAGGCTCTGTCATCTTCGTATCTAACATGGCTATGGATAAGATCGATCAGGCCATTCGCACTCGTGCATTGTGTGTGGATCTGTCTATGTCTGAAGCTCAGAAGCTTGAGCGCATGGAGTTGATCGCTAAATCAGAAGACTTCTTGCCTGAGATGTCTGATATGGCTAAGAGCCAGGCCTTATCGTTCTTGAAAGATCAGATCGGTAAGATCCCTAATATGTCTCTTCGTAGTCTGATTGCTACGACGAAGATTGCAGCTACAGGTAATTCTGACTGGAAGAACCTCGCCAAGTACGTATTGACTCAAGGAGCATAAGATGGAAGCAATAATGACAGCA
>RFYI01000122.1 GCA_009921165.1 Actinomycetota bacterium | reverse complement strand
CAAAGAGCTGCTCACTAGTTGGTTCATCTCCAACTTCAACACCAGGAATCCATTTGAAGAGCACTGCTGTTGTGTCTGTATTTAGAGGCTCAAACCTAGTACTTATGAGCAATTCGTTGTTTGTAGTTCTAAGTGGGATAGGGGCTAGAACTGAAGCCTCTTCACTTAGTTGTTCTAGCCATTGCATCTCAGCTAATACTTCATTGTTTGACTTATGGGAGGCTAGGTTGATTCTCAGGGCCAGTTCATCGCCTTGATCTGTTGTGATCTTGAATGAAGAGTTGAAGGAATGGTTCACATTCTCGATTGCTTTGGCTTGAAGGCCATATTGAGACAGAATTCCTGGCACTAGTTCTTGAACTTGGGCTATTTGAGCTTCTTCATCGAGGTCTTGGTAGGACATGGTTTTAGCCTAGTTCCTTGGTTAGGGTTATCTCATGCCACGAGTAGCTAAGACTAAGAACGGACACGAACCTAAGGTTTGCGTTAAATGCGGTCTGCCTTTTGAGTGGCGTAAGAAGTGGGAACGTGACTGGGAGAACGTGAAGTTCTGCTCTGAGAAATGTAAGAAGTCATGACCAAGAGAATTCTCTATGTTCCCTTTGATCACCTGAATCTAACTAAAGGTGTCCTCAAAGAAATAGACCCTAAAAACGATGTAGTGGTTTTAGTTGAAAGTAATCGCATGATTACTGGACGTGATTGGCATAAAGAAAGACTGTTCTTTCTAATCTCATCAGCAAGGCATTTTGTTGCAGAACTAAAAGCTAAAGGTATTCAAGTTGAATACATCAAGGCAGCAACTACTGTTGTTGGTTTAGCTAAAGCAAAAGACAAATATGGTGATGTTCTTGTTTACTGTGCTGAGCCTTCCTCTTTCAAACAATATGCTCAGCTTGAAGAGTATGGGGTTAGCTTTGTCCCTAATGATCTCTTTCTAACTAGTAGAGAATTATTTACTCAGTGGGCTTCTAAACAGAAGACCTATGTGATGGAGAACTTCTATCGAGCTCAGAGAGTAAGACTTGATGTTTTAGTTGACAATGGTAGACCTGAAGGTGATCAGTGGAACTTCGATGCTGATAACAGATTGCCACCACCGAAGAACTACACCTTTCCTCCTTATTTAGAACATCAAAGGGATGACATTGATATAGCGGTAGCTAAAGAACTAGGGCTTACTGCAACTACTACTTGGGCAACAAC
>RFYI01000121.1 GCA_009921165.1 Actinomycetota bacterium | reverse complement strand
ATTAGATATTCCAACAGCGGATCCTTTCGAAGTAGCCAAGCAGGCAGCAGCAGTTATCGCAGAGAAATCAGGTGTTGCTAAACACGATATAGCAATGACCTTAGGTTCTGGTTGGGCTAAATCAGCTGACCTTATTGGTGAAACCATTGCCACCATTGATGCAGCAGATGTACCTGGATTTACTAGAAGTGAAGTAGTTGGGCACGTTTCAACTATTCGCTCAATTCTTTTGCCTAGCGGCAAGCATGCATTGGTTCTTGGTGCCAGAACACACTTCTATGAAGGTCATGGCGTAAGACGAGTTGTTCATGGTGTCAGAACAGCAGCCGCTGCTGGTTGCGAAATCATGATTTTGACTAACGGTGCCGGTGGCATCAAGACTTCTTGGGCACCAGGAACCCCAGTGCTAATTAGTGACCACATCAACTTCACCTCTGCCAGCCCTATTGAAGGGGCTAACTTTGTTGACCTTACTGATCTCTACTCCCTGAGACTTAGGGACATTGCTAGAACTGTCGATTCTTCATTAGATGAAGGCGTTTACATGCAGTTCCGTGGACCACACTATGAAACTCCTGCTGAAGTTCAGATGGCTAAGGCTTTGGGAGCACACATCGTAGGTATGTCAACAGCTCTTGAAGCTATTGCCGCAAGGCAGTCTGGTTTAGAGGTTCTAGGTCTTTCACTTTCAACTAACTTGGCTGCAGGTATTAGCGGCTCTCCGCTATCTCATAAAGAAGTTTTAGAAGCCGGAAAAGAAGCTGAACCTCGTATCAGCGCACTGCTTGCTCAAATCATCACCAAACTCTAAACATGACTGAACTACTAGATAAAGCTAAATCATGGCTTTCGCAAGATCCAGATCCAGTAACCCGAGCTGAACTTGAACTAGTTATTCAAAATGAAGATCTAGCTGAACTGGAATCAAGATTTGGTTCCAGGCTTCAGTTCGGAACTGCAGGGCTTAGAGGCGAACTAGGTGCAGGTTCTAATCGAATGAACCGAGTCTTGGTGGCTCAAGCTGCAGCTGGTCTTGGTAGATACCTACTGTCTAAAGAAACTAATCCTTCCGCTGTTATTGGTTTTGATGGCCGAGTGAACAGTGACATCTTTGCTAAAGACTCTGCAGAAGTTTTAGCGGGCATGGGAATCAAGGTCTTCCTACTTGACCAGATGTGTCCAACTCCCCTGATTTCATTTGGAACTAAATCGCTTGGTGTTTCAGCTGGAATTATGGTTACCGCATCTCACAACCCACC
>RFYI01000013.1 GCA_009921165.1 Actinomycetota bacterium | reverse complement strand
TGGTGCTGCTGTGACATCCACCTTTTCGGCTGCCAATTTGGCGGACTGTTCAATGGCATAGAACTCTGCTTCCTTTGTAGCAAATGCCTCGTTGACAGTTGCTCTGGCTGCAGTAATTAGCTTGCCAGCATCAGCTTTCTGATCAGCTGGAAGCTTTCCAAGTGATGAACTCAATGAGGCAATGGCTGAGCCATCCCCAACCGCACTTGCTCTAACAGATTTCAGAGAAGCAAGATCGACAGCAGATGCGATCAACTTCAGGGCATCAGAAACTATGGCATCAACAGATGCTTTAGTGATTGGGCTATGTTCTGACATTAGGTTCAAGTATATCCGCTAGTGCTTTTTGCTTACGCTTAGCTAGGTGTTAAGTTCTGGGCAAATGCCGAGGAGTAAAGACAGACACTGGCAGCAGTTGCCAGGTTGAGTGACTCAGCAGCGCCATAAATAGGAACTGCAACAGTCAGATCAGCAAGAGCAAGTACTTCAGGTTCAAAACCCCAAGCTTCATTACCAAATAGCCATGCAGTTGGCTTTTGCAGTTCATCAGATAGTTCAGGAAGAGCTTTCCCCGATGCATCGGCAGCAAGAATCTGAATTCCGGCACTCTTGAGCGCTGTTACAGCTTCATTGATGTCGACATCAACAGCAAATGGCAAGTGGAACATCGAACCGGTAGTTGATCTAACAACCTTAGGGTTATAAATATCCACGCTACCTGAGCTGAAAATAACTGCATCGGCACCAGCAGCATCAGCTGCTCTTAGAACAGTTCCAGCATTGCCTGGATCTCTAATCTGTGAGAGTAAGACGACTAACTTTGGCTTGGTCGCAATGATGTCATCTAGTGACACATCAAACTGCTCACAAACTGCAACCACACCTTGAGGTGTATTGGTATCTGATAGCGCAGCAAGCACTGCATCGTTGACTAGTTGAACTTCAACTCTTGAGCTTGCAGCTTGGGCGAATAGTTCCGGATGGCGTGCCAAAGCCTCCTCGGTAGCAAATGCTTCGAGGATGAGTTTTGGTCGATTGAGCGCCTCACGGAAACCTTGCGGTCCCTCAAGCAGAAAGAGCCCGGTTTCTGACCGGGCATCTTTCTTGACTAGCTTGGCAACCCCACGAACCTTAGCGGCTTTGGGATCGATTAGCACAGGCTCTAGTGAACCTTTGGAGCTGAGGTGTTCGCTGGCAATGCAGCCTTAGCAGTAGCTACCAAAGAAGCAAAAGCCTTTGGTTCGTTCACTGCAAGGTCAGCCAAGATACGACGGTCAACTGCAACGCCTGCAAGGTTTAGACCCTGGATTAGACGGTTGTATGTCAGTCCGTTAGCACGAGATGCTGCGTTAATACGCTGAATCCATAGACGACGGAAGTTACCCTTCTTATCGCGACGGTCGTTGTATGCATAGACCAGGGAGTGCAGAACCTGCTGCTTAGCCATGCGGTATAGACGTGAACGCTGACCACGGTAACCCTTGGCACGTTCAAGTGCTGTGCGACGCTTCTTCAACGCGTTTACTGCGTTTTTTACTCTTGCCATTAGTTTCTCCTAAAAAATTATGTGAATAGCTTGGGCTAGTGGCCGAGCTGCTTCTTGATGGTCTTGAAGTCGGCTGCGCTAACAACCTGATCTTGGTTTAGACGACGGGTGCGACGGCTCGACTTGTGCTCGAGGTTGTGGCGCATGTTAATTTGCTGCTTCATCAACTTGCCGCTACCTGTGAAGCGGAAACGCTTCTTAGCGCCAGAGTGGGTCTTCTGCTTTGGCATAACTTCTCTCCTGTTTTTCTAATCTGCGGTTTCAGCCGCAGAATCCTTAGTTTCGGTCTCAGTCTTTGTAGCTTTAGCTTGCTTATCAGCTAAACGCTTGGCTTCAGCTTTTGCTTCTGCCTTGTTACGTAATGGAGCGATAACCATGACCAAGCTTCTGCCATCTGCCGAAGGACTCGACTCAACAACACCAAACTCAGTTACTTCTTCAGCAACCTTTTGCAACAACTTGACACCCATCTCCGGACGTGATTGCTCACGGCCACGGAAGACGACCATCACTTTGACCTTGTCGCCAGCTTTCAAGAAGCGTTCGATCTGACCCTTTTTAGTCCCATAGTCGTGATCATCGATTTTCAATCCAAACCGAACAGTCTTGATAACTGTGTTGGTTTGGTTCTTTCTCGCTTCACGGATCTTCTGGGCCGCTTCGTACTTGAACTTACCGAAATCCATCAATTTACACACTGGTGGCTCTGAACCTGGAGATACTTCCACCAAATCTAAGTCGATTTCCTGCGCCATACGCAGGGCTTCTTCGATATTGATGATTCCTAGCTGTTCACCTTTAGGTCCAACTAGGCGTACCTCAGGGACACGAATTCGTTCGTTAATACGCGGATCGCTGATCTGCTGCTCCTTTTGACGTGACTTATTTGGCCACGTCCATGCAAGTATTTACTTGCTAACGCGCAGAACTGAAAGTTCAAAGCTTTACCCGGCCACCTAAAGAAATCGGTAGTCGCGGGTGGGAAATGAATCCACTTCTGACTGCAGAGGTTAATCCGCAGAGCCGTCAAGTAGCCTAGCAGAGAACAGAGTCGAAAGTGAAGCCCTAAATGTCAGATGATTTAGAGAACCAAGCCCTCCGCGAGCTAGAGGATGTCCCAGCCGTTGAAGTTATCACTGCCACGGCCGTGCACCTCATGAGCGCAGCAGCCGTCCAGGTCGGTTTGGCAGAAAACGGCTATAAAGGTGACCTCGACGAAGCCAGGAAGCTAATCACTGCTTTAGCTGGCTTGATTTCAGCCAGTTCCCCAGATTTAGGCGATCACCATGCCAGGCCACTAAGAGATGGACTCCGAAGTCTGCAACTAGCCTTCCGGGAAGCTTCAACAATCAAAGATGAGCCAGGCCAAGGCCCAGGCGAGAAATTTACTGGTCCAGTTAATTAGTTGGCAAGAATTTGACTGCTAACGAGTCAACTAGTTCCACAAAACGTTCTGAAGCACCAAGCTGTTCGAACAATTGGCCTTCAATGCCTTTTAGTGCAAGCTCGGATAGCCCAGGCTCAAGATAAACAACTAAAAGAAGTTCCTGTCCCCTAAGTCTCGAAGTTGGATCGCCACAAACCAGCGTGAAGCTATCAACCTCAGAAATGTTCTCAACACTTTGATTGATAAGTTCAACAACTTCTGGGTTTCGCTCTGGTGGAAGCCAAGCAAATCCGTGTGCGATAGCTGCAATTGCTGGACGTCTGATGACTAGCTCGGTTTCGCTCAATGGATCTAAAACAATTCGAGTGTTACCTTCACTGGCTGCTGCCAGACACACTTTTCTTCCATCGTTAGGAACAGGACGTGCATTCGGGTTCCACTTTGTCATCGCTGCAACAGAACTAAACACCGGTAACGCTTTTTGATTATCAGGAGTAAGCACAGTGACGATAGAGAGGTCAGCACTCTTGTCGACTTTTTGACCGTGAGCGCCTTCTCCAGATTCACCTAGTTCTGCAACCAGTGGAATCAAAAATCTTGCTGATGCAAAAGCTTCAAAAACTTTCTCCAAACCAACAACACCAGTTTGAAAATTAGCAATCGCCTCTAACAGTTTTTCATCTGCTAAACCATTGTCACCACTGAATGGATTTGCTTCAAAAGATCTTCCTTCCCAAGGAACACCTGCTGAGTCAGAAAACTTATCGTGATCAGACATCGCTAGCCAGCTACTTCAAGCGCTTCTTGCAAAGTGAACTTACCTGCGTAAAGCGACTTACCTAGAATCGCGCCTTCAAGACCAAGAGGAACAAGTTTTCTAAGCTCTTCTAAATCATTCAAAGAGGAAATACCGCCTGAAGCAATAACTGGCTTATCAGTGTGATCCATGACTTGCTTCAACATTTCAATATTTGGTCCAAGCAACATTCCATCTTTTGTGACATCTGTAACAACGTAACGAGGGCATCCTGCTTGCTCTAATCTGGCAAGAACCTCAAATAGATCTCCGCCTTCTTGGGTCCAACCTCTGGCAGCAAGAGTCGTGCCACGAACATCCAAACCAACCGCGATCTTGTCGCCGTATTTAGAGATAACTTCGGCAGTCCAATCCGGATTCTCTAGTGCTGCAGTGCCAAGGTTTACTCTTCTAGCTCCTGCTGCTAGCGCAGCCTCCAAAGACTCCGTATCCCTAATGCCGCCAGATAGTTCAATGTTTATGCCCTGACTATTGGCAACAACTTCACGAATTATTGCCCTATTTTCACCTCTGGAAAAAGCAGCGTCAAGATCGACTAGGTGAATCCACTCAGCACCAGCATCAATAAATGTCTGCGCAGCTTCCAGGGGAGAACCGTAATCTGTTTCGCTGCCAGCAACACCTTGGCTAAGTCTCACGGCTTTACCATCAGCAACATCAACAGCTGGAAGTAAGACAAGTTTGTTGTTCAAGTTCAGGTTTCCTTTATCTATAAAGTCTTTAGCCAGTTTGCTAATAGCCTTAGCCCAGCTTGACCAGATTTCTCTGGATGAAATTGCGTTGCAGATAATGGGCCATTCTCAACCGCTGCTACAAATCTAGAACCATACTCTGCCCAAGTTACCTTTGGTTTATCAAAAGGCGATGAGTCTTCCAGTTCAAATTCTGCTGCTCCGTAAGAGTGCACGAAATAAAACTGCTGGTCAGCCACTCCATCAAATAGGACTGAACCCTTAGGTGCTTGAACATCATTCCAACCAATGTGTGGAAGAGTCTCAGATTCAAGCTTGGTAATTCGACCCGGCCATTGACCCAGTCCTTCAGTTTCTAAATCATGTTCGGTACCAACATCAAACATCACCTGCAAGCCAACACAGATTCCTAGTACTGCCCTTCCAGCCGAGAGTCTCTGATCAATCATGCTCGGTGCACCGACTTTGACAAGTTTCTCCATCACGGCCGCAAAAGCTCCAACACCAGGGACAACCAAACCGTCAGCGGCTAACCCCTCTGCTCTATCTGAACTCAGTACCGCCTCAGCGCCAACTTCTTTGAGAGCGTTTAGGACCGAGTGAATATTGCCACTGCCATAATCCAGAACAACTACCTTAGGTGAGGTCACAAAGTGCCCTTGGTTGATGGAACTCCAACTGCACGTGGATCATGCTCGACAGCTTTTCTCAGTGCTCGAGCAAAAGCCTTGAACTCAGTCTCAGCAATGTGGTGAGGGTCTCTGCCATCGAGCACGGTGACGTGAACGGTAATGTCTGCGTTCAAGCAGATTGCTTCAAAGACGTGACGCACCAGCGAACCGGTGAAGTGTCCACCAATTGCGTGAAATTCAAAACCAGCTGGCTCTCCAGTGTGTGAAAGAAACGGTCTACCTGAAATATCAACCACAGCTCTAACCAAAGCATCATCAAGCGGAACGGTTGCATCGCCAAATCTTGATATCGCATTCTTATCGCCAAGCGCTTGCTTTATAGCAAGACCGAGAACAATCGCGGTGTCTTCAACTGTGTGGTGAATGTCAATGTCAGTATCCCCTGATGATTCGATGTTCAAATCAATCATTGAGTGCTTCGAGAATGCAGTGAGCAAGTGATCAAAGAATGGAACGGTTGTCTGGATACTTGATGTTCCAGTTCCGTCAAGGTTCAAGGACAACTTAACTGAAGACTCACTGGTCTTTCTCTCGATTGATGCGGTGCGGCTCATCGGGTTTGCCTTTCAAGCAAATAAATGGTGGGTTGGTGCCGACGCTGGCAATAAAGCAATTCTACTTCGAAGCCAATATTTCGGAAATGGCTTCAATAACAGCAGTAGTTTCAGCCTCAGTGCCGGCAGTAATCCTCAGGGTATTTGGAATGCCAACATTACGTACCAAGATTCCACGGTCTAATAAGTCTTGCCAAGTCTTTTCAGGGTTTGAAATACCCCCAACCAAGATGAAGTTTGCATCACTTCGATAAGGGTCAAGACCTAAATCCTGGAGAGCTACGTAAAGACGATCTCTTTGATCTCTGATGTCGGACACGGTGGCAAGCATTCTTGGACTGTGACTGAGAGCAGCCTCAGCCGCAGCTTGAGTCAAAGCACTCAGGTGATAAGGCAAGCGAACCAAACGCATTGCATCACACACCGCGGGATCTGCGGCAAGATAACCGACTCTTGCACCAGCGAAAGAAAAAGCCTTAGACATGGTGCGGCTAATCAGTAAGCGTTCTCTTCCAGGGAGAAGAGATAGTGCGCTGTTTTCATTCAACGAGAATTCTGCATAAGCCTCATCGATAACCAAGACACCCTCACTTGCGTCATAAGCGGCTTCAATCACAGCTAACTCAACAGGAGTACCGGTTGGGTTATTTGGAGAACAGATAAGCACGATGTCTGGCTTGTGCTTCTTTATGGCCGCAACAACAAAATCAACAGATAGTTCATACCTGTTCTCACGTTCGACCTCAATGTATTTCGTATCTGTCGATTGAGCAATCAATGAGTACATGCTGTATGTCGGGGTGAAAGACAATACAGTTCTGCCTGGGCCACCAAATGCCATAAACATTTGCTGTAGAACTTCGTTAGAGCCATTAGCCGCCCACAAATTCTCAGCAGTTAGTGAGTGACCTAAATAGTTGGCCAGCAATTCACGCAAAGCAGTAAATTCGCGATCTGGATACCGGTTAATTTCGCGAAGTGATTGCGCCAGTCTGGAAATAATGTCAATGAGAATATCCTCAGAAATTTCATGAGTATTTTCATTCACGTTCAACGCCACAGGGACATGCAACTGAGGAGCTCCGTATGGAGTGCGCCCTTTAAGGCTTTCTCTTATCGGCAAGTCATTTAGCTCAGTCATTGTTTAAGGTTACTAAGAGCCGAGTCCTAAATGCTCAGTTCTGAGGAAGTGCCAATCTCATTCCTGCAGGAACAACGCTGTCAGTCAAGTTGTTAAGCGAGATTACCTTGGCAATAAAATCTTGGGGGTCTTGGTCAGGTGCGTAAAGCTCGGCGATGGTCCAAAGACTTTGGCCGCTCATTACAGTCACGTATTCAAACTTTGTGGTCTGGCTAGCACTTGATTCGCTGTTTGCCTGAGCAGACTGAAGATCAGACCCTTGGCCTGAGAAGAGCCAAAAAACAGTCATGGCAACAAGAACCCAACCAACGATAGATCTAGCAATACGCACTGAGGTGCGAACATCGCTTTGCGGCAACGCCCTAGCTTGGCGAACTCCAGGTGCTCGATTAGAGCTTTGAGCCTGAGATGGTCGGACTCTGTGCATTGGGAACTCGATGATCTGAGCTGACATGATGGACCTTTCTTCGAACAAATGTTCTAATACGAACAAGATTACGACCAATTTCTACAAAAAGTCAAGAATATTTGGCTTTTTTCCGAAAATGTGTTTGATTATTTGCTCAAAATCAAATACATTTCAAGTAGTTGGCTTATTGGTTATCTAATAACCAACCTCTGACAAAGGCTTCCTGGGCTTAGATCCAGGGCTAGAAAGGCACATTATGACCCGCAAGAGCAGCGATGCCCTGACTGATACTCAGGCATCAATCCTTCAGGCAATCATGCAGAGCAAGGCCAACAGAGGCATTGTGCCTTCCATGCGAGAGATAGCCGAGGCAGTTGGACTCAACTCTGTGGCCAGCGTGTCTTATCAGCTGGACAACTTAGAACAAAAGGGCTACATCCGTAGGGAAGATAACCTTTCGAGAAACACCGAAGTCCTGATCACCCCAGAAGGTTGGGAAGATGCTGAAACTAGCCCAGCAGACAACGTAATCCCGATGGCCGCAACAGCAATGGTTCCGTTAGTTGGTCAAATTGCAGCCGGTATCCCAATTACTGCAGATCAAAATGTTGAAGAGATCTACCCACTCCCTCGCACCTTGGTAGGCTCGGGAGAACTTTTCATGTTGAAGGTCAAAGGTGACTCAATGCAAGATGCCGCAATCTGTGATGGTGACTGGGTTGTTGTTCGCAAACAGAACAACGCAGAAAATGGTGACATTGTTGCTGCCGAACTCGACGGCGAAGCCACAGTCAAAGCTTTCAAACAACGTGATGGAAAGACCTGGCTATTGCCTAGAAACAGTGCCTACGAACCAATCGATGGAACCCACGCAACAATCATGGGCAAAGTAGTAACCGTTCTTCGCAAGGTCTAAACGTAAAAGGGTTCTAGTTCTGCAGCGATGTCTGGACGAACCAAAGCTTCCATATAGGTCCCAGTTTCCTGATACTCAATTTTCTTGATTTCAGAGTTCAAGTGCATTCTTGAAACAAGATCTCCCCTGTTGTATGGAACCAAGACTTTAACTTCAACATTAGGGCGAGGCAATCTATCTGATATTGCCTTCTGTAATTCTTCAAATCCTTGACCTGTCCTTGAAGATACAAAAATGCAGTTCGGTTCAAGACCTCTAAGGGCAAGCAGGGTTGTTTCATCAACTAAATCAATCTTGTTGAAAACAATTAGCTCAGCTATTCCTCTGGCACCTAACTCACCAACTACCTGGCGAACAGTAGCTATCTGTGAACCTGGGTCAACATGCGATGCATCAACAACGTGAACAATCAAGTCGCTATCAGCTATTTCCTCAAGCGTTGATCTAAAAGCCTCAACCAGTTGATGAGGAAGATTTCTAACGAACCCCACTGTGTCTGCAATTGTGTATTCACGACCATCTGGAGATTTTGTGTGCCTAACCGTGGGATCCAGTGTTGCAAACAATGCGTTTTGGACGAGAACTCCAGCAGAAGTCAACCTATTTAGCAACGAGGACTTACCGGCATTGGTATAACCAGCAATAGCAACAGAAGGAATTTGATTGCGTTTGCGATTAGCTCTCTTAGTTTCTCGAGCAGGCTTCATGGCCGCAATCTGCTTGCGTAACTTTGACATCCGAATATTGATTCTTCTTCTGTCTAACTCAATCTTGGTTTCACCTGGACCTCTTGAACCAATACCTTCACCACCGGCTGCTCGACCACCGGCTTGACGCGACATGGATTCACCCCAACCACGAAGTCGAGGCAAAAGATACTCAAGTTGGGCTAGCTCTACCTGAGCTTTACCCTCTCTGCTCTTAGCGTGCTGGGCAAAGATCTCCAAGATGATGGCAGTTCGATCAATTACTTTGACCTTAACGACATCTTCAAGAGCTCTTCTTTGAGATGGCGCTAATTCGGTGTCTGCAATAACGGTGTCAGCACCAATGGCTTTGACCATCTCCATCAGTTCTATCGCCTTACCCTTACCCAAGAACGTTGCTGGATCTGGGTGATAACGGCGCTGCAAGAGGCCATCTAGGACTTCTGCTCCAGCTGTTTCTGCAAGGGCTGCGAGCTCTCTAAGCGAGTTTTCAGCGTCTTGAAGGGTGTTCTCCCCCCAAATACCGATGAGTACAACTCGCTCTAGTTGCAGTTCACGGTATTCAACCTCACTGATGTCCTGCATCTGAGTGGATAGTCCAGGCACTCGTTTGAGGGCAGCTCTATCAGCAAGATCTTGTTGGTCACCATCAAATTCGTTTGGCTGTTCATCTGGGACTCCTAGAGCCTGAGCTCTTAGGTCTCTTCGCAGAATGCGCTCAATAGTGGCGTCGTTAGCTGGGGCTTCAGCTAAGTCCGATTCAGGTTCAAATTCATTGGCATTCATTACGTAACCAAGACTAGCCCCGAAGGAGTATTGTGTGAATCGTGCCTGCCAATCATTACTTCTCTGAGACCCCTGAGGGTGAACTTATCCCTAGAGAGATAAAAGTCAGCTTAGGTGGCAACAAGGTCACAGTAATCACTGCAGGTGGAGTATTCAGTCCAGAGCATATCGATCAGGGTACGCAAGTTCTTCTAAGCCACATAGCAAGTGCTAAGCCTTCGGGAATCTTTCTCGACATCGGTTGCGGTTGGGGGCCAATAGCTTTAGCGCTAGCAATCCAATCCCCTAAAGCAACTATCTATGCCATTGATGTAAATGACCGATGCCTTGAACTTACAAAACAAAATGCAGAGCGCTTGGGTTTGAAAAACATTATTGCCTGCAAGCCAGATGAAGTACCAACAAATATTCTTTTCGATGAGATTTGGTCGAATCCGCCTATCCGCGTTGGCAAGGAAGTGTTGCACGAAATCTTGAAGACTTGGCTAAAAAGATTAGACAAATCAGCGGTTGCCAGACTCGTAGTTCAGAAAAACTTAGGTTCAGATTCTTTACAGAAATGGCTAAGTAATGAGTTACCGAATGATTTCGAAACTACAAGAGCAGATTCAGCCAAGAGCTTCAGAGTGCTGAAAGTTGTTCGAAACTAAATTTCTACTTCGCCTTCAAAGCTAAGTTCTGCTGGGCCGCTCAGTCCAACATGTTCGCCCTCTTCAGTTGCAAACATTCTCACTCCAAGAGTCCCTCCTGGAACTTCAACGCTCCACTGATTAGGTGCTTCTGTTCCCGCCCACAATCTTGTAGCAAGAGCTGCCGCAACTATTCCAGTTCCGCAAGAGAGAGTCTCTCCCACTCCGCGTTCATACACTCGCATGGTTATACGTCCAACACCATTGACTACAAGTGGATCAGCTGGAACAACAAATTCGACATTCGTTCCTTTATCCGGTTTAGGTTCAACTACTGGTTCTTTGAAAAGATCTAAAGATGTTAGTTCCTCAGTTGAAGCAAGGGCCACCACAACATGAGGATTACCAACGTTTATACCTTGACCTGGTCTTGAAACATCTAGCCCATGTGCTTTGACCAAGACTTCTTCGGTTTCAGGACGCCATCTGCCCATGTCAACAGCGAACCCAGCCTTATTGCGTTGGATGTCACGGACACCAGCTCTGGTACCAATGTGAAGAACCTGTCCATCTGGAAGATCGACTAAACCTTTTTCAGTCAAGAAACGAGCAAAGACTCGCACGCCATTGCCGCACATCTCAGCGATCGAGCCATCAGCGTTGCGGTAATCCATGAACCAGGTAGCTGTTGCTTCTTCCTCGAGACTTGCTTTTCCTTCTGGAATCAGAGCTGAAGGAACAACTCGGATAAGCCCATCGGCTCCAATTCCAAAGTTGCGATTACAAATCTTGCTAACCTGTTCAGCCGATAACTCTAGAGTCCCAGCTTCATCTAAAACGAGCACGAAGTCATTACCAGTGCCCTGGCCTTTAGTGAATTTGACTTTGGTCATAATCAAAGCCTACTTTGACTCAAGTTTTAGTTGGGAAAGAACAAGTTTCAAGACATCAGAATGCAGAGACTCACTTTGATAATCAAACCAATTGATTCGCGGGTCTCTGCGGAACCAAGACATCTGTCTTCTTGAATAACGCTGAGTAAGCATCGTGGTTTCTGCGATTGCCTCAGCTTCGGTCATTTTTCCATCCAACTGTGCCAGTGCCTGAGCGTAGCCAATAGCTTGGCTGGCTGTCTTGGAATCTCTGATGCCATCATCGATCAAGCCACTTACCTCATCGACCAAACCCTTAGCCCACATGCCTTCAACTCTTCTGGCTAAACGTTCAACCAAGTGTTCTCTTGCGGAGTTCAAGCCAATTTCCAAAACCGGTAAGAAGGATTCCAGTTCCTCAGGAAGAGCAGCAGCAAAAGGCTCCCCTGTAATCATTACTATCTCTAATGCTCGAACGATTCTGCGGCCATTCTGTGGTTCTATTCGGCTAGCAGCTGCCTCATCCAGGAGTTTCAGCTTGTTGTGCATAGCTGCTGGTCCAAGATCTATCAGCTGTTGCTCTAATTCAGCTCTGAGAGCTTCATCCCTACCTGGGAACTCGAAGGTATTCAGCAAAGCAGCGACATAGAGCATTGAGCCACCAACAACGATAGGGAGGACTCCTGCATCAATAAGCTCAGAAATCTTCTTCCTGGCAATCTCTTGGTAGTTAGCAGCTGTGCTCTCCTGCTTTATTTCAAGCCAATCTAAAAGATGATGTTCAATACCACCACGTTCAGCAACAGGTAATTTTGCCGTACCGATATTCATGCCTTTATAAAACTGCATTGAATCAGCATTTACTATTTCTGCTCTGACCCCGAGTTCGGCTAACTGCTGGGCTAAATAGATACCGAGGTCACTCTTGCCGGTTCCTGTTGGTCCAACGATGCAAAGAAATGATGGTGTGACAGTTTCCATTTCTGGAACTACTTCACAGAGACATTGAGATCGATGGTGCCCTTTTTCTTTGAACCTGAAATAACTGGAACGTCACAACTATCTGCTTGTCGTTCAAAAGCATCACCTGCACGTGTTCGCTTAACTTCTGGAACGTCATCAGTCTTCGCAATAAGGAAATAAGGTTTTGCATCTATGACTGTTGCCCAAACCAAATCCCCGGGTCTTGGCTCTATCAAATCAGCTGGCCAATCGATGTGAACAAGTCGAGAGTCTCTGGCACGACCAGTTAGACGTTTCGTTCTGTCGTCCTTGCGTCCTTCATTATTACCAATAAGAACCTCGACACGCTTACCGATTTGTTTCTTATTCTCATCCCAAGCCATGTCATTGACCACTGTGAGCAATCTTTCGTAACGCTCTTGAACAACTTCCTTAGGAAGTTGGTCGGGAAGATCAGCGGCAGGTGTGCCTGGACGCTTTGAGTATTGGAATGTGTATGTGATCGCAAACCTTGATTCACGAACAACGCGAAGAGTCTCTTGGAAGTCTTCTTCTGTTTCTGAAGGAAAGCCAACAATGATATCCGTTGAGATAGCCGCATCAGGAATAGCTTCTCTAACGCGATCAAGAATCCCAAGATACTTCTCGCTACGGTAACTTCGACGCATTTCCTTCAGGATTCTGTCGCTTCCTGATTGCAGAGGCATGTGTAACTGAGGCATAACATTGTGAGTCTCCGCCATAGCGGCAATCACATCATCCGTGAAAGCAGCAGGATGTGGGCTTGTGAATCTAACCCTCTCTAAGCCTTCAATTTCCCCACAGGCTCTCAAAAGTTTTGCAAAAGCTCCCTTTTCACCGAACTCGACACCATAGGTGTTTACGTTCTGGCCCAAAAGAGTTATCTCGATTACGCCTTGATCAACCAATGCCTTTATCTCGGCAAGAATTTCGCCTGGTCTTCGGTCACGTTCTTTACCTCGAAGGCTTGGCACGATACAGAAAGTACAGGTGTTGTTGCAGCCAACGCTGATTGATACCCAAGCAGCATATGTCGAATCACGTTTGGTCGGTAAATCGCTCGGGAAAGTCTCCAGTGCTTCAAGTATCTCAATCTGGGCTTCATCATTGTGTCTGGCTCTGTCCAAGAGTGCTGGCAATGATCCGATGTTGTTTGTTCCAAAAACGACATCAACCCAAGGTGCTTTAGAGACAATAACGTCTCTATCTTTTTGAGCAAGACAACCGCCAACAGCAATCTGAAAATCAGGGTTTTCCAGTTTGCGCTCATACAACTGACCGAGGTTCCCGTAAAGCTTGTTGTCGGCGTTCTCACGAACAGCACAGGTGTTGAATACCAAGACATCTGCGTCAGCACCGGCTTCAGCTGGCACGTAGCCTGCGTTCTCGAGTAGGCCTGACAAACGCTCACTGTCGTGAACATTCATTTGACAGCCGAAGGTCTTTACCTCGTAGCTGCGTGTCTTGGTGGTCATTGCACCAATTTTAGCCAACTACACCTAATTAGGACACCTGTTCGGTGGCATAGCGCACTGCAGACCAGACCACTGAGTTCGAATAGCCTTTACGAGATAAAAACCCCGCAAGCCGTCGCTGCCTTACCTCAGGCTCAAGTTTAAGTAATTGACGAATCCTCTTTTCAGCGATTGTCTTAGCGGCTTCCAACTCAGAGTCCTGATCTATCCCACTGAGAGCAGCATCTATAGCCTCTTTAGGTAACCCTTTTTCTGCTAGTTCTCTTGCAATAACTGACTTAGCCTTGGCTTTTCTTGTTACTGCCAATTCAACTAGATCGCGCGCTAACGCAAAGTCGTCTATTAAAGACACCTCGATGAAACGGGTTATCATCTGGTCAACGATTTCTCTTGGAAATTCTTTAGCAACCAATGCCTTACCTAATTCACTGGAAGACTTACCGCCACGTTCTACCATTTTGATAAGAGATTGGCGAACATCTTCCTCTAAAGAATCTACAGATCTTAAGGAATACTTGGAAACATTCCCAGACTCTGAAGCTTCTTTTAGAATCTGATCGATATCCACAATCAGTCGTTTACAGCTTTGAGCTCAGTCACTTCATCTTCAGGAAGATCTGCTACAGCTCTTGGAACGCCGATACCCAGTTTGGACTTAATCTTTTGTTCTATTTCATCCGCAATTGCAGGATTATCAATCAGATAGTTTCTCGAGTTCTCTTTACCTTGTCCCAGCTGCTCGCCTTCGTAGGTGTACCAAGCTCCTGATTTCTTTACAATTTCCTGCTCAACACCAAAGTCCAGCAAGCTTCCTTCACGTGAAATACCTACTCCATAAATGATGTCGAATTCAGCCTGTTTGAAAGGAGGTGCCATCTTGTTCTTTACAACCTTGACCCGAGTTCGGTTACCGACTGCATCCTGGCCATCTTTTAGAGTTTCTATGCGCCTAACATCAAGACGAACAGAAGCATAGAACTTTAGTGCCTTTCCTCCAGCTGTAGTTTCAGGGGAACCAAAGAAGACACCGATTTTTTCACGCAACTGATTGATGAAGATTGCTGTGGTCTTGGTGTTATTTAGAACACCGGTTAGCTTGCGCAATGCTTGTGACATTAATCTAGCTTGAAGACCCATGTGTGAATCACCCATTTCGCCTTCAATTTCAGCTCTTGGAACTAGAGCTGCCACAGAGTCGATCACGATGATGTCAATCGAACCGGAGCGAATCAGTGTGTCAGCGATTTCCAAAGCCTGCTCACCAGTATCTGGCTGGCTTACCAGCAATGCGTCGATGTCAACGCCGAGTGCTTTTGCATACTCTGGGTCTAACGCGTGTTCCGCGTCAATGAAAACTGCAGTTCCACCGGCTTTCTGACAATTAGCAATAGCGTGGAGAGCAACTGTTGTTTTACCCGAAGATTCAGGCCCATAGATTTCTACGATACGACCCTTAGGGAAACCCCCGATACCCAGGGCGACATCAAGAGCGATCGAACCGCTAGGAATAACTTCTATTGGAGCTCTTTCATCCGAGCCAAGCCTCATAACTGAGCCCTTGCCGAATTGTTTGTCAATTTGTGCGAGCGCAGTGTCTAGCGCCTTATCGCGATCTGATGCTGATGGCATTGCCGTTCCTTTTCTGCCGCCTGAGCGGCTGGTTTTATGCTGTCATGACACTACGAGGGAACACCTCTTTGGTGGGAGTGTTCGATTGAATTGTTGATAACTTCTATCAGAACCCAACTGTAGATAGCCTAGCAAAATTCGAACAAAATTACGAATAAAATCTAATCGGCGTGTCTATCTTTCGGCTTTTTGTTCAAACCATGCCAACGGTCATTTGGTACATTCTGAGCTTTACAAATAGCTTGCCAGATCTCTTTAGGGTCAATCCCAGCCTCTAGTGCCTTTTGACCGGTCATATCCCCTAGCTCGATTAGAGCTAGATCCCGGAGGAGCACAGCCGCATAGGCAGCCCCGAACTCGTCAGCCATGAGAGTTTGAAAGTCGCTTAGTCTCACGGTAAGACGATAACCCGAGAACCTTCTATATTCCTGCTGACTAGCCCAAGAGTTGTGAACAAAAGAACCCCCGAAGCTTTCGCCTCGGGGGTTCTTTAGCCAATTTCTATCGAGAATTGGTCAAACTTGGTGAGTCGTAACTAGTTACGAATTCGACTGGCACTGTGTCTGGAATCACAACGGTCTCAACCGCTTCAAAACGCTCTGCAACCAGGCGCATAATCTGCGAGATTGGAACATCCAGAGCATACGCGACAGATGCGAGGATCTCCGAAGATGCCTCCTTTTGCCCACGCTCAATCTCGCTTAGGTAGCCCAGTGCGACTGCTGCACGAGATGCCACCTGACGAAGGGTATGACCCTTCTGTTGGCGGAGGTCACGAAGCACATCACCGATTTCTTGACGAACTAGAGCCATTTAGAGCCTCCTTTCAAAGAGATTCAAAGACGATCTTTGATCTCTGCTGGGAAATTGCTTTCCCGTAGAAATAACTTACCTGCTCCTAATGACATTTATGCCTTAGATTGCTGAAAGTTACCTTGGAATTCAATCCGTTCAGATTGTCCTCACACTATAAATAACCGCCCTAACCGGTTAGGTATTCCCCAATGTGTGAAATGGCCGAAGAGACGCTTTGGGTCCTGATTGAAGCGCGGTCTCCTGAAAAATGTTCTTCCCAGACCTTAACACCGAGCTTGCCCGCGACAGCAATGAATACTGTTCCAACAGATTTTCCATCTTGTTCATCGGGGCCGGCAACTCCTGTGGTTGAGACTCCAAGCACCGTGTCCGTCGCCAGTAATAGTTGCAATGACATTCTGGAGCGGACTCCCTCTGCCATTTGCACAGCCACTTCTGGATCAACCGCACCATTAGATTCAAGTAGTTGCGGGTTAACCCCAAGGTTTGATGCCTTAAGTCCTGTTTGATATGCAACAACTGAACCTAAAACAACTTTTGATGCCCCAGAAACTGCGACTAGTTCACTACAAAGTAATCCACCAGTTAGCGATTCAGCAATAGCAAGTTTTAAGCCTTTGGATTCTAGGAGTTGAAGGAGATTAGCGGCTGACATTTAGATTGACTCTCTGACATATTTGATCGCCGACCACCAAGTTAAAAATACTGCCCCAAAAATCAATCCACTCCCAATGTCTAAGCCTTGGTTTAATAATAAAGAATTTAACGGTGAGATGAACCAGCCCAGAGTTATTGACTGAAAAACTGTCTTTAATTTGCCGCTATTTGATGCAGGAATAATTTTGTTTCGAACAACGATCAAACGATAAGCAGTCATTCCGATTTCCCTGACTAGAATCGCGCCTGTTACCCACCAAGGCAGAACGTTCAGAATAGATAACACTATAAAAGTGCCACCAATCAGAACTTTATCCGCAATTGGATCTAGCAACTTTCCTAATGTTGTTACAGTGTTACTCTTTCTAGCTATTGCTCCATCAATTCCATCAGTAGCAGAGATGACTATAAAAGCTAGTAGCAAATACCAGTCGATGACTTCCCCAGGTGCGAAGTAACTATACACAGACCAGAGGAAAACTGGAGTGACAAGTATTCGACCGATAGTAAATAGGTTTGCGGTATTTAACAAAAGTGATCCGCTTCCTAGTTTCTTCCAGTTAGATGCCATGCGTCGCCATCATCTTCATCTTCTTCGGAGGCGGGTGGAACAAAATCTGCAAATTCACCGGCACCCTGATCAACAACTGCTGCGGCCTGAGCAACTTGTGGGCTAGTTTTGCTACCTGTCTCACCTCGAAGTTGAGCTAAAACTGTAGGTAGGTCCTCAGGTTGAACCATCACATCTCTCGCCTTGGACCCCTCACTCGGTCCAACGATATTTCTAGATTCCAGCAAGTCCATAAGTCTTCCTGCCTTTGCAAAGCCAACTCTAAGTTTTCTTTGCAACATTGAGGTAGACCCGAATTGGGAAGAAATAATTAGCTCAGCGGCTTGTAATAAAACTTCTAAATCATCTCCGATATCTGCATCAACAACGTTTCTAGTTGCAACTTCATTGACGTCTTGACGATATTCAGGCTGCATCTGTATTTTCACATGTGTAACAATCGCGGCCAACTCAGCTTCGGTAATCCAAGCTCCCTGAACACGCATTGGCTTATTAGTTCCCATAGGTGAGAACAGTGCGTCACCTTGACCAATTAACTTCTCAGCCCCTGGCTGGTCGAGAATCACTCTTGAATCAGTGAGGGATGAAACTGAGAACGCTAAGCGACTAGGAACGTTGGCTTTGATCAAACCTGTAACAACATCAACCGATGGTCTCTGGGTTGCAAGAACTAAGTGAATTCCAGCAGCACGAGCCAACTGTGTGATACGAACAATAGAGTCTTCCACTTCTCTAGGAGCGACAATCATCAAATCTGCAAGCTCATCAACCACTACCAAAAGATAAGGATATGGTTGAAGTTTTCTTGAGGAGTTTTCCGGCAACTTAATCTCACCAGCAACTAATGCACGATTGAAATCATCGACATGCTTGTATCCGAAGGATGCTAAATCATCATATCTGGCATCCATTTCCTTCACCACCCATTGCAGCGCTTCAGAGGCCTTCTTCGGGTTAGTGATGATTGGCGTAATCAGATGAGGAACACCTTCGTAAGCGGCAAGCTCAACCCGCTTCGGGTCGATAAGAACCATTCGAACTTCAGCTGGTTTGGATCTCATCAGAACTGAAGAAATCATTGAATTAACAAATGAAGACTTACCTGCACCGGTTGCGCCAGCTACCAGCAAATGTGGCATCTTTGCCAGATTCGCTACTACATAGCCTCCCTCAACGTCCTTACCAATACCAATTGTTAGAGGGTGCTTGCTTTGTTGGGCTACCGATGAACGCAAAACATCACCTAGAGAAACTGTCTCCCTATCAACGTTAGGTATTTCAATTCCAATTGCTGACTTTCCTGGTATCGGAGCTAGAATTCTTACCTCGTTGCTTGCTACTGCGTAAGAAATATTTCCCGCAAGGCGAGTCACTGCTTCAACTTTAACTCCGGGTTTCACCTCGACTTCATATCGTGTAACTGTCGGTCCCCTGGAGAAACCACTCACCTTGGCGTCGACGCCAAACTCTTGAAAGACCGAGTTCAATGACTCGACAACAGCGTCATTAGCTGCAGTCTTGGCTTTCGGAGGTGTTCCAGCAACAAGCAATGAAGCCGGAGGTAACACGTAGGCTCTTTTTGGTTTAGCAGGAGCAACTGTAACTGGTTCTGAAACAGTTGCTTCAACGGGCTCTCGAGCGATTGTCTCTGACGCTAAATGGATTGGTTCGGTTAAATTTTCTTCACTGACTGGAATTGGCTCAGTGCTCGCATCTGACTCCTGAGCCTCGAAGAGCTCATCGAGAGTCATGGTTTGGTCCCCCGTTAGTACTGGAGTTTCGTAGGCTTCCTTATCTGAGGTTTTTGATTTCTTCCACCAAGGAGCTTTAGTTCCATCGAAAGCATCTTCTATTTCTTCTTCAATATCTACTGTCTGAGTTTCATTGCCCGGAAAAAGTCGATGATAAAGCTCTGCAATTCTTGACTTGACTTTATTAGGTGCAGTCTTAGTCATGATGAGTACTGAACCCAGCGCAAGGATTCCAACTACCGCTCCAGCACCCCAGACTGTAATGCTGTTGATAAACACGACTGTCACTAGCCAGCCAAATAATCCCCCCGCTGCTGCGAGAGCTGAAACTCCATTAGAGGGCTGTGGTTGCAAACTGAATATATGGAAGAAACCAGCAGCACTGATCAACAAAATAACCCAACCAAGTCCAACTCTCGTATTGTCTCTGACAGTCGACGGATGCCTCATCAAGTACATGGAGAAGATGACCATCAGAACAGGTAAGGCAACCGACAGCCTTCCAAAGAGCAAACCTGCGGTGTAGTCGTTTAGAACCTGGGCTACGTTCGGTTCCGTAGCAGTCGAATCTGTCGGGAAGAACCAGGTGTCAACGGCCCCAGCAATTCCAAGCAAGAATAGAGCAAAGGGTGGCCCGTCCCTGCGATCCTCCTTGGCAATCTTCTCAGAGGTAAGTGATCGTGCCAGCCAGCCAATGACTGCCGCCCCGGCCAAATAGACCCACGCAATCGAGCGTAAGAGCCAATTGTGACGCTCTGTTTGAGGCTTAGCAGCTCTGCTCTGCCTAGATGGAGCGACCCTGCTGCGAGGTTTAGCTGGTTTACGTGATGCCATGACTTCCAAAATAACAGCGACCCCCGTCAATACAGGTCAGGCAGGGCAGGAAAGGTTAAGCCAGCGGCTTATTAGCCTTCGATTACAACGGGGATAATAACTGGTCTTCTGCGGTGATTCCGGTTTACCCAAGTGCCAATAGTTCTGCGGATGACCTGCTGCATGGCATAGGTATCCCTTATGCCTTCCTGGGCAGCCTCCCCAAGTGCCTTCTCAATCAATGGCTTTACATCATCAAAAACATGGTCATCTTCGGCATAAGCTTTGGCCCTAATTTCAGGTCCCACGATGATCCGGCCTGTGTCTTTATCCATGACTGCAAAAATCGAGATAAATCCCTCTTGAGATAACAATCTCCGGTCCTTTAGGTCATCTTCGGTGATCTTACCGACGGTCTTGCCATCTACGTAAAGCAGACCGCATTCAACTGCACCGACCACTTGAGCTAGACCATTGACTAAATCAACTACCCAACCGTCTTCAACTATAAGAACTCGCTCTGGAGCTATTCCAGTTTTCTCCGCAAGAGCTCCATTAGCTATTAGATGACGATATTCACCATGGACCGGCATTGCGTTTTTTGGCTTGAGAATGTTGTAGCAATAAAGAAGTTCTCCTGCAGCAGCATGTCCAGATACATGCACTTTGGCGTTGCCTTTGTGCACCACATTAGCTCGGAGACGAGTTAACTGGTCGATAACTCGATAGACCGCATTCTCATTTCCAGGAATAAGTGACGAGGCAAGAATTACTGTGTCTCCTTCACCAACGGAAATTTCGTGCTCACTATTAGCCATCTTAGAAAGCACCGCCATCGGTTCACCCTGCGAGCCGGTGCACATGTAAACAATTTCGTTGGCTGGAATGCTGTTTGCATCTTTGAAGTCAATAAAAATGTCTTTTGGCGCTTCTAGATAACCCAAGTCAGCTGCGATCTGCATATTGCGAACCATGGATCGACCGACCAAAGCCACCTTACGATTATGAGCAGCAGCGGCATTTAGCACTTGCTGAACACGGTGAACGTGGGATGAGAAACTAGCAACAATCACTTTGCCTGGTGTTCTTGAAATAACATCCTCAATTACTGGACCGATGTCTTTTTCCAGTGGAGTGAACCCGGGAACATCAGCGTTAGTTGAATCGGCCATAAACAAATCAAGGCCTTCCTCACCGATCCGAGCAAACGCTCTGAGATCGGTAAGCCTGTTATCTAGCGGTAATTGATCCATTTTGAAATCACCGGTATGTAGAACCGAGCCTGCCTTAGTTCTAATCACAACTGCTAGCGCATCTGGAATGGAGTGATTAACTGCGATGAACTCTAAGTCAAATCCAGCAACCGTTTTCCTGTCTCCTTCACGAACCACGTATTGATGGCCAAGGATTTTGTGTTCTTTTAGTTTTGCATCGACAAAAGCAAGGGTTAGCTCAGAACCATACATTGGGATGTCTGCCCGCATCTTCAATAAGAATGGGACTCCACCGATGTGGTCTTCGTGACCATGGGTGAGCACAATTCCAATAATGTCAGTTAGTCGATCATTCAAATAGTTGAAATCAGGCAGTATCAGATCAACGCCAGGCTGATGCTCTTCAGGAAATAAAACACCGCAGTCAACGATGAGAAGTTTGCTATCAATTTCGAAAACGGTCATGTTGCGGCCGATTTCACCTATTCCACCAAGTGGGATAATGCGAAGTGTTCCAGCTTTTAGAGCTGGCGGATTTGGTAGAGCTTCAAACATCTGCACACCTATCTGGTTGTGCCAGCCACCTTTGGCAGAGCACCACCGGCTGCTGCGTTGCGATCTGGACGGAAGTTCGTAAAGTTTAAGCCAGGCACAGTGCCCACCTTGTCAATGTCTGCTTCAATTCGAGCAGCTTCTGATTCTTCAGGGCCAACCAATGGCAAGCGCACTCTTGGACTGTCTATAAGACCTAGTCCATTCAAAATGTATTTGGAAGCAACAGTTCCCGGCACATGTGTCATGGCAGCACGCACTAAAGGCTCCAGTGCGTTGTGAACCGTTAGTGCGCTATCAAAATCATTGCGGTTAGTTGCGTCAACCAGGTCACGATAAGCCTTAGGTGCAATATTTGCCGTCACGCCAATCAATCCTGTGGCACCAAGAGAAATGTGTGGCAACACGTTGCTATCATCACCAGAGAAATAAAGAAGATCAGTTTCGTTTAGAACTCTTGAAACCTGAGCAAAATCGCCCTTAGCATCTTTGATAGCCATGATGTTTGGATGCTTAGCTGCACGAAGAATAGTTTCAAACTGAATTGGAATACCAGTTCTACCTGGAATGTCATACAAAATCACTGGTAAATCTGTTGCATCAGCAATCATTCTGAAGTGGGTTAGCACACCTGCCTGAGTTGGCTTGTTGTAATAAGGAGTCACAATCATTACACCATCGGCTCCTGCAGCTTCAGAAGCCTTGTATAGCTGAATGGCGTGAGCAGTTTCGTTAGAACCACCGCCGGTGATGATCTTTGCTCTACCAGCAGATACCGACTTACCAACTTTGACTAACTGAAGCTTCTCAGCATCTGTTAGAGTGCTGGTTTCCCCGGTGGTACCGGTAACAACAACACCGTCAGCACCATTAGAAATGACATAGTCGAGGTGTCTTTCGGTGGCAGCCCAATCGACTTCACCATCAGTGGTCATAGGTGTCACTAGGGCAACTAGTACCTGACCAAATAAATCTTTCTGTTTTTCCGACATAGGACAAGATTAGTGGTCAACAAGTATTAGGTAAAACCTAACCTTATGGAGCCACTCGACCGTTCTCATTGAAAGCAGCGTATGTGTAAGGCATTAGTTCAGCCCAGAAGTCTTCCATCTTCTCGGCACACATCTCGATTTCACGCTGAGGGAATGATGGAAAATGTGTTCCTTCACGCTTGGTTCTAAGGCTTAGGAAGTTCATAAGTGCGCGAGAGTTCATAGTCACATACATAGATGAATAGATATTCA
Organism: Actinomycetota bacterium; assembly: GCA_009921165.1. Lineage (GTDB taxonomy): Bacteria > Actinomycetota > Actinomycetes > Actinomycetales > Microbacteriaceae > Rhodoluna. The sequence goes on along the minus strand of RFYI01000013.1, from coordinate 6,697 downwards.
GTGGCAAAACTATTCTTGCAACCTCACGAGCCACTCCTGCCTCAAGCATCCGCTTATAAGACTCGTAGGCCTGCTGCGATGTGGTTCTCGTCTCTTGTTCAACTAGAGCAATCTGCTCGGCACTGCCAGGGAGGAATTCATAGTGGCCAGTTTTACCAACCTGAAGTAAGTTACGGTCAGGGCCTGGAACATAGAACACCGGATTCAATTCCTTGTATCTACCTGATTCTTCGTTGTATGAAGCGATTCGATGACGCATGAACTCTCTAAATACGAATATAGGAGCTTGAACATAAAAAGTCATTGAGTTGTGCTCGAATGGTGATCCGTGACGATCCCTCATCAAATAATTTATTAGACCTTTGCTTCTCTTCTCATCTTCACTTGCGTCAGTGTGAGCCGCAGCAGCTTCAAGGGATTGCTCACCTTGGGTAGAGACCCGAGCAGCAAAAAGCACATCGCTGTCAGAAGCGCTAGAACGGACTAATTCGACGGTAACGTCGCTACGAAAAATAATCTCAGACACGGGTAAAAGCCTACCTTTTAGATCTCTCTATTGCTTTGCGCATCGCCCCTCTGGCGCGTTTTCTATCCCCGCAGGCATCATAAATGAGTCCAAGAGCAAACCAAGATCTCCAGTTCTCTGGGTCTTTGGTTGCAGCTACCTGATACTTTTCAAATTCGAGCATCGCCTCAGCCTTATTGGCTCGGCCAGATGGCATAACGCTGAACTCAAATCTAGGCCAGGCACCTTCATCTTCAAGTGCTTTACCTAACTTTTCTATAGCCAAACCAAATCTAAGTTCCATGTAAATACCCCAGGCCCCAAATAGCGGCAAAATAAGGATACAAAAACCCATTACTTTAGCTACAGGTGAATCCTGAATTAGAAATAGGTAACCTTGCTGACCAAGCAATGCTAAATACATGACAACCAATGCCGACATGATGACGGCACCTAGTTTGGCTGAAGTCATTTTTTAGATACCAAGTATCTTGTTCAGGCCAACAGTCAAACCGTTTGCTGTTGCAGTGAATCTAATTGAATGCAAAATTCCTAATGCATATGCCTGCACCGAACCGGTTGAATGAGAAATGCTTAGGACTTCGTCCTTGCCACCAAGATTAACTTCTTGCTTGGCTGAAACTCCATCAAGCCGAAGGCTGTGAATTGGAACACCTGCGACTACTTCACCGCGAGCTTGTTGGCCAACACCTGGAATAAGTGGTTGATCTTTACCAGCTGCTTTTCTACTTTCAGAAATAAGTTCAGCTGTTCTAACCGCTGTGCCTGAAGGTGAATCAATCTTGCCTGCGTGATGAGTTTCGATTATCTCAATCGAATCAAAATACTTCGCAGCTTCAGCTGCAAACTTAGTAGCCAGAGTTGAACCTATAGAGAAATTCGGAATCACGACCACTGCGCCAGCGCCAACCTTGGCTGAAACTTCAGTCAAGAGCCCCTGTGACCAACCGCTGGTGGCAACTAATACTTTGATTGAGTTAGCGATAGCAAAGTCAACCACCTGCTTGCTGATCTCTAGCTTGGTTGCATCAAATATTACATCTGCGCCTAGTACTTGGCTGAGCTCACTCTTTGAATCCAAAGCAGCGTGTAATTCCAAATCGGGAGCACCGTGAATGATATCAAGGGCTAATTTACCCATCCGGCCGCTTGCGCCAACAACTGCAACTTTAATAGTCATGAGATAAAACTTACCAATCGCCTAGACAAACTCATCAAATAGTGACTCTTTGACATCGCCAACAGCAACAAAAGACTTCGGAGCATCAGACATCAACTTAGCCAAAGCTTGAACATCGACAAGATTCACTGCTGAGTAGCGAGCCAAGGACTCATCAAGATCAATAAACTCACCATCGGTAAGTTCTGCACCTCCCAGACGAGACATTCTTGCCTGAGTGCTTTCAAACTTTAGAGCTAAACCACCAGAAATATTTCCCTTGGCTAAATCAAGTTCAGCTTCGGTAATGCCATCTTCGGCAACCTTCTCAAGTTCTGCAAGCATCAACCGAATGACTTCAGGAGCTTTCTGAGGTGAGCAACCGGCGTATAAACCAAAAGCAGCAGCATCGCTATAACCCTGGTTGAAAGAGTAGACGGAGTAAGCCAAGCCACGCTTCTCACGGATCTCTTGGAACAACCTTGAAGACATTCCCCCACCAAGCACAGTGTTCAAAATAGCCATTGCATAGCGACGCTCATCGCCTGCTACTAGACCTTGTGATCCTAAGACAATGTTTGCCTGCGCAATCGGTCTATTTATTACTTTGACTGTTGGTGCAACATCCAACGAAACTGAGCCCTGAGTACGCCAAGTCCTTGGTGTTGCAGTTAGGTTCAGATCCCAACCTGCTAGCTCAAGGTTCTCAGATACCAGTTCCAGCAGAGCATCATGGTCAACACCGCCAGCAGCTGTTACAACTAGATCTTGTGGGCGGTAATTCTTTTGGTAGTGCTGCCAAACAGCATCCCTAGAAACTGCCTTGATGGTGTTTGGTGTTCCACCGATGGGTCTACCGAGTGGATGTCCGCCTAGAACAGCTTCAAAGAACTCTTCGTGAGCAACATCCTGAGGATCATCATCATTCATCGCCAGTTCTTCAAGAATTACTGTGCGTTCATTCTCGAACTCAATCGGGTCAATAACAGAGGAGGTGAGCATGTCAGCGATAACTTGAACAGCTACTGGAATTGCTTTGTCTTGAACTCTTGCATAGTAAGAGGTGTGTTCTTTACCAGTTGAAGCATTTGATGCACCACCAACGGAGTCAAAAGCAACTGCAATATCTAATGCCGTTCTGCTTTTAGTTCCTTTGAATAACAAGTGTTCGAGGAAGTGAGTTGAACCATGATGACCATCAACTTCATCTCTTGAGCCAACTGCAACTGCAAAGGAAACTGAGGCACTCTGTGCTCCAGGAACGGTTTCTGTTAAAACGCGAACACCGCTTGGGAGGACAGTGCGGCGAACCGTACTGCCTCCCGAAGCGGTGAACTCAATTTCGGGTTGATCGAGAGTGAATTGAACTACAGTCATCTCGAAAGTTTTTTACTCTTCGTCTTCGTCAGATGCAGCAACTTCGCCTTCAACAACAGGTGAAAGTGAAAGCTTGCCACGGTCATCAATCTTGGTAAGTTCTACCTGAATCTTCTGACCAACAGTTAGGACGTCTTCAACATTCTCAACACGCTTGCCAGCTAGCTTGCGTAGTTCAGAAATGTGTAGGAGACCATCTTTACCTGGAGTCAACGAGATGAAAGCACCGAAGGTTGCTAACTTAACTACAGTTCCCAAGAAACGCTCACCAATTTCTGGTACGTGTGGGTTTGCAATTGCGTTAACCATGGCACGAGCAGCTTCAGCTGCAGGACCATCAACAGCACCGATGTATACGGTTCCGTCGTCTTCGATTGAGATATCTGCACCAGTGTCTTCTTGAATCTGGTTGATCATCTTGCCCTTAGGGCCAATGACCTCACCGATCTTGTCAACAGGAATCTTCACAGAGATGATTCTTGGAGCGTTAGGTGACATCTCGTCAGGAGTGCTAATAGCTTCCTTCATCAGATCAAGAATGCTCAGACGAGCTTCCTTAGCCTGAGATAGAGCGCCAGTTAGAACCTCTGATGGAATACCGTCAAGCTTGGTGTCCAGCTGAATTGCAGTAATGAATTCACTGGTACCGGCAACCTTGAAGTCCATATCTCCTAGAGCATCTTCAGCACCCAAGATGTCAGTCAAAGCTGCATACTCGGTCTTGCCATCAACTGTGTCAGAGATAAGACCCATAGCAATACCAGCAACTGGTGCACGTAGTGGCACACCAGCGTTTAGTAGTGACAAGGTAGATGCACAAACAGAACCCATAGAGGTTGATCCGTTTGAACCTAGGGCTTCAGATACCTGACGGATCGCATAAGGGAACTCTTCACGGCTTGGTAGTACAGGAACCAATGCACGCTCAGCAAGCGCACCGTGACCAATTTCACGACGTTTAGGAGTTCCAACACGACCAACTTCACCAGTTGAATAAGGAGGGAAGTTGTAGTTGTGCATGTATCGCTTAGAAGTAACAGGCGACAGCGAGTCGATCTGCTGCTCCATCTTCAACATGTTCAAGGTAGTGATACCAAGAATCTGGGTCTCGCCACGCTGGAAGATAGCTGAACCGTGAACGCGAGGAATAACTGCTACTTCACAGTCAATCTTTCTGATGTTGCGCTTACCACGACCATCAATACGGATGCCCTCTTTGAGAACGCGAGTGCGAACAACCTTCTTGGTTACTGACTTGTATGCAGCTGAAACCTGGTTCAGTTGAGCTTCATCTAGAGTCTCAGCAAGCTTTTCCTTAACGGAAGCCTTTAGAGCATCGTCAGCGTTCTGACGCTCGGTCTTATCTGCAACCTGGTAGATGTTACCTAGTTCAGTTTCAGCCAAAGCTGCAACTGCTGAGTAAACCTCATCGGTGTATGGAGCAAATAGTGGGTAGTCAGCAGTTGGCTTCGCAGCAAGAGCTGCAACAGCTTCCTGAGCTTTAACCAACTGAGCGATGAATGGCTTAGCCGCTTCAAGACCTTGAGATACGATCTCTTCGTTAGGGGCGCTTGCACCTTCGTTCTTGATTAGGTTCCAAGAAACTTCAGTTGCTTCCGCTTCAACCATCATGATGGCAACATCTTCTTTGCCATTCTCGTTTACTACACGTCCGGCAACAACCATGTCGAATACTGCACGTTCAAGTTGTGAGTGCTTAGGGAAAGCAACCCACTGACCATCGATAAGTGCAACACGAACTCCACCAATAGGACCTGAGAAAGGTAGACCTGCCAGTTGAGTTGACATAGATGCAGCGTTGATAGCTAAGACGTCATACATTTCGTCTGGGTGAATTGCCCAAACTGTTACAACAACCTGGATTTCGTTTCTTAGGCCATCTGGGAAAGATGGACGAAGTGGACGGTCGATTAGACGACAAGCCAAAATTGCTTCTGTTGATGGACGACCTTCACGACGGAAGAATGATCCTGGGATTCGACCGGCTGCATACATCCTTTCTTCAACATCAATGGTCAAAGGGAAGAAATCAAACTGATCCTTCGGTGTCTTGCTAGCTGTTGTTGCCGAGAACAACATGGTCTCTTCGTCGATATAAACTGCAGCTGCACCTTGTGCCTGCTGAGCCAAACGACCTGTTTCGAAACGAATAACACGCTTACCGTGCTTACCGTTGTCGATGATTACTTCTTGTGCTTTGATTTCTGGACCTTCCATGGTCCCTCCTCTTATCTTCATAATGAAAGCGCGACAAACACCCATAAACGATTTATAGATGCGTTTTGAGCGCGCTTGAGTCCACGGCAATATCTGCCCGTTTTATTTGAGGGATGCTCTGGCCAACAGTAATAAATCTTGGGTAACTTGCCCCAAGGTCCACCACCACTGACCAGCAAACCTGCCGTCTTGACTCTGAACCAGCCTACCAGAGCACACTAAATTCACCTATAGGTTGAAGGTTTTGTTTTCTAGCGGTCTATTTACTCTAAATAACAGGAGTTTGAGGCTTAATACGCTTGTTGCCCTGTTCGAAAGACTTTGATGGCATGATTTGAAATATTGTCAGAATCAAAGCAGCTATTAAGTAAAGACCCATCCCAGCAAGTGTAAGAATGGCTAGCCCAAAAACCTCAGATCCAGAGAGAAAAGATTGGAAAACATCTGATTGCAAGAATTCCTCAAGATTTAGCCCTGGATTCTCAAGCAATCTAGAATTGACTAACTTGATCGCTATCGCAAAAACTCCATAGAAAAAAATCACCAAGCCAGGAATGAGGCTCAATACCCAGGTCCATGAATAGCCTGCATCTCTCAATCTTCGGATAGAAATCGCTGCCGAAGGAACTAGAGTTGCAGCCGAGAAAAGATTTGAAATACCAGACATCGGCATAGATGTGCCAAATGCAGATCCAACCAAGGATGCCAGAGTGATAAAAAGTATCCAGTACCAATACTCAGGTCTTGAAGCTACTCCCCTGAAGTTTGCATAGTTCTTAAATCCGGCTTTAATCGCCCCAACAAAATCCATTGCTTTCCCTTCTCTCTATTAGAGAATAACCGCTTAACTAAGAAAACCGCCTCAAAACTGAGGCGGCTCCTATGAAAATCAATTAGCGGCGGAGACCAAGGCGCTCAATTAGCGCGCGGTAACGAGCGATGTCAACATTCTGCAAATAGCCAAGCAGACGACGACGTTGACCAACAAGAAGCAAGAGACCACGACGTGAGTGGTGGTCGTGCTTGTGGTCCTTCAGATGCTCCGTTAGATCTTTGATGCGCTGAGTCATCACCGCAATCTGAACCTCTGGAGAGCCTGTGTCACCTGGGTGTGTTGCAAATTCTGTAATTATTTCTGTTTTCTTTGTAGCGTTCAGTGCCATTTGGTTTCCTTTCGAGGCTCGCTGCGCGGCGCAATAGACCTTGTGTCTAAAGCTCTGTGGATCCGCGGCCGGTTCACGGCAACCTCTCAAGCATAGCCGAGATTGGTTTGCAGTTCCACCCCTTGCAAATTAGCTAAGAATGGCTCGTATCTTGTCTAAGTCCCTGTTGATTTCGGCCACTAGGTCTTCAACTCCGTTGAATTTAGCTGCATTTCTTATGAATTCAACGTATTC
>RFYI01000120.1 GCA_009921165.1 Actinomycetota bacterium | reverse complement strand
GAACAATGATTTCACCTGCGTTGACTTCTTGACCTGAGTAGCGCTTAACACCTAGACGCTGAGCGTTAGAGTCGCGACCGTTACGGGTTGAGGAAACACCTTTTTTGGATGCCATTTGCTAATCCTTACTTGATCTCTGTGACCTGAACACGGGTTAGGTCAGCGCGGAAACCCTGACGCTTCTTGTAACCAGTCTTGTTCTTGTACTTCTGGATAACGATCTTTGGTCCACGAAGGTTACCTAGAACGGTTGCAGTTACCTTAACCTTGGCTAGTGCTTCAGCTTCGTGTGTGACTTTGTCACCATCAACTAGCAACAGAGCAGGTAGCACGATAGAGCCACCAGCCTGAGCCTTGAGACGGTCAAGCGTCACGATGGTGCCTACTGACACCTTTTCTTGGCGGCCACCCGCGCGGACTACTGCGTAAACCACAGATATACCCTTTGTTCGAAAAAATCTTGGATTTGGTTGCTCTTAGGGCAACAAGATTCCATCTTAGCGTCCAAGTTAGCGCTGGTCAAACCTTATTACCCCTGTTTTTTACTACTCTTGTGGTGCTCCTGGGGTGATCTCTCCCCCGCTGGAAACTCTTCTGGACTTACGCTTAGGCTCACCGGTAGGGGCTGCTTCAGGCAATGCTTCCATGACAGTTTCAAGGGTTTTAGGGGCTGAATCGCTGACCACACTGCTGCTGGCAGCAATCTTAGACATCAAATTCTTGGCCTCTTCAGCCTTTTCAGCTGTTACTACCTTGGCAGGTTCGACCCTTGGCTTGCGCTCCTGGGAGTCTTCCTTAGGGGCTTGGTTGTCCCGGTTGCCCTTGTTTTTACCCTTGTTGTTCTTGTTCTTGTTGTTGTTCTGCTTTTGTGGGCGGTCATCATCTTCAATGTGCTTGTTCTTCAGAACTGGCTCATGGTGAATGATCAGTCCACGACCTGCGCAAACCTCACAAGGCTCGCTAAAGGCTTCAAGAAGACCAATACCGATCTTCTTACGAGTCATCTGAACAAGACCTAAGGAGGTAACTTCAGCAACCTGGTGCTTGGTTCTATCTCTGGATAGGCATTCCATGACTCTTCTAAGCACTAGATCACGGTTTGACTCTAAGACCATGTCAATAAAGTCAACAACGATGATTCCACCGATATCGCGAAGGCGCAGCTGGCGAACAATCTCCTCAGCTGCTTCCAAGTTGTTCTTAGTAACGGTTTCTTCAAGGTTTCCACCTGAACCGATGAACTTACCGGTGTTCACATCA
>RFYI01000119.1 GCA_009921165.1 Actinomycetota bacterium | reverse complement strand
TCTGCTGTTGCTAACGCAAGAGTAAAGGCAGAAGCAGCTAACGTTCGTTTTGATGAGGGCGACCTAATCATTTCAGCTGCTTACGTTGACGAGGGTGTGACCATGAAGCGTTTCATGCCTCGTGCTCAGGGCCGTTCAGCTCAGATTTTGAAGCGCACTAGTCACATCACAGTTGTCGTTTCAACTCCAGACGAAGTCGTCGCTAAGGCGAATGCACAGAAGGCGAGGACCAAGTAATGGGTCAGAAAGTAAATCCTTACGGTTTCCGACTAGGTATCACAACCGATCACCGTTCACGTTGGTTCACTGATTCAACTAAGGTTGGTCAGCGTTACCAGGACTACGTGGCGGAAGACATTCGTATTCGTCACCTACTAACCGATCGTTTGGATCGTGCAGGTGTGTCACACATCGAGATCGAGCGTACTCGTGACCGTGTTCGTGTTGACATTCACACCGCTCGTCCGGGTCTAGTTATTGGTCGTCGTGGTCAGGAAGCTGAAGCAATCAGAACTGATCTTGAGAAGCTAACCAAGAAGCAGATTCAGCTAAACATTCTTGAAGTAAAGAACCCAGAAATGGATGCACAGCTTGTTGCCCAGGGTATTGCAGAACAGCTAGCAGCTCGTGTTGCTTTCCGTCGCGCAATGCGTAAGGGTATGCAGGGTGCTGAGCGTCAGGGTGCCAAGGGTATCCGTGTTCAGTGTTCAGGTCGTCTCGGTGGCGCTGAAATGAGCCGTTCAGAGTTCTACCGTCAGGGAAGAGTTCCACTACACACACTTCGTGCCAACATCGATTACGGCTTCTATGAAGCTAAGACCACTTTCGGTCGTATCGGTGTGAAGGTATGGATCTATAAGGGTGACATCACCAACAAAGAGCTAGCAAAAGAGCAAGCTAACGCGAAGCCAGTTCGTGGCGACCGCGAAGGCCGTGGACGTCGTCCAGCTCCTGCTGCAGAAACAGTTGAGGCATAAACATGTTGATTCCACGTAAGGTCAAGCACCGTAAGCAACACCACCCGAAGAGAAGTGGTGCAGCAACCGGTGGCACAAAGGTAGCTTTCGGTGAGTGGGGCATTCAGGCTCTAACTCCTGCATACGTTACTAACCGTCAGATTGAATCTGCTCGTATCGCAATGACACGTCACATCAAGCGTGGTGGAAAGGTTTGGATCAACATTTTCCCAGACCGTCCACTAACCAAGAAACCTGCTGAAACTCGTATGGGTTCCGGTAAGGGTTCACCTGAATGGTGGGTAGCAAACGTAAAGCCAGGACGCGTAATGTT
>RFYI01000118.1 GCA_009921165.1 Actinomycetota bacterium | reverse complement strand
CTGCCCCAAGCCTAATCTGGCAAATTAATCATTTTAGATATCAATCTATTAGTGTGACCATTTGCCGACTTAGGGCAGTGGCTCAATTGGTAGAGCAGCGGTCTCCAAAACCGCAGGTTGCAGGTTCGAGTCCTGTCTGCCCTGCAAGCAGTGCCACACTTGTGTCATTGAAAGTATCACCAGCATTAACTGAAAGAAGAGAAATGTCAGAAGAACTAGAGCAGGCATCTGAAGACCTCGTCGAGACGTCAAAAGCTAATCGCGCTCAGGCACGCGGACCTATCGGTCGCATCATTCTGTTTTTACAGCAGGTAATTGCTGAGCTTCGCAAAGTAAATCGTCCGACATACTCAGAACTTCGCAACTACACCGGAGTTGTTCTAGGTTTCGTTGTTGTTGTTATGGCAATCATCTTTGGTTTGGATTTCATCTTTGGACAAGGTGTCATCTGGCTATACACCGCTTTCAACACAACTAAGTAATTTTTTAGCAACACAAATAATAAGGAAACTCGTGACCGATTTTGAATCAGAGCAGAACCCGCTCGAAGGCGCAAACCTTGAAGCGGAGTCGTCAGACTACGCTGAGACGGATCCTGCTTACATTGATGACACCAACGCCGATGAGGCTTCAGCTGAGGAATTAGCGCTTCATGTTGAAACTGATGTTGAAGCGGCTCAAGAATCTGAGACAGCTGCAATTGCTGACATTCACGATGCACCTATCGCAGATGACCCAACTGTTGAAGAAGATCCATATGCTGTGTTCAAGGAAGAACTTCGTTCACAGCCAGGTAAGTGGTACATCATTCACTCTTACGCAGGTTACGAGAAGCGCGTTAAGCAGAATATTGAGAACCGTAAGCTAGCTATCGTCGGTGGCGATGATATCTACCAGATTGAAGTTCCAATGGAAGAATCCATTGAAATCAAGAACGGCCAAAGAAAGCTTGTTACCAAGGTTCGTATCCCAGGATATGTTCTAGTGCGTATGGAAATGAATGAAGACTCATGGTCTCTCGTTCGTGGAACACCTGCTGTCACTGGCTTTGTCGGTCACAGTGAATACCCAAGCCCATTGCGTCCTCAAGAAGCATTTGACATGCTGAAGACTCTTTATGTTCTTCCTGAAGAAGCTGCTGCTAAGGCTGCGGTCAAGGGCGGAGCTAAGGGCAAGCAGAAGTCAATCCCTGTTAACGTCAACTACTCACTTGGCGAGAGCATCATGATCAAGGAAGGTTCATTCGCTGGACTTCCTGGAACTATCAGCGAGATCAAACCAGAAAGCGGC
>RFYI01000117.1 GCA_009921165.1 Actinomycetota bacterium | reverse complement strand
GAAGCTTACGTAGGTTAGCTGCAACTTCACCAACAGCCTGCTTGTCGATACCGACAACAGTGATCTTGGTGTTTCCATCAACCTGGAATGTAATTCCAGCTGGTGGCTCAACCATGATTGGGTGAGAGTAACCAAGTGCGAATTCAATACCTGTTCCCTTTACCGTTACACGGTAACCGGTTCCAACGATTTCAAGTCCCTTAGTGAATCCCTTTGTTACACCTTCAATGTTGTTGGCGATAAGGGTTCTAGTTAGACCGTGAAGTGAACGTGAGTTACGCTCATCGTCAGGACGGGTGACGGTGATAGTGCCGTCTTCCAAAACGAATGTGATCGGTGCAGGAACTGTGTGAGAAAGAGTGCCCTTAGGACCCTTTACTTCAATAACCTGACCATCAATCTTTACTTCTACTCCAGCTGGAACTGAAATAGGCATCTTTCCAATACGTGACATGTCTGCTTACCAAACGTAGGCGATAACTTCTCCGCCTACTCCTTTCTTGGTTGCTTGACGGTCAGTTAGTAGTCCTGACGAAGTCGAAAGAATTGCAATACCCAATCCACCAAGAACGCGAGGGATCTCACTTGACTTTGCGTAAACACGCAAACCAGGCTTTGAAACTCTCTTGATTCCTGAGATTGAACGTTCACGGTTAGGACCGTACTTCAGTTCAACGTGCATGTTCTTGCCAACTTCTGCATCGGTGATAGTGACGGCAGCGATGTAACCCTCTGCCTTCAAGATCTCTGCGATGTTTGCCTTTAGCTTGCTGTAAGGCAAGTTAATCTCCTCGTGGAACGCTGAGTTGGCATTGCGCAGCCGGGTCAGGAAATCTGCTACCGGGTCTGTCATTGTCATATTGTTTGTTTCCTTCTTTGTCGGTTTCTGAAAACTTTACGAGTAATCAGACCTATCCAATTAGTAGTTAGTTGTTCTCTGCTGTCTTGAACGGGAAGCCTAGAGCTGTTAGCAACGCACGTCCTTCTGCATCATTTGAAGCTGTGGTTACCAGGGTGATGTCCATACCTCTAGGGCGGTCAACGTTGTCCTGGTTGATTTCGTGGAACATGGTCTGCTCAGTTAGACCGAAGGTGTAGTTACCCTTACCATCGAACTGCTTGTCTGATAGACCACGGAAGTCACGGATACGTGGAAGAGAAAGTGAAAGAAGTCTGTCTAGGAATTCCCACATTCTGTCGCCACGCAAAGTTACGTGTGCACCAATAGGCTGACCTTCACGAAGCTTGAACTGCGCAATTGACTTGCGAGCCAAGTTAACCTGAGGCTTCTGACC
>RFYI01000116.1 GCA_009921165.1 Actinomycetota bacterium | reverse complement strand
GAATATGGAGCCAACCGGCCCAGATGTCTTTGCTATCCAGGAGAAGTGGCTACCTGTTTGGGATGAGCTTCGTCCATTTGCTTCAGGTAATAAAGGGGATACCCGTCCTAAGAAGTATGTCTTGGACATGTTTCCTTACCCTTCAGGTGATTTACACATGGGTCACGCTGAGGCTTATGCCCTAGGTGATGTTATTGCTAGATATTGGGTTCAAAAGGGCTATAACGTTATGCACCCTATCGGTTGGGATGCTTTTGGTCTTCCTGCTGAGAATGCTGCTATCAAGAGAAACCTTGACCCTCGTGCTTGGACTTACGACAACATTGAGATTCACAAGTCTTCAATGAGAAGGTATGCCTGTTCTTTTGACTGGGACAGGATTATTCGAACCTGTGATCCTATTTACTATCGCTGGAACCAGTGGTTGTTCTTAGAGTTCTATAAAAAAGGTTTGGCATATCGTAAGAACTCGATGGTCAACTGGTGTCCTTCCTGTCAGACAGTTCTAGCCAACGAACAGGTTGTTGGTGGAGCCTGTGAGCGTTGTGATTCTGTCGTTACTAAGAAGGCACTAACGCAGTGGTTCTTCAAAGTAACTGAGTATGCAGATAGATTGCTTGATGATCTTGAACTACTAGAGGGTAACTGGCCTTCAAAGGTTCTTTCAATGCAGAGAAACTGGATTGGTAGATCTTATGGAGCTGAAGTTGATTTTGCTATTGAAGGTAGAGCAGAACCAGTAACTGTTTACACCACACGTCCAGATACTTTATTTGGTGCAACCTTCATGGTTGTTGCAGCTGATAGTGATCTTGCAGCTGAACTAGTTGCAGGTTCAACTCCTGATGTTCGAATGAAGTTTCAGGCTTACCTTGACGAAGTCAAGAAAAGCAATGACATCGAACGTCTGGCAACCGATAGACCGAAGACTGGTTTAGATTCAGGTCGAGTTGCTATCAACCCTGCTAACGGTGAAACAATTCCTGTTTGGATTTCAGACTATGTTCTTGCTGATTACGGTACCGGTGCCATCATGGCTGTTGCTGCTCACGATCAGCGAGATTTAGATTTCGCAAGAACACTCGGTCTTCCGGTTCGAGTTGTTGTTGATACCGGTGAGGCAGACCCTGTTGAAACAGGTATTGCAACTACTGGTGAAGGAGTGCTGGTTAACTCCGAAATCCTGAATGGACTTTCTAAAGCAGAGGCTATTTCAAAGATGGTTGGCATCTTAGAAAAAGAAGGTAGAGGAAAAGCTGCTAAGAACTTTAGATTGCGCGACTGGTTGATCTCTCGGCAAAGATATTGGGGAACTCCTATTCCTATCGT
>RFYI01000115.1 GCA_009921165.1 Actinomycetota bacterium | reverse complement strand
AATAAAACCAATGTCATGGTCGCAGGTATCCGAGTTGCTACTCAAACACCACCGATGCGTTCAGGTAAACGAGTTGTCTTTGTTTCCTTAGATGATGGTTCAGGTTGTTCTGATGCAACCTTCTTTGATGATGCGCAACAACGTTGTTCTCATGTCTTGTTCAACACAAGGTTGATGCTAATTGGTGGCAAAGTCAGAAGAACTGGTGCCAGAGGTGTTTCCATCATGGCTGAGAATGCTTGGCGTTTAGATGAGCTCTGGGATCAGTGGCTGGATAAGAAAAAAGCGGCAGCTGATTTCTCAACTGCCGCTTTAGTAGAAGCTTCTTAGTCTCTATTGAAGATTGCTAGCAATCTAAGGATCTCTAGGTATAGCCAAACCATGGTTACTAGAAGACCGAAGGCTGCTCGCCATTCAAATTCTCTAGGAAGGCCTTGAGCTGCACCCTGAGAGATATCTTCAAAGTCTAGGTTTAGGGTGAATGCTGCTAGTCCAACACCAATTAGACCTGCTACCCAACCGTATTGAGAAGAGTAGATGCCTGCAGAGTTAGTGAACATACCGACAATCAGGTTCACTAAACCAAAGCCTGCGTAACCAATAAGAGCAAAGGTCATAACCTTTGAGAATCTAGAGGTAACTCTGATCCAGCCCATTGAGTATGCGGTGAACATCGCTCCAGCTGTGGTTAGAGTTCCAAGCACAGCGTTCATAACAATGCCTGGATACTGCTGCTCGAAGAAGTAAGAGATGGTTCCAACAAATACACCTTCAACCAGTGCATAAGCAATAACTGCACCTGGTCTTACCTTCTTAGAGAAGGAAATCCACATCGCTAAACCGAGAGCTACGAATACTGCAGGAATCATTAGACCCTTAACGGCATCAACGTTCCAAGCAATCATGGCTCCGGTTAGCAAAAGAACAAAGAGACCTGCGATCTTGATGGCAGTGCCACCTACGGTCATCTTTTGTGAGGAAACAATGGAATCGAACTGTGCGTCGATTTCTGCCTGATTCTTTTGGATATCGGCAGGGAGCATACGGTTCATTACTGGGTTATGTGAATTACTCATGGGTTAATCCTATTTCCTAGTGGTTTTTGTGGTCTTGGTTATTCGCTGGACTTTTCAGCAAACTCTAAGAGTATGGCTGTGGTGCCTGAGGCTCCTACCCTAGAAGCCCCTGCCTCAGCCATGTCTATAAGTGCATCAAGGGTTCTAACTCCCCCGGAGGCCTTGACACCTAGTCTGTCGCCAACAGTTTTACGCATTAGGGCAATCACTTCAGGTGTAGCACCAGAGGCTGCAAAGCCAGTTGAAGTCTTTACATAATCCGCTCCAGCAGCTTCGGTAAGTTCACAAGCCTTCACGATCTCTTC
>RFYI01000114.1 GCA_009921165.1 Actinomycetota bacterium | reverse complement strand
CTCAGGTCTCATCCGTCAGTTCAACATAGGAAAACTGCTAGTTGGCGACGACATCAACTTCAAAGGTGGTCAAGACTGGGTTCAAGAACATGGCTGTGATGTAACAGTCATGAACGATCCAGGTCTTATCAAAGTAATGGGTGATTTCATCATCGCTAACCCATCACTATGGAATGAAGACATCGGGGAAGACTAAAGCGTCTGAGACTCCAAGCCATTCAGGCTAATTAGCTTTCAAATAGTTCAAGCTCCTCTGCCCCTCAAAGGGACAACAACGCTTAGAGATACAATTTCCTCAGCGAAAGGACCTCATGAGTACCCAGCCAAAGATTCTTGTTATCGTTCACGACATCGATGACCACCTCAATGAAATGGCCAACCCGATAGCCGAAGCGGGCATTCTCATGAACACCTGGGACGTCCAGAACGACGGTGATGGCCTTCCTGAACTAGAAACACTTGATCAGTATTCCGGAATCATCTCTCTAGGTGCTCACGCAGGTGTCTTAGAAGAAGCTGAACATCCTTGGATGAGCCATGAAAGAAAGATCATGGAGTGGGCTCTAGAAACAGAAACTCCTCTGCTCGGTCTCTGCTTTGGTTCTCAGCTACTAGCCTCAGCTGCCGGCGCTCGAGTCTATAAAGCTGATGCTGGCGAGTTTGCTTGGACCAAAGTCGACATGCTTCCTGAAGCCGCAAAAGATCCTGTAATCAGTTCATTGGGTGAAAGCGCAGACGCTTTCCAATTTCACTACGACACTTTTGACCTACCAGAGAACGCTGTTCTTCTAGGTGAAAGCAATGGCACCATCGAAGCCTTCAGAGTTGGTTCAAGTGCTTGGGCAACTCAGTTCCACCCAGAGGTAGGGCTATCTCAACAGTTAGCTTGGCTAAGCACATACAGACGCGCTTTCATTAGAGAAGGCATCGACCTCGAAGCACAAATAGCCAAATCACACGAACTAGCAGCAAGCTACCGCAAACAAGCCTGGGATCTGTCAGAAGCTTTTGCTAAGCAGGTACTGGCTTTCCATAAAAGCTAAGGCTGGGCAATAAATTTAAGTATTTCTTGCATTCTGCAAGACCTAGTTTGCATACATGGTAATAGGTATCCGTTTGGGAACCTATCTTGATATAGTTTGATACATGAAGAAAATAATCATGCTCCTAACATCCACTGCGCTGATGATGACCTTAGCTGGAGCTATTGCACCAGCTCACGCATTAAGAAAGTGCACTAACTCTGACAACATGTCCATAAAGTCTGCACAAAGTTGGGTCGATATTGCTCAACGGGACGTCGACAGAGAAAGGCCAAAGGCTTCCAAGGCAAGCCAGGATGCCAATTCTGCCCAAATGAAAGTAAATGCGAGAAACATTA
>RFYI01000113.1 GCA_009921165.1 Actinomycetota bacterium | reverse complement strand
GTTCCACCGCGAAGGATAGGACTAGATAGTAGGAACCAACGCATCGCATCCGATCCATCACGATCGAATACTTCATTCACATCTGGATAGTTACGCAAAGACTTAGACATCTTCTGACCATCAGAACCTAAAACGATTCCATGTGAGACAGCTGTCTTGAAAGCAGGTCTATCAAAGAGTGCAGTTGATAATACGTGCAGAGTATAGAACCAACCTCTGGTCTGACCTGAGTATTCAACGATGTAATCACCAGGTGAATGAGTATCAAACCAGTCACTATTTTCAAACGGATAGTGCACCTGAGCAAAAGGCATTGAACCTGATTCAAACCAGCAGTCAAGAACTTCTGGAACACGAACCATCGTGGACTTACCAGTTGGGTCATCAGGGTTCACACGGGTTAGGTGATCAATAGTTGGACGGTGGAAGTCAACAACTCTAACTCCGAAGTCTCTTTCCATCTCATCCAAAGAACCATAGACATCCATGCGCGGATAGTTAGGGTCAGTTGATTTCCATACTGGAATAGGTGCTCCCCAGAATCTGTTACGTGAGATAGCCCAATCTCTAACGTTTTCTAACCACTTACCAAAAGAACCATCTTTAGTGTGTTCTGGAACCCAGTTGATCTCCTGGTTTAGTTCCAACATGCGATCTTTGAGCTTTGTGGTTTCAACAAACCATGAAGAAACTGCTTTATAGATCAATGGATTCTTACAGCGGTAACAGTGAGGATATGGGTGGTCATAGCTTGCTTGCTTGAGCAATCTGCCCATGTCTTTTAGTTTTTGCGTGATTGGCTTATTAGCTTCAAAAACATGCATGCCAACAAAGTCAGTGATAACTGAGTTGTATTCGCCACGTTCATTTACTGAAACATAAACAGGAATACCCGCTGCTTCACAGAGTTTTTGGTCATCTTCACCATAGGCAGGAGCTTGGTGAACAATACCGGTACCTTCGTTATCAGCAACATAATCACCGAGGATTACCTGCCAGGCATTCTTTACATCAAACTTTGATTCATCAGCGTAGTAATCAAATAATCTTTCGTATTTGATTCCATCTAGTTCTTTACCAAGCATTGTGGTTTCAACAGCTGATAAAGCTTGATCAATGTCTTCAAAACCAAAGTCTTTGATGTGATTAGCAATAAGAGATTTAGCTAAAAGGTATTTACCTGATTCGGTGTTGATAACTGCGTATTCAATTTCAGGTCCAACAGCAAGAGCGAAGTTAGTTGGCAGTGTCCATGGGGTTGTTGTCCAAGCCAGGATCTTTACTCCCTGGTATTTACTTTCTGTAATTGGGAAGGTGACGGTAACAGTTTGGTCTTGTCTGTTTTGGTAAACATCTTCATCCATGCGTAGCTCATGGTTAGA
>RFYI01000112.1 GCA_009921165.1 Actinomycetota bacterium | reverse complement strand
AGTAATTGATCCATCAGTAACGAATGAGCCAGCCGAAACATCGGTGCCACCCTTCGAATTGAAGGTTACTGTGTGACTATCAGCAGACCACTTCGCATACAAAGTTATGGCTTGAGAACCACTAGGGCTATAAGGTAGGTCGATGACACTTCCACCGTCCGTTGTGGACCAACCCGCAAATGTGTAGCCAGCCCGAATGGGATCGTTAGCTGGAAGCCCCATGTAACCACCTTCGTCGAAGGTGGTATCTTCCACACTTGTTCCGCCTTTCGAATCGAAATGGACGGGACAACCCCATACGCTTTTTGACATGGTCAGAGCTGAATACCCGCTTGCCCCACACGGATAGGTAACTTTTAGATCAGCGTTATTAGCCCGAAACGCTATTGATAAGTACGATGGAGCGCTGCCTTTGAACTGAATTCTTACCAGGGAAGGCATGTACCCTAAAGTATACCAACCCAGGCTTGTGACACTTGAAGGAATGACTAAGTTAGTTATGTTTGTGTAAAAGAAAGCATACGATCCTATAGAAGTTAGGTTGTTTGGAAGAGAAATTTGTGAAATTCCGGTACTGTCAAAGGCAGAAGTTCCAATCGAGGTCACACTCGAGGGTAATATCACTCGCGTTAATCCGCCATTGTTAGCAAAAGCACCAGCACCAATGCTGGTCACACCGTTAGGAATAACTGCTGTACCAGAGCACGAAGAGGCAGAGACAACCCTATTGTTGGTGATTTGGAATGAACCGCCACCAGAGCAGGACCTAGCCCCGTCGGTCAGGGCGTTACTTTGAGATACTGGTCCGAGATTAGAGAGCAAAATGATAGCGCTCAATGAAACTAGAAATTTCTTCAGTACCATTTCTTGAAAATCCGTTCTCAATTCATAGGCTAAACACTTAGTGATTAGACTCTCAACAACATAATTTCTAATAACCTATCGTCTTTACTGCCATAAACCGCTCCAAATCCCATATCTGTGGGGTATTTAATCAAGAATTTACTTTCACTGACCAGGACGAATTACGGGGTCTTGAGGGAATGAAAGTCGTATTTAGCCCATGCTCAAGGAAGATTCAGAAAACAGGCCGCGTTGGCATTGAGAAATCATAAACAAGGGCTTCTAGCTCCAAGAGACCCATTTTCATCAGGCAACTTTCTTGTTCTAGGCATAGATCTGACTCAAGAAAGCAGAATTCCAAGTCACAGACAAGCTAGACAAAGAACCCCGGCTATAACCGAGGTTCTTTGTCTAAAGGCTTAACGAAGTGCACACAGCTGTTGATAAGTTACCTTAGCGTGAGTCCTGTTGTTGTGGTTTGTGCCGCTAAATAAGTAGCATCAGCAACAAAAGAAACAACAGCAGTGTAAACACCAGCAACAT
>RFYI01000111.1 GCA_009921165.1 Actinomycetota bacterium | reverse complement strand
ATATTATGATATTTCTTTAGGAACATTTCATAATTTAACCGGAATCTCTTATCAGAATAATGGGTATTTTGATGTGGATAATACAAATTTATGGTATATTGCATCAAATAACTCATTATATAAGTATGATATATCTTATAATACAAAAACACAAACAAGTCTTACAAGTATACTAAGACCATGGGGATCCCATAGATATACAATATCTAGTGATAATTATTATGTATGGATTGGTAATTTGTATAATATGCTGTAATTATGTTATTTGATATATCGTTGGAAAGATTCGAAAATCGACTATCATATACGACATAACAATTTCTTGGTGATGCTTCACCTGGAAATGTCTTTGACTGTAGTCCAATCCCAGAATTAATTGTGGTCAATACAATACCTGTAATATAAGTGCTTGAAAGCACCTTTGTGTTAGGGTCGTATTTCATAAATGTTGGTGTATTTCCATTTGTTACAATTGGATTATTATTACTTATAGAACCACTAATATTTCCAGACCATGTCGCCGTAAATCCATTGATAAATGGAACGTAAATATTCAGCATTCCTATAGGTATTTGTGTAGGATATGTCCAACTTATATAACTATATGTTGATGATGAAGCATAATTATTATTGAATATAATCGATGGAGGAGAATTTATAATATTTGTATTTACCCAACCATTTGTAGAAGCAGAATTCATAGAACTTCCATCTGAAAAAACAATACTATTTCCAACTATAACATTTGCTGAAATATTCGCACTTCCTGAAATATCTAATTTATATTGTGGGGTTGATGTTCCAATACCAACATTTCCTCCTGTATAATAAATATTTCCTGTTCCTGTTGTCCATTGAGACGAAACAACTGGCGAGGAACCATTTATAAATAAGTTTCCAGAACCAATAATATTAATATTACCACCGATATAGAGATTGCCTTGAATACCTGCTCCACCAACCACCTGTAGAGAACCACTTGTTGTACTCGTAGAAGGAACATTCGAAGCGAGATTCAAATTGCCTCCTGTAGTGGTTCCTACTAGGGTAGGTGTTATAATGGTTTTGTTGGACAAGATATCTGTTGTAGAAAGTCCTACAAGAGTATCTGTAGAAGTAGGCAATGTAAGAGTTCCTCCGTTGGATATAGAGGATATCCCAGGAGCAGTATTGAATGTTTTTTGTCCTGTAATGGTTTGAGAACCAGTTAATAAGACCACATTCGAAGAAAGAGCAGAATCCGCTATAGAACCAGCCGGTAAGGAAACTGTTCCAGCAACCGACAAATTACCTCCAATGTTCACATTTCCTTGAATACCTGCTCCACCAACCACCTGTAGTGAACCACTCGTGGTGCTCGTAGAAGGAACATTCGAAGCGAGATTCAAATTGCCTCCT
>RFYI01000012.1 GCA_009921165.1 Actinomycetota bacterium | reverse complement strand
TATTGGTGCTGATTCACTAGGGTATCTATCTAAAGACGGCATGGTTGCTGCTACTAACCAAGAGGAGAAGCAACTCTGCACAGCTTGCTTCACAGGAACCTATCCAATCGAACTACCAGCAGAAGATAGGTTGGGTAAGAACCTGTTGGAGCGTTCTGATAAAGAGATTCCACTCCAGGTTGAAGTGAAAGCCTCTAATGACTAACGATGCTTACGCTCAATCAGGTGTTGATACTCATGCAGGAGATCTAGCTGTTGAGCTAATGAAGAAGTCCATCAAAGGAACCTTGAACGACAAAGTCGTTGGTGGTTTCGGTGGTTTTGCTGGAATGTTTGATGTTTCTTTTCTAAAGAGCTTTGATAGACCATTACTTGCAACATCCACTGATGGTGTTGGCACCAAGGTTGCCATTGCGCAAGCTATCGATAAGCACGACACCATTGGTCAAGATCTAGTCGGCATGGTCGTTGACGACATTGTTGTGGTTGGCGCTAAGAGCATGTTTATGACTGACTACATTGCCACCGGCAAGGTAGTGCCTGTTCGTATCGCAGACATAGTTTCAGGTATTGCGAAAGCTTGTTCTGAAGTTGGCGTAGCCCTTATTGGTGGAGAAACAGCAGAGCACCCAGGCTTACTAAAAGTAGATGAATATGACGTTGCTGGAGCTGCTGTTGGTGCTGTTGAATACAGCAAACTACTGGGTCCTAACAAAGTTCAGGTTGGCGATATTGTTCTAGGGCTAGGATCAAGTGGTTTACATTCCAATGGTTATTCATTAGTTAGAAAAATAATTGCTGATAGCAAACTCGATTACAACAAAACTGTTCAAGAGTTTGGCAACCTTTCTCTTGGCGAAGCTCTACTAGAACCCACACGTCTATACACAGGTGTTCTAAATACTCTGCTTGAAAGTGAACTTGGTTCTTCTGTGAAAGCTATGAGTCACATCACTGGTGGCGGTATTGCAGCTAACCTAGCCAGAGTATTACCTAAGAACACAACACTTGATGTTGATAGAAGCACTTGGAAACCATTGGATGTATTCCAAGTATTGACCTCTTGGGCAAACCTAGATCTCACTCAGGTTGAATCAACCTGGAACTTAGGTCTTGGTTTCGCAGTCATCGTCAAGGCAGATAAAGTCAGAGAAATCCAACAACAGCTAAACAACACAGGAATCAACACCTGGCAAATAGGAACAGTCCAAGCATCTGAAGGCAACCTAGAGGGTTATGTTCAAGGCGCTAAAGGGGTCGATGGCGGTGCTGTAAGGCTTGTTGGGAAATATCTCAACTAACTATTGAATAATATTCATCAAGAAGTTCTAGTTACCGGACTTATCGGATTCGTTATCGGGATTTTCTTTAGCGGTTTCGCTTTCCTCGTCTTTGTAAAGATCTGCCCATCTGTCTTCGAAATCAGGTTCATCGGTCGGGGTAGCGGACGCTAGTTCTGCCTGCAGGGCAGTCAGGTCGGTATTAGGGCTGAAGTATTTCAGCTCGCGAGCAACCTTAGTATTCTTCGCTTTTTGACGGCCACGCCCCATGGCGAGACCCCCTTTTGGACTAGGCCAAGTCTTATGACTTAGGAATCGATAAATCTGCCTATGAGTATATCAGGGCTTAGCCCAGGATTAAACCCAAATAGGCGGCTGTGGAGGAAAGTAGCAGGGTTAGCACGGTATATAAGGCTGGAGCAGCTTTTCTGCCCCCCGCAACCATCTGAACTGTGGCACCCGCCCATGATGAGAAGGTAGATAAGCCGCCGGCTAAACCAACCACCGAAATGGCTACCCAGGTGTCATCATTGCCGAAACGGATGGCTGCAAATCCTGCGATAAAAGACGCTACTACGTTTGCACTCAAGATCCCCCAGGGGATAGTGCCTGACCATTTACTAATAGCGAATCTAAGGATGGAACCTAAGCCACCGGCTAGAGCGATGCCTATGAGGATAACTGGGTTGAAGACTTCTAAGGGGTTCATTTCTTCTTACCGCCAAATGATGCACCAGCTGCAAAACCAATGAAACCGAAACCGAACATGACAGCTGCCGCTGGCATGGCTAGTAGTGGTGGGTAGTTATAAAGAAATAGAGCGATACCTGACATGGTTGTGAACCCACCACAGAAACCTGCTGACCAGAATGATCTCTGATTTTCAGATGCGAATCTTGGATTGGTTGTGGTGTATCCGAGGAGAGTTGCTCCAACGACATTCACAATTAACAACGATAGTGAGGCAGCAACCGTTGCACCGAGGGAGAGTTCGATAACTCCACCAATTAGATATCTGAGTAATGAACCCAGTGCACCGCCTAAGAAAACTAAAAGAAAATCTCTAGGTGCGAATCTAGTCATTTTCGTTAGGGTCCAAGATGTCGTCAGGCGTAGCATCTTTCTTGGCTACCATCTTGATGACTCTGTTCCTGCCACCTTCGTGTCTGCGCATAGCGCTCTTACCTCGAAGCGTCTCACCACGTCGGACGTCTCCTGGTAGCGGTGCTCTCGAGAAAAGATCAATCTTGTCTGCAGACTCTAGTCGCCACGGCACAAGAGTAATCATCGCGCCGCGAACATACATCAACTGTTTACGGATTCTGTTGGCGCGATGGTTGTGGAAAATGTGCTCCCACCAGTGACCAACAACATATTTAGGAATGTAAATTGCCATACGCTTCTCAGGATGTTGAGCACGGTATTCAGTTAAGTATTCGCTTAATGGAGCACCGAAGTCTCTAAATGGTGAAGGAATTATTCGTAGTGGAACCTGAATGCCGTAAGCTGTCCAGTCCTTTTCAAACTGGGCAGAGGTTTCAGGATCAACAGCGATGTGAACCACTTCCAACAGATCATGCTTGCTAGAGAGAGCATAGTCCAAAGCTTTTAGCTGAGGAGCAGTTAGCTTATCCATCAGTACGATAGCGTAGTCACCCTTGCTACCAAAAACTATTTCAGGTTTTAGCTGAATCTCTATTTCAACCTCGGCGTAATACTTCTTCGTCTCATACATCAGGATCCATAGAGCTGGCATGATGATGAATACCAACCAGGCACCGTGGGTGAACTTGGTTAGGGTAACGATAATCAAAACGGATGAAGTTAGTAGCGCTCCAAATCCATTGATAGCAAGACCGCTGAAAGCTTCTTTTCTAGCGATGGTGTTCTCTCGCATACCTCGACGCCAGTGTCTAATCATTCCTATTTGGCCTACGGTGAAGGAGGTGAAAACACCGATGATGTATAGCTGGATAAGGCCGGTAACGGACGCTTGATAAACGAGGATCAGAGCACCAGCGGCCGTGGCCAGCGAGAGCATGCCGTTTGAGTAAACCAAACGATCTCCTCTGGTTTGCAGCATCTTCGGAGCAAAGCCATCTTTAGATAAAACAGAGGAAAGCAAGGGGAAACCATTGAAAGCAGTGTTAGCAGCCAAGAGCAACACGGCTGCTGTTGCGGCTTGCAGGATGTAGAAAAGCAAGGAACCACCACCAAATACAGCAACACCTATTTGAGCCATCAAAGACAACTGTGGGTTAGCTAGGAACTGAGCCAACTGAGCTGGATCAGATAGTTGCTCCCCTGACTCGAGGTATTTGACTCCTGAGGTTAGTGCTAACCAGGTTGTTCCTAGGAACATGAGAACAGCTGTTGCACCCATCACGCTCATGGTGATATTTGCGTTACGAATCTTAGGTGCACGGAAAGCAGGAACACCGTTAGCGATAGCTTCAATTCCGGTAAGAGCTGAACAACCGGAAGCAAATGCACGAAGCAGTAATAGCACAACTGCAACCTGAGCAGGGTTATCTAAGAACTCTGCGCCAGCGATAACGTGGTAGGCACTAGAGGTGGTGACCAAACTTTCACCAAGTACGAAGACTTTGTAAAGCCCGGAACCGATCATGACAAAGACTGTTGCAATGAAAACATAGGTAGGGATAGCGAACGAAACTCCGGACTCACGAATACCACGAAGGTTTATTCCGAAAATCAAAAGTAGGAAACCAATTGCTATTTCAACACGGTAATCAGCTATCTGTGGGAAAGCAGAAATCAAGTTATCTGTTCCAGATGAAATAGATACGGCAACCGTCATCACATAGTCAAGTAGGAGTGCTGATGCAACAACAAGAGATGCGCCTCTACCTAAATTCTTTTTAGCAACTTCATAGTCACCACCACCGGAGGGATACGCCTGAATTACTTTGCGGTATGAAAGAACGATAACGATCAGCAGCAAGGCCACCATTCCGGCAATAGCCGGAGCGAAGGTAAGAAATGAAATACCGCCTAGGGTCAGGATCATCAAAAGTTCTTGAGGACCATACGCTACGGAAGATAATGGGTCGCTAGCAAAGATAGGTAAAGCGATTGTCTTAGGCAGTAATTCACCTTCGAGTTTCTCGTTACGTAGTGCTCTCCCTAAGAAGATGCGACGGTAGAGGTGTGTCCCTTTAGCTGACTTTTTGTCGTGTTCGTGTCTTGACTCAGGCATACCTATAAACCTACTTCTTCGCTTTCTCGCCGTGTTGGTGCTGGGAGAGTCTAAAGGTCGCAATAAAACCTAAAGCGAGGAAGACGGCCGCGGCCAACGCAGAGAACTTGGCACCATCGGTGAACGCATCCTTGGAAGCTTGGATTACTGCTTCTGGAACATTGTTACTAGCCATTGATTGGATAGAGCCACCAGCAGATTCAACTACCGAGGTGGTTAGACCATCTGCCATTCCTTTAGGCATCCCAAGCTCAGCTAGCTTAGTTTGCATACTGGACTGCAACTGAGTGAACAGCACTGTTCCAAGCACAGCGATACCAAGAGCGGATCCAATCTGTCTAACCGTGCTTTGTGATCCCGAAGCCTGGCCGATTTTGTCCATGGACACATCAACCATAATCACACCGGTTAGCTGAGCTGTTGCTAGCCCAATGCCTAGACCGTAGATGAATAGGCACGGAGCGATGGGCCCCCAACCAAGCTTGTCATCAGAAAATAGCGCAACTCCAATAACACCAAGAAGTTCAAGCCCAACACCAATACGGACAGCCATAGCCGGGGCAAGCTTGCCACTTAGTGCACCACCAACGCCAGAAGCCAAGAACGCTCCACCGGCTAGCCAAAGAAGCACCAGACCGGAATCAACCGGGGATAGCCCCAGCACATTCTGCAACCAAAGCGGGATAGCAAACAGGATTCCAAACTCACCCATGGAGATGATCAATGCAGCCAGTGATCCATTTCTGAATGATGTTACTTTGAAAAGGTTTAGGTCAAGAAGCACTGGCTTATGTGCTTTCTCCCTCGATTTCTCCCAGAAGTAAAACAATGCAGCAAAGACAACAGATAACCCAAGAGCAACAGGTATAACTGAGAAACCTGGGTCACCCCACGACCAACCGCCGATTGTGAAATCTTTGTTTACATTCCACCAACCGTAGTTACGACCCTCGATTAAGCCGAATACCAAAGTTAGAAAGAGACCAACAGATAGGAAAGCACCGACAATATCAGGAGCACCGGATCGCTGCTCGACTTTGGATTCATTCACAAACAGTAAAAGCCCAACAACAATCAATAAACCTAAAGGCAGGTTAATGTTGAAAGCTAATCGCCAACCATCATCACCGAAGCTTGTTGCCAACCAGCCACCAAGAACTGGGCCAAGAGCTACCATTCCACCGATGGTTGATCCCCAGACAGCAAAAGCGATGCCACGCTCTTTACCTTGGAAGTTAGCGTTCACTAGAGAAAGGGTTGTCGGTAGCACCATAGAGCCACCCAAGCCTTGGACGATACGAGCAAGAATCATTTGAGTCGCATCGTTCGAGTAACCAGCCCAAACCGAGGCTGCAATGAAGACAAGTATTCCTATTACCAGTAGTCGTCTTCTGCCAACCCGGTCAGCGATTGATCCCCACACCAATAGCAGCGCTGCAAAGACGAGGACATAGCTCTCCTGAACCCACTGGACCTCGTTGCTTGAGATGTGTAGAGCTTGGATAACTTTAGGGAAGATAGTGTTGACGATAGTTCCGTCAATAATGACGATTGAGATGGCCATCGAGATAAAGATGAGACAGCCCTGATACCCTGTGAAAAATGGACAAAGGTAGCTAGTGATCAAGTATTTAGGCTCGAAAAGGACTCTCGTGGGGGTCCTTGGCGCTATTGCCACCGCTGCTGAGGCTAAAACCGCTGTTGACCTGTTTACTGGAACTACCCGGGTTGCTCAGGAATTCAAGAGTAACGGCCTCGAAGTTATTGCCAGCGATGTTGCCACCTATAGCGACATCTTGGCCAAATGTTATATCGAAACAGATGCTAACGAGGTTGACCTCATCGAGATAAAGTCCAAGATTGATTACCTAAATCAACTGCCTGGGTTTAGAGGCTATGTCACAGAGCACTTTTGTGAAGACGCCCGGTTCTTTCAACCAAAGAACGGTTTGAAGATAGATGCTATTCGCGAAGAATTAGAGAAGAACTTCAAATCGGATAAAGACTTTAGCATCCTATTAACTTCCCTTATGTTAGCCGCCGACAAAGTTGATAGCACAACTGGCCAACACATGGCATACCTCAAGAAGTGGTCGCATCGAGCGGGCAACGATATTGAATTGAAAGTCCCAGACCTAATACCAGGTAAGGGGAAAAGTATTTTAGGTCTAGCTGAAGAAGTAGTTGCTGGCTTACCTGCAGTGGATTTGTTTTATATGGATCCGCCGTATAACCAACATAGATATTTCACCAACTACCACATTTGGGAAACACTGGTTCGTTGGGATAAACCTCCGGTTTATGGAATCGCTATGAAACGTTTAGATAGTAGATCACCGCAAACTCATTCCGTTTTCAATAAGAGAAAACTAATGCCAGCTGCATTCAAAGATGTAATCATAAAAGCAAAATGTGAGACTCTCGTCGTCTCTTATAACGATGAGTCTTGGGTAGAACCAATTGACATTGCTGAAGCAATTTTCGAAGCAGGACATGAAAGTGTCGCGTTGCTGGAATTTGATTACAAGAGATACATCGGATCGCAAATAGGAATCTATAACAAAGCGGGAACCAAAGTTGGTGTTAAAGGTAAGCGACTAAATAAAGAGTTGATTTTTGTCGCTGGCGATACTTCGAGAGTTGAAGCGATTGAAGCAATGGTGGCTGGACGCGGGATTGAACCGCGGACCTAACGATTTTCAGTCGTTCGCTCTACCAACTGAGCTATCCAGCCTCAACCTTATAAGGCTGAGCGATTATTCATCGCAGCGATCCTGACGGGACTTGAACCCGCGACCTCCGCCGTGACAGGGCGGCGCGCTAACCAACTGCGCTACAGGACCAGAAGTACTTCTCCAACACCTTCGCTTCGTGACCCCAACGGGATTCGAACCCGTGCTACTGCCGTGAAAGGGCAGCGTCCTAGGCCACTAAACGATGGGGCCGTCAAAGCGATGGAGCTTTTAGAGCACCAAGGGTCAAGGTTACTTGCTCTTGGGAGGTTAATGCAACCTCGTAATTTAGCCTTTCGATGTTAGTTTAGAAAGAACCGCTACAAATAGGAGGTGTGAGAGCAGTGCAGAGACTGAGTTCGCGCTTTCTTGCCCTCTTTGTTATGGGAGGGCTTGTTTTTGGTGGCCTGAGCGTAGATTCTGCCTTCGCCAAGAAACCCTACCCTTCAGCCCAAGAGGTTGAAGATGCCCGCAAGAATGCCGCAAATAAGAAAGCCATGATCAACCGGCTACAGACCATCATTGCCGACCTCACAGCAGAGCAAGTGGCTCTTGAGAAAGTGGCGATGATCAAGGCTGAGAAATACAACCAAGCTAAGGACGAAGAAGACGCCATGGCCGCCAAGGTTGAATTGTTGCAGCGGAAAGTCAATGCAGCTACTGCCGAAGCGAAGCAAGCCAAACAGCAGTTAGCTGAGATTGCTAGCCAGATGTGGCGTAATGGTGCTGCAGGAACTTCACTGAGCTTGTTTCTAAACTCTAAAAAAGCCGGCAATCTTTTATATCAGTTAGGCGCTCAAGAGAAGATTGCTCAATCAAGCGATCAGATTTATAAGTCGGCTATTCAACGACAACAGTATGCAAAGTCGCTTGAAGATCAGCTGCAAGCGGCCAAAGAAGAGTTAGCAGCTCAGACCGCTATCGCTCAGGATGCGTTGGTGGCAGCTAGAAACGCAGCTACTGAATTGCAAACTAAAGTTGACGAACAAAAGAGACTCAATCGGGTATTCGTTGCTCAACTGGCAACGTTAGAAAATATCTCAGCCACTCTTGAGAAGCAACGTATTCAAGGGCTTATCGATGAACAACGTCAGAACTCTGGAACAGGGCCAATCGATGCACCTAGTCTCTATGAGGTTGGACCTCCAGATACTAACAAAGTAGACATCGCTTATAGCTTTGGTAAACAGCAACTTGGTGAAAGATATGTTCTAGGCGGCATGGGGCCAAACGTTTGGGACTGCTCTGGTATCACCAAGGCCTCATATGCTGCCGCTGGTGTCTATATCGGCACTCACTCTGCTACCAACCAGTTCTATAACATGGCTGAAAAGCGCAGACTTATA
The DNA here is from genome assembly GCA_009921165.1 of Actinomycetota bacterium. Taxonomy (GTDB): domain Bacteria; phylum Actinomycetota; class Actinomycetes; order Actinomycetales; family Microbacteriaceae; genus Rhodoluna. The sequence goes on along the minus strand of RFYI01000012.1, from coordinate 22,867 downwards.
CCAATCAAGGATGCGGTCCCCGGAGATCTGATGTGGTACTCATATGTCGATGACTTCAATGGTGATAAGTATCACGTGGTGATGTATCTAGGTAATGGCATGATGCTGGAAGCCCCGAATCCACTAAGAGTGGTTCGAATCGTCCCACTTCGTTACGGTGACCTATTTAGGTATGCCGGCAGACCAACTAACCTAAACCTTTAGACTTAGCGAAACCACGGGAGATAGCATGGCTGATTCACGTCAGGTAAAACCTGCTACCGAAGGTTGGCAACAAAAAAAGGATTCCGCAGGAAGACCGTTACTTGAGTTCGAAGCTAAACCTAGAAAAGCGCAGCCACCAGTTCATTTAGTTGACATGTCTAAAGAAGAACGTATCGCTAAAGCGAAAGCGCTAGGCGTTCCATCTTTCAGGGTTAAGCAGATTGCAACACACTACTTTTCGCATTACATTCAAGACCCAGAGTTGATGACAGATCTTCCTCAGGAGGGAAGAGCTGAACTAGTGAGAGCTTTCTTGCCACCACTATTAACCGAAGTCAAACGTTTGCAAACTGATAACGGTGACACTATTAAGTTCCTCTGGAGGCTCTTTGATGGTGCTCTGGTTGAGTCTGTCTTGATGAGGTATCCGGGTCGAATAACTTTATGTGTTAGCTCTCAAGCGGGCTGTGGGATGAACTGTCCGTTCTGCGCGACCGGTCAAGCAGGACTAACCAGAAACATGACTGCCGGTGAAATAGTAGATCAGATTGTCCAAGCCAATGCCGTTATTGCTTCTGGTGGTTTAGGTGGCCGAAAAGATACTGAGCATGAAGAACGTGTCTCTAACATTGTGTTTATGGGAATGGGTGAACCATTAGCTAATTACAACCGGTTGATGTTGGCAGTTAGAACTATGGTTGGTAGCCAACCTGAAGGCTTAGGAATGTCAGCTCGAAACATTACTGTTTCAACAGTTGGATTGGTGCCTGCTATCAAGAAACTTGCCGAGGAGAACATCCCAGTTACTTTTGCTCTTTCCTTGCATGCTCCTGATGATGAGTTAAGAGATGAACTTATTCCAGTGAACTCCAGATGGAAAGTTGATGAAGCGCTAGATGCCGCTAAGGCGTATTTTGATGCAACTGGCCGGAGGGTTTCAATTGAGTATGCCCTAATCAAAGACATGAATGACCACCAGTGGCGGGCAGAGCTTTTAGGCCAGAAATTAAACGCGCGAGGAAAAGGCTGGGTCCATGTTAATCCCATTCCTTTGAATCCAACTCCAGGTTCCATTTGGACAGCTTCTACCCCAGAAGTCACACGCTTATTTGTTTCCACTCTCGAGAAATCTGGAATCCCAACAACTCTGAGGGATACTCGAGGCAAAGAGATTGACGGGGCTTGCGGTCAATTGGCGGCAGCGGAGTAGTGTGTTTGTATGACCAAAGCCCAGGTTCTCGCAAACCTTTCCAGCGTGTTGATTTTAGGAACCGCATTGGTCATGCCCCCCGTTGTTGCTAACGCAAGTGAGCCAACCGAGAAAACGCTAGCTGATACTGGTGTTACTTCTTGGCCGCTCTCGCTAATCGCTTTTGTATTGCTCGCATTAGGTTTTGGATTTGTTCGGTTTGCAAAAAAGTACTAATCCCTCCGATGTAACAGAGCTCCCTGATGGCACACGCATCATCTGGGCTCCGTTACCTAAAAAACGCACCGGTCGCCAAGCTTTACTCGCAGTAGGTGAGACTGCAATCACTCTCGGTTTGATACTTGCTCTGTTTGTTGGCTACAAGGCTTTTCTGCAAGATTCCCTTGTTGCAGATACACAGAATCAGAAAGCACAAGGATTTGGTGGTGGTGCTGACCAACATAAGCTCCGATTCCCTTCACAGGTTCATAAGCAAGCACAGATCTTTGGTCGTATGTATGTGCCAAGGTTTGGTTCTAAATGGACAAGGCTTATTGCCGAGGGAACTAGATGGCATCCGGTCCTAAATGAAATAGGAATTGGTCACTACGTAGGAACTTCGATGCCTGGAGAGGTGGGCAACTTTGCAGTTGCTGCTCATCGAGGCGGTTTCGGTGGTGCTTTCAAAGAGATTCATAGGCTGGTAGCGGGGGACAAAGTATATGTCGAGACGAGAAATTATTGGTACGTATACAAATACTTACAAACAAAGATTGTTGACCCTACCGATACCTCCGTTATTGATCGCGTTCCATTGGAACTTACAGGATCTGTTTCTGGAGGTAAGTACATGACGATGACTTCCTGCACTCCTATCTTTGTAAATACCCACAGAATTGTTGTTTGGTTGGAGCTCGATCAAGTTATCAAAGCATCTGATGGGCCACCTAGAGAACTAAACCTTGGAGGTAACTAATGTATTCCTGGTTGTGGCATAAGTTACCTGGTGGAAAGTTACTCAAGAGTCTTCAGTGCTTGACCATGGTGGGCCTTGCTTTAGTAGCTTTTTACTTCTGGCTATTCCCTTGGCTAGATGCCATTTTATTTTCAGAGTCATCTACCAAATTATAGTAAAGCCCCCCTTGACTAAAATCAGGTTAGTGCTTAGAGTTAGAGGATGACTGAGAAACTTCGCCTGGAATTTGGTTTAGATACTTTTGGAGATATCGGATCCGATGACTCTGGTAAACCGTTAACCCCAGCCCAATCAATCAGAGATGTAGTTGCGCAAGCTGTCCTTGCAGATGAGTTGGGCATAGACCATTTCAATGTTGGGGAACATCACCGAAGCGATTTTGCAGTCTCCGCACCTGATACGGTGCTAGCTGGTATTGCAACAGTAACCTCAAAGATCATTCTTGGGAGCGGTGTCACCGTGCTATCCAGCGAGGATCCTGTAAGGGTCTATCAACGCTTCGCAACTTTAGATGCGCTATCGAATGGCAGAGCTGAAATCACAGCTGGAAGAGGCTCGTTCACGGAAAGCTTCCCACTTTTCGGTTTCAACTTACCTGACTACGAGAAGCTGTTTGAAGAAAGACTAGATCTGCTTGTCGAGCTATTGAGAGAGGGCCCAGTCACCTGGTCGGGTGAGACTAGAGCGGCTCTTACAAACCAGGAGGTCTATCCAAAGACTGAAAGAGGGGCCATTCCACTTCGCGTGGGGGTTGGTGGCTCACCGCACTCAGTTATAAGGGCTGCTAAACATGGCGCAACACTTGCCTTAGCAATTATTGGAGGTGACCCACAAAGGTTTGCTCCATTCGCGGGCTTATACCGAGAGTCGCTAAAGAGATTTGATAAACAACAGCTTCCTATCGGTATACATTCACCTGGCCATATCGCACTGACAGATGCAATAGCAGCGGAACAGATGTGGCCTCAATACAATGCATCCTTTGGTCGAATCGGCCGTGAACGTGGTTGGGGGCCAATGACCTATGAGCACTTCGATAATGAAGTGAAGTTTGGCTCTTTGTATGTTGGTTCACCGGAAACAGTTGCAAACAAAATTATTCATGCCATCACCTCAACTGGTGCGAACCGCTTTGATCTGAAGTATTCAACGGGCCCAATGCCACAATCACAGATGATGAAATCTATTGAGCTGTACGCTAACGAAGTTATCCCAAGAGTGCGCGCTGCACTTGGAAATGAAATCTCAATCACACATTAGTTAAAACAAATGGAGCCACCTTTTCAGGCGGCTCCAAATGTTTTAAGAAGTAACTAGTGACTAGTGACCTTCTGTTGAAGCAAATGCCTTGTCGTCTTCAGCTGACTTAATACGTGCAATGCTGAAGATGATTAGACCGAATAGACACTTAGCTAGGATGTCAGCAATGCTGTATCCAACTTCGCGTGAAACAACTTCATCTGCTGTTGGAACACCGGTGCTGTTCATAGCAAGGATGAAGGTGATTGGGTAGACACCCCAAGTTGCAATTAGAAGAAGACGAAGACCACTGAAGATCCTGCGTACCTTTTCTGACTGGCTTGAAAGACTCTTTGACAACTCAACCCATAGAACATACATGATGTATAGGAATGGAAGTGTTGAAAGTAGGCCCCACATGCTGTTTGAAAGACCGAATAGGTCTTGCTTTGTGTCACCAGGGTAACCAAGAACGATCATCGCAGCTGCAGCAGGAACTAGACGCTTTAGAAGTGATGATTGAACAGCCTTAGCTAGACCTAGAACAGCAACAAGCTCAACTAGTAGAAGTGGAACTGTTAGGAACCAGTCAACGTAACGGTAACCAACGTTGTAGTGGGCAAATGCCTGCACTGCAGCTGGAACACCGCTTGTCTCGTCGTGCATGCCTCCGTAAGCCTCGTTGAACGAGTCAAACATTCTGAAGTAGTGGTATGCAGCGATAGATGTAACAGTTGCTGAAACCATAACCGCAAGTCGGTACTTAGGTAGAACTCTGTCTCTAGCGATCCATAGGAAGATAGAGGTGAATAGCATGCTGGCGATACCTAGTGACAGCATGTTGTAAACGGCACTGAACTGTACATTGCTCAGCACGTCAGAGAGGAGATTATCCATTTCTGTAGTTGCCTTTCCTTTTTAGTTAGTTCGGGCAAATCAGAGGACCACCCGACATTGGGACTACGCATACAGAATACTCTCAGCAACTTTGTTAAAAAACGTCATAATTTAGCGAGTTACCGTTTCGTTATAAAGCGGGGTGATCACTGAATGGCAACAAAAACCAGTTATTCAGTTTATTTACTTCCCACTACTTCAATTTTTTCGTATCCCCTAAGTACAAAAGTAGGTCTTCGAGTAGGGGTTGATTTGAGTTCAAGATTAGGCATTCTTTCAAACAGTAACGGTAAAGATGCACTTAGTTCCAAACGGGCTAACGGCGCTCCTATACAGAAGTGAATACCTGCTCCGAAACCTATGTGTGGGTTTTGCTCTCTGGTTAGATCCATTTCATCTGCATCATTGAAGATAGTTTCATCTCGATTCGCTGAACCAATTAGGGAGGCAATCTTTTGTCCAGCTAGAACTGTGATGCCACCTATTTCGGTATCTGCGGTTGCAGTTCTTTCAAATAGATGAAGTGGAGCATCAAATCGAAGAAACTCCTCTACAGCCGTATTTGTTATACCTCGAGGGTCTCTTCTAAGTAGCTCCAGTTGATCTTTCCGCTCCAGAGCTGCCACTATGCCGTTACCAAAGCCGTTCACGCTAGCCTCGTGGCCAGCATTGAGTAAAAGAACACAGGTAGCGATAAGTTCTTGAGCATTTAGTTTCTCCCCAGCTTCTTCCACTGAAGCAAGTTCACTAATTAGATCTTCTCCTGGAGTTGCTTTTCGATCTGTCATAAGACTGCGAACATATTCAGCAAATTCATGAGCCGCTCGCTTTGCTTCCGATTGCACTTCCAAAGAAGGATTCACTTCATACATCTTCACAATGGCTTGAGACCAAGGACGCAACAGGTGCTCATCCTTGTCAGGAAATCCTAATAGCGTTGCAATAACTTTCACAGGAAGCGGTTCTGCATATTCCGCGATCAAATCAAATGAACCAGTGGAATCCAGTTTTAGTTGCGCGTCATCTAGTAAGGAATTTGCAATTCTCTCTATATCTGGCCTGAGGGCATCAATTCTTGATCTAGAGAAAGCTTTGCCAACCAGGGATCTCAGCCGCGTGTGCTTGGGAGGTTCTGAATCCAAAATGCTGTCAGCATGTAACCAGTTGAATTCACCCCATTCGCTCTCAGGTGATTTAGGTGTAAAGATTCTTCCCAAGGTCTTAGTTCTAAGAACGGCATTAGCATCACTATGTCTAGCTGCCAGCCACATCTCTAGACCCTCGTGCCAAACTGGTTTACCCAGCTGGCGCAGCTCCTTTAATTGAGGGTACGGGTCGAGAACGAATGCCGGGTCTTGAAAATCAATCATGAACTAAGGCTAAGCCCCAAACCAAAAAGCTATTTGGATACTTTGGCTATCGCTCTTTGAGCTGGAAGTAAACCAAGCGATAAAACAATGAAGAATGCTGAGATAGCAAGTATCCAAGTGATCATTGTTCCGATACCGTACTGCGGGTCGATGAACCAATAAGGCCAGAATGGAGGGTTCTCTATGCCAGAGAAACCTCTGATTATTGTGAAGCCCAACCAAGATAGCGGGTAAATCAAAACCCAAAAAGCACTTTTCAGTTTTAGGCCAACAGTGGTATTTATAAATAGCCATTCTAGAAAAATGACAATAGGCATGTATGTGTGCATTACCTGGTTAGGAAGAACTGGCCAGGCATAACCGATGTCTCTCTCATCCGGAGCAGCATTAGCTAGCAAGGCGTTGTATATAACACCAACAATAACCATTGAGACAGCCATGGTTAGTCGAGACAAAGTCATGAGTTTGGTCTCAGGTTGATTACGCAGAACTCCTATTCCAGAAGTAACTAAGACAAACCCTGAAAGCAGGCAGGAGGTAATTGTGAAGTAGGAGAAGTACTCAGTAGGCCTAAACAGGTTGTGAGCTAGGCGATCGCTGACCTGCCAGTAGACGCTTCCAAATAGGGCTAGAGCCATAAGAATTCTTAGATATCCCACTAAAGGGCTAGTTTTTTTCAACATTCCGAAAGCCTAAACGGCAACCGATGCAGAATTCCAGAGACATCAGCCCTCGATGCGAAAGTGTTATCAACTCTATAAACCCCTGTTATCAGATTCTCAGTAAGAGTTAGACTGACCGCATGCTGAAGGTTCTGGTAACAGGTTTCGAACCATTCAATAATGCAAGATTCAATCCCAGTGAGCAACTAGTGCTTGCGCTAAAGCCGGATGATGTTCCTGGCGCTCAGATACTTTCAAAGGTTTTACCCGTTATATATGGTGAAGCAGCCTCGCGATTACTAGCACTAGTCGCTGAACATAAACCTGATGCAGTGATTTGTTTTGGTCAAGCAGAGGGCAGAACTGCAATTACTCCTGAGCGATTCGCAGTCAATTTAGATGATGCAGTGCTAGCCGATAATGCTGGACACATTCGTATCGATCAGCCAATCCATGCCAATGGCCCGACGGCTTATGAAAGCACTCTCCCCGTGAAGGAATTTGTTGCGGTAATAAAATCTGAAGGACTACCAGCTAGTGTGTCGCTTACTGCTGGAACTTTTGTTTGTAATCACATTTTCTATGAACTACAACACGCCTTAGTTGGAACAGAGATACTTAGTGGTTTTATCCACGTCCCTTTGCTACGTGAGATGCAGGAAGAATTTCCAAATCTATTCACCATGGAATTGGAACAACTCGTTCTCGCCGCTAAAGCGATAATTGCAACTTTAGTTGCGAGATCGTGGTGAAGAAATTGGGTTGGCGCTCTCACGCACCTAAAGATGGTGAAAGAGCAGAGTTGTAAAGAGTTTTTAGCTACGGGAAATTCTCACAAGCCCAAATACATACGCAGCGCTAAAACCAAAACCTATGGCTGCATAAACATAGTCAAACCAAGTGAGCGTACTCACCGGAATTAGCAAGGTAAGAACACCAAGAGTTAAAGCGCTTAGGGCCATAACCCTAGCCGAGAATAGAACCGAACTATCCGTCCCTCTAAGTGAGACAGAGAACATGTTGCCACAAAGGGCAACAAGAGTAATGGCGATCATTCTCATTGACCATTCGAGGTAAAGGTCTGTAGCTAGTCCAAGTAGTTGATTGAACAGTCCCGGTGCGACTAATAGCAGTAAGGCACTCAGACCAAATACTGTAGCTCCTGTGGCAAGGACTTTACGTAGGTACATAAAGGCAGTTCCGCTCATAGTCAACATGCTATGACCATAAGGGCATAAACAGCAGTTTTCTAGCCCAAATTTATCAACTTGGTTTAAGGCTAATCAAGATCAAAGCAACCTGTCTGAGTGCACCGGTAAAGGCAGAAGAGAATATGAGTTTTGACTCGAAGAATAGGTTAGGTCGAAGGCTAGGCTTGAATAATGAGTGAAAAAGTACAAGGCCCTAAGAGCTATTTTCCTTCAATCGAAGCTAAGTATGGTAAACCTATAGCTTTCTGGATGAAAGAATTGAAGAAAGTCAAAGACTCCAAGCACATGGAGCAGGTTAAGTTTTTGCAAGAAAATCACCAAATGGGCCAAGGCCATGCCAATGCTCTGGTACACGTATTTAGAGCGGAGAACAACTTATGAATATATTGAAGCGAGTCAAACCTGGCACATGGGTCATAGCATCATTCGTGACTTTTATTGCTCTGGTTGCCGGGCTAATGATTGGTAACTACGTCGCCAGTCTTCCAGTTCACAGAGATGCCGCCTTGGCCCTATACAACGACAAGTCTGACACTAGAAAAGTAAATGACAGAGTTGAGATAGCCGTGCGTTTGGATCTCAGTGACACCAGTGGAGCTAAGTATCCAATTCAACTCGAAGGTCGCCAGGCAGGTGCATGGCAAGTCATCAAGAAATACACCGCCACTAAACCTAAGAGCACAGTGGTCTTTAGAGTCCATCCGGCACAGGTCGGGGACATTGTTTATCGCGCTGAGGTAATTACTCCAACCGGTGTTATCAACACCAATGAATTATTGCTGCACGTAGTCAAATAACTAGTCAAAGATAGACTTGCCTGATGAAGGTTTCAGTTATTGGTCTTGGATATCTCGGGGCCACCCATGCAGTGGCAATGGCGAAGTCGGGTCATCAGGTAATCGGTATTGAACCCAACCCAGAAAAAGTAGCAATGCTTCAATCGGGCAGAGCAGGATTTTTTGAACCAGGTTTGGATCAGGCTCTTGCGGAACAGATTGCTGCTGGCAGACTAACCTTCCAAATTGCGCATGATGAATCTTCACGACTTGTAGATGTTCATTTCATTTGTGTTGGAACGCCACAAACCAAGGGTTCTTTGGCAGCTGACACTTCTTATCTGCACGCTGCAATTTCAGATCTAGCTCCTTATCTTAGAGAAGACGCTTTGGTAGCTGGTAAATCAACTGTTCCAGTTGGAACAGCTGCAATCTTGACTAAAGAACTTGGGGCTGCAACTGGATTTAGTGAGCCTAACCTTGCCTGGAACCCTGAGTTTCTCAGAGAAGGAACTGCCTTAGAAGATTCGCTACGACCGGATCGTTTAGTTGTTGGTGTAACTAATAAAAGATCAGAGGAACTATTGCGTCAGGTCTTCGAACCCATGATTGCATCTGGGATTCCCTTTTTAGTGACTGATCTGGCAACAGCTGAATTAGTGAAAGCTGCTGCCAATGCTTTTCTAGCCACCAAGATTTCTTTTATCAATGCGATGGCTGAAATAGCCGAAGTGTCTGGTGCAGATGCTTCTCAGCTTGCCAAAGCAATTGGCTATGACGAAAGAATCGGCAATAAGTTTCTAAGAAACGGCGTTGGGTTTGGCGGGGGATGTCTACCTAAGGACATCAGAGCTTTGATGGCAAGGGCAGAAGAACTAGGTGTTGGTGAATCAGTTGCTTATCTAAAAGAGATCGACAAGATAAACATCAGAAGAAGAGATAGAGTCATCGCTTTGCTTGAATCGGAATTAGGTTCGCTTAGTGAAAAGCGAATTCTCATTCTCGGTGCTGCTTTCAAGCCTGACAGCGACGACATAAGAGATTCACCAGCTCTCGAGATTGCTTTACTTGCGCAAAAGGCAGGAGCAGAAGTTATTGTTCATGATCCAGTTTCGTTGCCAGGGGTTCTAATCAAGCATCCAGAACTGAGTGTTCAAGAAGATCTAACTAAAGCGTTTGAATCAGTTGATGCAGTTGTTCTAGCAACTGAGTGGAAAGAATATAGAGACCTTGATCCGCAGATGGTTAGCGTTCTAACTGCAAACAAATTGATCATCGATGGTCGCAATGTATTAGATGTTGCTAAATGGCAACAAGCGGGATTCAGAGTATTAGCTCTGGGTCGAACAATCCAAAACTAAGGAAAACTCATGACCACTGTCATGCATTTCATCAACGGTAATCAAGTAGCAAACTCATCGCCTAGAACCGGAAAAGTTTTTGATCCAGCAATTGGTCAAATCATTCATCAGGTGTCTCTAGCCGAAATCAAGGATGCGCAAGCAGCAATACAGGCTGCATCGAATGCTTTCCTCAGTTGGCGCGATACTTCACTTACCAAACGTCAGCAGGTCATGTTCAACTTCAGAGAGATTCTGAACGCCAAGAAAGAAGAGCTAGCAGCTATCGTCACCCAGGAGCACGGTAAGACTCTTCCTGATGCTCTTGGAGAGGTCACCAGGGGGCTTGAGGTTGTTGAGTTTGCTACCTCTATGGCTAGTCATCTAAAAGGCTCATACAGCGAATCAGTTTCAACTTCCGTTGATGTTTATTCAATAAAGCAACCCTTAGGTGTGGTTGGAATCATTAGTCCATTTAATTTTCCAGCAATGGTGCCGATGTGGTTCTTCCCGATAGCGATAGCCGCTGGTAACACAGTTGTCCTAAAGCCTTCGGAGAAGAACCCATCAGCTGCCATCTGGGTTGCAGAGCGACTGAAAGAAGCAGGCTTGCCTGATGGTGTATTCAATGTTTTGCAGGGCGACAAAATTGCGGTTGATGAACTACTGACGAATCCAATGGTTCAATCAATCAGTTTTGTGGGCTCTACTCCTATTGCTAAATACGTCTATGAAACCGGAACGGCTCACGGTAAGCGAGTACAGGCACTTGGGGGAGCGAAGAATCACATGCTAGTGCTGCCTGATGCAGATCTAGATTTGGTAGCTGATTCGGCTATCAACGCTGGCTTTGGCTCGGCAGGAGAGAGATGCATGGCAATTTCTGTTGTGGTTGCAGTTGAACCTATTGCGGATGAATTAGTTGAGAAGATTGCTTCTCGTATGAGGGCCCTCAAGGTTGGCGATGGTAGACGTAATTGCGACATGGGGCCGCTGGTTACTAAAGAACACCGTGACAAAGTAGCTGGCTACATAGATGTTGCGATTGCAGATGAGGCAACCGTAGTCGTAGATGGTCGAGGAATCAGCGTTGATGGCGATGCCAATGGTTTCTGGCTAGGCCCAACTCTTATTGACAATGTTTCAACATCATCGAAGGTCTATCAGGACGAGATCTTTGGCCCAGTTCTCGCTGTTGTTCGAGTGCATTCGTATAAAGAAGGATTAGACCTAATCAACAAAGGTGCATTTGGTAATGGTACTGCCATCTTTACCAATGATGGTGGAGCCGCTAGAAGATTCCAGAATGAGGTTGAGGTTGGCATGATAGGAATCAATGTGCCGATACCTGTACCAGTGGCGTACTATTCTTTTGGTGGTTTTAAGAGCTCACTATTTGGTGATACTAAAGCGCATGGCGTTCAAGGTGTGCACTTTTTTACTAGAGAAAAGACTGTGACCAGTCGTTGGCTAGACCCAAGCCACGGTGGAATAAACCTAGGATTTCCACAAAACTAAGTCCTGACCAAATTCTCCCCCATATCCGTGTCAAGACTTTGAAAACCTCACGGTGGGCAAGTTGGTCAAACCACTAGTGAGTTGGAGCAGAACCAAATCCATCAACACTGTAATAGCGCACATAGTCGATATTGAAGGTGGCTTTAGTTAGACCTCTTTCAATACTTCCTCCATAGCCGCCACCCATAGCTAAGTTGAAGATGATGTACATCTTCGGTGGAACTCCTTTGGCGTTTGATCCAAACGGCCAATAAGTCAGGTCAGTATCTGATTTCTTGACTGTGGTGATTGGCCTGCCATCAAATGTAAAGGTAAGTTCGTTTGGTAACCAAAGCATCCCATAGGTGTGGTAAGAATCAGACAGAACTGTATTGGTTTCGATTTTCCCAGTCTTGTATTCGTGAACCCCACTGTTGTTTGCATAGTGAACAGCAGAGGTAGTTCTTCCCGGATCATTCCCGGCGAATTCCATAATGTCTAGCTCACCGCACTGAGGCCAAGAAACCGATCCGATGTTAGAACCTAAAGTCCAGAACGCTGGCCAAGTTCCCCCACCTGAAGGCATCTTCATTCTTGATTCAAAGTAACCGTAGGTGAAGTGTTGTTTCCCCAAACTTGTGAACTTAGCGCTGGTCCAATTCTCATTGCTGGTGCAGGTCGGATCTCCCGCCGGGGTAGAGGCGGTAATTACCATGTTTCCTTGGCCATCAAGTTTGCTAGCACAGGCAGCGTAGGATTCCGATTCGCCATTACCCCAGCCACAGCCAGCAGAGGTATTACAACCATCTCCCAGCGTAGAGCTCCAGTTGGTGGAGCTTGGCCCGACTCCAGTGTTTCCCGTGAACTCGTCAGACCAAAGCAAAGTTTTATTTAGATTTGCTATAGGTATCGTGATTGAAACACTTCTTATCTCATCTGCTGCCGGGGCATAATCGGCATCACCGGAGTTGCTTGCAACAACTAGGCACTCCCCCATGGCAACTGCATGCAAGAAACTCTCGTTTGTAATTGTGCACTTGGTTGGGGTTGTTGTGCTGAAAGTAGTTAGACCACCGTTAGGTAAAGCAAAGAGGGCTTGGTCTTCATCGCCAACCACCATGTCTTGAGGTGCTCCAAAGAAGATTGAGTTGTAATAGCGAGCCTTCTTGGTAGTGCCTCTCACTGAAACTGCAGCTGAGGTTCTGGTGCCGAATAACCCAGTAACACTAAAGATGAATGCGGTTTTGCTATCCAAATTTCGGAAGACGTAACTGGTTAATTTTCTAGAAATTGTTTTCAGAATTCGGGTTGACCCTGAAACGGCGGAGACTTTGATGTCAGTAATTTTGTTACTAGGGAAAGCGCTCCAGGTTAACTTAGCAGTAGTTGCAGTTGTGCTCACTGCTACCTGTGTTGCCTTAGGAACTATGGCGAGAGCATTGGCGTCTATACCAACAGCTCCGACAGTTAGAGCCGCGAACAGAAATGCAGATAGTACTTTGCTTCGAATTTTCAAAAGGTGCCTTACTAGTAACGGATCAGAGTTCCGTAGCCATCAAGGCTGGAATATCGGATGTAATCGATTTGCATGGTCTTGGTATCTGTGTTGATGTCACTTACTCGAACAGGGTTGTTATTGTTGCCAATAATTTTGCCACCAACTGCAAGGTTCAGTATCGCAAACTGAGGTTTATTGAACTCCCAGGCATTCTTTGTTAGATCTAGATTCCAAGGGGTCGTTTGTAAATCAGAAGCGGTGATGTATTTATACGGAACGCCATCAACAGAGAAAGCGATATAGTTTGGCTTCCAGTCCAAGCCGTAGATATGCCATCCAGCAATCATGCTGGTGTCTTGGCTTTTCTGTCCACCGGGCCAGTAGTTATAACCGTGCAATGTCCCCCAGTTGCTGTTAGGAATAGCCCCATTGCCTTCGTGAATATCAATCTCGCCACAGCCAGGCCAACCAACTTTCTGGAAGTCTTGGCCGAGCATCCAGAATGCAGGCCAAGTTCCAGCAGCGCCGGATGTTTTGATCTTGGCTTCAAGATGACCGTATAAGAAACCGATTTTGTCTTCTGTTGTAATCTTGCCGCTAACCCATTCACAGTTCTGCGGCGGATCGTATTTCTTACCAGTTCTGCTGCTAAATGAGTACCAACAATCGAATGGCCCAGCAGGATTTGGATTAGCGGTTTGATGCTTTGCTGTGATTAATAAACCTTTGCCGTCGGTGGTGCCATCCATATTTTGCACGACAGATGAACCAGGTAGGTAGTATTGGCGTTCAAGGTTTCCCCAACCATTAGCGACCGGAGTCTTAGGATCATTTGAATTTCGACCGTTACCAGTAACGTCGTTCCAATCAGCGGCGTTGGGCTGAGTACCAACCGTTGTGTTGAATTCGTCAGACCAAATCAAGGCATTTGAGCTCACGGTAGCTCCGGCAAAGCTGATTGAGTTTGAGTTCAGGGCCACCGGTGTGTATCCAGCGATAGCGTAGACAACTCTGGCTGATACTGACAATGATTCAAAACGTTTATCGATAGCGAGTTCAGGTAAGTTTTCACCTTCAACTAGCGAACCTCCCGCATACCAAGTTATTGTCTTTGTTGCTCTAGATACTGAGGGGCTAGTTAGAACAAGTGCCTTTTGAGTGTCATCCTTGAAGGCAATAGTTGCTATCCCAGGAACAAGCAATATCCCTACAACTCTTGAGGCTGAGTTCACAAACATTGTCTTCTTGTCCTTGAACTTGGCGGTCTCCACAACACTTAGTTTGTGACCAAGGGCAGAAACAGGCACCAAGTAGTTCGGTTTAGTAGCGCTTTTTATTAGCTTGCCATCTAGTAGCCATTGATAGGTCAGCGTAACAGACTGACTCCAACGACCAGGGGTCACAGTTGCTGTCTCTCCTGTTCCAATCATGCTTGGAATGCTAGGTAGCGCCAGATTCTTTTTTGCTGGCACACCGGAGGCAGCGGACACTCCAACTAGCAATAAAGATGTGATGGCTATTGCTATAGCGGTGGAATGAAAACGGGTGCGAAACATTAGTTGCCTTTCAAAAAATGGCGTTTCGCACAAAACGCATTTACTAGCAAAAGTCTAACCGCCAGAGCACCTGGAGGACAGGTCAATGGTTATGGCTATTGAGCCAATACTCAGGAAGCCTCAGCGCTTGAAAATGAAGAGTAAGAAGTTTTTCAGAGTGAGGCCTTTGCCTAATTTCTTTGCACCAAAGCCAACTCTGACTAGGTATGGAAGAGTCCTATTTCCCCTAAACACTCGATCAAAGATTTTTGCCCTGGCTTTGCGGTCTTGCTCCGTTCCCCAACCGCTGCCTGAACTTTGAGTTGGGTGGGTTGCAAAAGTTACTGGGATGAAGTAACAATTGAGGCCTTTGGTTACCAAATCAGAAATGAAGATGTATTCATCGCCAAGGTAGGTTTCAGGAGCTCCAGCTCCGAAATTCTCATCGAAAAGTACTCCTGATGCTTGAACTTTCTTGGTATTCACAATCATTTCGTAGGTGGCAGCTTTAGCGCTGTTTAGTTTGTTTAGTCGGACGGGCTTGACTGGATATTTTTTTCTAAGTTTTCCTGTCTCATTGACCGCTTGACCGAGAGCGAGCGTTAGCTCGGCACTCTGCATCTCTTCGATTGCATCCTGTAATCCAACTGAATCAAATGTGACATCGTCATCAGCGAAAATCAAGTAATCACCTTTTGCGTTAGCCAACACTTGATTACGAAGTTTGGTGACACCTTTACCAGGGAACGCTAACACTTGAATTCTGTCGCCTTTAGGCGCTTTTGCCAGTTGCTCGGCAGAGGGCATTTCTGCTGTCCCGCTTTGAACTGTAATCAGGACATCCCAGTCAGGATGACTATCAAGGCTAGGTACTTGGATGTTCTCAAGTCGATCAGCGAGTGTGCTGTATCCGAAAGTGAGGCTAGCCATTGGGGGTTAACCTAGCTCCTCTTCATCAAGTTTCAAGTTCGCATACTTTTCAGGTGCTTCTCTGAGGGCCTTGGCTCTAGCAAATCGCATCAGCGATCCGCTGGTTTGACCGATGTTGCTATTCTGCATTCTGAAGCCAAGAAAGAGCATTACTCCATCTGCGGCAGGTAGCGCTCCGAGATAACTGAAAAGCAGAAGCACCGCAAGCGAAACTACGAACACACCGTTGGCTACTAGAGTCCCTAGTTCAGCTGACTTGATTCTTGCACCAACTTTAGTCAGAGCAGATACCGGTTGTTTGTTCTTCTGGGCTAAAGCAAATTTCTCTTGAGTCAAAGTTTGTTTCTTGAACATCGCTTTAATTATTTGCATTGTGACGAGAATCAAAACAAAGTTCACCAATCCTGCCTGCCAACTTACATAGATAAAGAAGGCAGCGAGTACAAATACCTGTGTGAAAGTGTGCAATAGATTGTTAGTTTCAAAAGTTAATGCCCAGTCCCAGGACTCAGTCATCCTACTTCTTACACCTTCTCGAGAATTAAGCGCCTCGTTGAAGACCTTTACTCGGTATGTCTTTTGCCAATATGTTGCCAGATGAGAAAGCGAAAACAAGCCAAAGAAAAGCACGAACTGGAAAATAATCTGATTAGTAGATTCAGATTTACCACTGGTAATCATGTGGCTAAAAATACGTATAACAAACAATTGAGACAGTGGCACGATGGTCGCCACAGCTGCTAACAAAATTGCACGATTACGGTGCTTGCCCTTCGGAAAAAGTGATCGAAAAGTATCGAGGATAAGGCGAACTAAAAAGAACATGCTGACCCTTTACTGTTTGTATTCACTATTAAAGGTAACTTAGACCCTTGAGGATGGCTTGCTCAACTTCGTCAAGTTTGTTAGTTCCAATTTTATGTTCAGTGGTGATGTTGTCGAAGTCAATCTTGCTTAGGTTTAGCCCCACCGCTACCGGGCTTATCGATTCCAAGCCAACTCCCTGAGCGTAGTCACCGTACTTGATTCCACTACCGTGAACTGAATCCTCAAACCCTTCAAACGTAATCAATGCACAAGGTATTCCGTAGGACTGACAGGTTATGAAGATATGCATAGCCGATGTCACAACTCGGTCATATTGGTTGAGCGTTTCAACCAAGGCCTTGATTTGTTCAGGATGGGACATGTGGATATCGAGCTCATCCATATTTTCACCTAGGACAAGTGGAATTGTCTTGTGAGTAAAGTGGCGCACTAAAGCAACTCGATTATTTGTGTTAGTTCTCTCAACGGGGAATATTCTTGAGATAAGAACACCAGGATCGCCGAAACTAGTGACCTCTGGCCCACCTGATTCCTTGACAACACGTGCCGTAACTGGGCCTCGAACCGATACATACTTAGCACCTTTAGCTAGCGTGAGTTCGTCAGTTGAAATACCTGTTCCGACAACTACAGAATTTGGTTTGATGAACCTTCCGATTGAACCTAACCCAATCATGTGTTGGCGAGCTGCCAACTTCGTTGGTAACTGAAAAAGGATTTTCTTGTCGGTGTAGTGATTCACAATTAGCGGGGAGAGCCAGTCGCCAAAATTACCTGGGAATGGTTTCTCCCACCAGGCTAAATAAATTGAATCGTTTGATGGTTTGCTGGCATAGTAAAAGAAACTGTTAGCCGCTGAGATGACATTTGCCTCTGTTTGATTCAGCATGTATTTTTCTTCAAACAGTGCTTTGGCCTTCTCGAATTTGGGGCCATCACCAATTTTTCCAGTGTCTTGGATTCGAGCTAGCAGAGCAGAACGCTCTTGCGTTTCCGAATTTGACTTAGTAGTTGTTAGGACACCGGTGATACCGACAGTGTCTGCAATTAGACGAAGACGGCTTGAAGTTGAGGTAGGAAGTTTTGCCTCAATCTTTTTTGCCGCATCTAGGGCACGCTTTTTTAGACCTCGATTGTTGGAAATGTGTTGTTCAACTTTTCCTCTGAATTCAGCGACGTTACCACTGGCACCAAACTTGAAGAAAGCTCCCCTAGACCCTTCACCGGCAGTGCCCATGCCCACCACAGCATTTGATGGAATCAACTGAAAGGTCATGTTGTCGCAGTTAGCTCGCCAAGCCTCCTCCATGAAGTAGTCATCGGTAGCTTTCACGGTTGATTCCTTTTCGATATCAGCTGCGTCAGCAATCATCTTGCGAGCAAGTGGTGTTATGTTAACTCCCCAGAAGGAAGGTTCCCAGAATCTGGCTCTCCGGTCATATCCAATGTTTAGAGGAGATGAGTAACCGCGCTGGAACCCGATGATATCTGCAGTGGAATTGAGGATATATTCAGGCAGTTCCAGGATCATGCAATCAACGTCTACCCAGAAGACTTTCTTGTCTGGATTAGCTGCGCAAACTTCAGCGAGGAATGGAACTTTTTTTCGGCATATATCCGCCCAGTCTTCACCGTCTTGCTTCTCAATTTCGCGAAGGACGTACTCAACCCCTAGGGACTCTAGATTTTTAGCAAGACGCTCACCGTGAGCCCTGTAGTAATCATCGGCTGTATAGAACGAGCAGATAATCACGTTGGAATTTGGCGCCATCTAAGTTTCCTTGCTAGTAAAAGAGGTTAAATCTCGTTTTTGAATTCGTGTAACCAAGCACGAAGTTCTTGACCGATGTCCTCTCGGTCTACTCCCAGACGCAATGTTGCCTTTATGAAGTCAAGCTTGTCTCCAGTGTCATAACGTCTACCTTTGAATACAACACCTAGGACACCGCCAGCTCGTTCAGGGTTACTAGCGGCAGTCATGAGCGCGTCAGTTAGTTGAATTTCATTTCCTCGGCCAGGCTGAGTTTCTTCGAGGATGTCAAAGATCTCAGAGCGAAGCACATACCTTCCTATGACAGCTAAGTTGGAAGGAGCCTCGTCATTATTGGGCTTTTCAACTAATCCAGTAATTCTTACAACGCCATCTGTCACTTCACCTTCTGTCACAGCACAGCCATAAAGATGTATTTGATCGGGGCTAACTTCCATGAGGGCGACCACATTCTCACCTGTTGATTCATGAACTTCCAACATCTTGGTTAGCAAAACATCTCTCGAGTCCATTACGTCATCGCCGAGCAATAGAGCAAAAGAATTATCAGCAATGTGTGCTTTAGCTCTAAGCACAGCGTGCCCTAGACCACGCGGGTCACCTTGGCGCACATAGTGAATGTTGGCTAGCTCAGTTGAGGCTAGAACTTTAGCGAGACGATCCATATCGCCTTTTTTCTCTAAGTTCATCTCGAGTTCGGTGACGCGGTCAAAGTGGTTTTCCAAAGCATTCTTGTTACGACCTGTGACCATGAGGACATCTTCTAATCCAGCGCTGACCGCTTCTTCGACTACGTATTGGATTACAGGCTTATCTATTAGTGGCAACATCTCTTTAGGCATAGCCTTTGTTGCTGGTAAAAACCGTGTTCCAAGACCAGCTACTGGAATGACGGCTTTGGTTACCTTGTATTTTGACATGTGATCCCTAACGACTATTTATCAAGTCTAGTTTCAGCGCTTGAGGAACAGCCCCGTTATGAACCCAGCTCCCCAACAAAAATGCATGGTTGGCAGCGTAATAAGAGTGCTCAGCCTTGCTAGAGCGGAAAGTTTCTTATTCCCAACCGCCAGGATAAATATCCCCGTCAAGTATGTAGATAAAGGTATGAGACCAAGAATTCCACCGAAACCAGAAATAACCATGATCAACCCTAGGGAAATAGCTAAAACCGCCAGCGGAGGCGCAAAATATCTGAGATTTGCCTTAGCCAAGTGAGTTCGAGTCAGTTGAGCACGCCATGCGCCAGTGTCAAAGAATTGTTTCGCCAGCATTCTTAGGTTGGACCGAGGGTGATAGGTAACTTCGAGTCGGGGATCGAAATAAACCAATTCACCAGAGTTGCGAATCCTAAGATTGAGCTCCCAGTCCTGGCCACGATGCATTTTTTCATCGAAACCATCTAGTCTTTCGAGGATTTCCTTCCGGAATACCCCTAAATACACTGAATCACTGGGTCCTGGCTTGCCCCCAACATGGTAAGCCCCGCCACCTAAACCGAGCCTAGATCCGTATGCCCAGGCGACTGCCTGTTGGAAAGGCGTCTGTCCTACTGCCTTCATAACCCCACCGACATTGGCCGCTTTGGTCTCATTGAGGATTTGAATAGCAAGATGGGTGTAGTCCGGGGAAAGTTGACTGTGAGCATCGACTCTCACGATTACCTGGTTTCTGGCAGCCCTGATTGCTAAATTCAGACCGGCAGGGGTCTTTCCGGTCGGATTCTGGACTATTTTGACTGGAAACTGGGATTTTAGGGCTTCGGCAACTTTATTTGTCCCATCAGTGGAGGGACCTAGAGCCAAAATGACCTCAACTTGACCCTCAGGTAGGTTTTGTTGTTCAAAAATGCTCGCAACAGCTTTGGCCAGATGCTCTTCCTCATTTAACACCGGAAGGATGAAGGAAATCGAGGTCAACTGATCATCTGGGTTCACAACTAAACCCTACCCAACTCTCAAAGAACCTCCATTGAGCAGGCACAAAAAACACTACTAGTTTGGTAAATGACTATTCGGGAACAGTTTTTAGAGTTTTTTCGCAAGATAAACAAAAGGTTACATTTCGCAGTCGTATGGGGCAATCTGGCAAAAAACTTGAAAAAACCAGCCTTCTCAGTGGCATACTTGTCAAATAGTTTCATATTGTTTTAGGACTCCTGAGAGGGGAGAGCCTTGAGCTCATTAATTAAACGCGCCCGCGGTCTGGTTTCAGTACTTGCCGCAGCGGTGCTAATCGTAATTCCAATTCACACGTCTGCTGCATCTGCAAGTCCCGGTGCTGATACGTCGCTGTCTGTGTTCACAGTCAATGGCAATAATGTTTCGGACGGCGATACCGTCACATTGCCTGCAGAGACTTCTAGTGTTGATGCAGTTGCTTTCCCTACCGACAATGAAGCTACAGTGCAGATTACGGGCTCAACAAATTTAGTTCCAGGCTATAACCTTCTCTACGCTGATGTAACTTCAGCAGATTCCTATTCGACTCAAAGATACACAGTTGTTTTATCCGTTGAATTCAGTGATGACACCTCTCTCAGTCATTTTTCAATCAACGGCGTTGCAACAATAGATGGCGCGGTAGTTTCACTACCTGCTAAAACCACCAGTGTCGTTGCTTCAGTCGAGACCAATGACGTTAACGCCACATTTGTAATTTCAGGTGACACTGATCTAATCGTTGGCGAGAACATCTTAACTGTTACGGTAACTGCAGCTGACGGAACAATTAGGAGTTATGAAGTCACTCTCGACGTTGCATTTAATTCAGATTCGTCAGCAACCTCTATTCAGGTAGACGGAAATGAAGTTGAAGATGGTGACTATTTAGACCTTGACCCATATACAACTGAGGTTGATGTTTTAGTTGAAACCACAGATCCAGAAGCTTCTTATGAAGTATCAGGTGACACCGATCTTGTTGCCGGTGAAAACACTTTGGTGATTACCGTTACTGCCGCTGACGGTGTGAGCACTACAGATTCATACATCACACTCAATGTTGCGCTCAGCTCTGATGCGTCAGTGCAAGTAATCCTAGTAAACGGAAGTGATGTTGTTGATGGTGATTATGTTGATTTAGATCCTTATACAACTGAAGTTGATGTTTGGGTCGAAACAACTGATGCTGACGCTTCCTATGAAATAACTGGAGCTACTGACTTAGTCTCTGGTGAAAACACCTTGACGGTTACTGTTACTGCTGCCGATGGAGAAACAACTCAGGACTACTTCATAACTTTGGATGTTGCCTTGAGCGATGACACTTCACTTGCTACTTTCCAGGTGAATGGTAGTGATGTTGTTGATGGTGATGTTGTTGATTTAGATCCTTATACAGCTGAGGTTGATGTTGTTGTTGAGACTGTTATGTGGTTGATCTTGAGTATGGGACCACTGATGTTGAGGTAACTGTTGAGACTACTGATGCTGAGGCTTCTTATGAGGTTTCTGGTGATAGTGATCTTGTTTCTGGTGAGAATGTGTTGACGGTTACTGTTACTGCTGCTGATGGTGAGACTACGCAGGATTACAGTGTTGTTTTGAATGTTGCGTTTAGTAGTGATACTTCTCTTGCTGTGTTCCAGGTTGATGGTAGTGATGTTGTTGATACTGATGTGGTTGAGCTTCCTGCTTACACAACTGATGTTGAGGTGACTGTTGAGGCTACTGATGCTGATGCGTCTGTTGAGATCACTGGTGGTAGTGATCTTGTTGCTGGTGAGAATGTGTTGACTGTTGTTGTTACTGCTGCTGATGGTGAGACTACTCAGGAATATAGTGTTGTTTTGAATGTTGCTTTGGGTGACAATGTTGAGCTTGCTTCGTTCCAGGTGAATGGTAGTGATGTTGTTGATGGTGATTATGTTGATTTAGATCCTTATACAACTGAGGTTGAGGTTGTTGCTGAGGCTGTTGATGCTGATGCGTCTGTTGAGATTAGTGGTGCTACTGATCTTGTTGTTGGTGAGAATACTTTGGTTGTTACTGTTACTGCTGCTGATGGAGTTTGGCAACCTTCACAGTCAATGGGGAGCCTGTTGATGATGGAGTATCCGTTGATTTGGATCCTTATACAACTGATGTTGAGGTTGTTGCGGAAGCTACCGATGCAGAGGCAACTGTCGAAATATCTGGAGACACGGATCTTGTTGATGGTGAGAACACCTTGACTGTCACTGTTACTGCAGCTGATGGTGAGACTACTCAGGAATACAACGTGATTTTGAATGTATTGTTGAGCACTGACACTAGCTTGGCGACCTTCACCGTAAATGGTGATGACGTTGAAGACGGTTCAACTGTTGAACTAGAGCCTTATACAACTGATGTTGAGGTTGTTGCTGAGGCTACTGATTCAAATGCAACTGTTGAGATCTCTGGCGATGCGGATCTTCTTACTGGTGAAAATATCTTGACTGTTACTGTTACTGCTGCTGACGGTGAGACTGTCCAGGAATACACTGTGACTTTGAATGTGTTGGCTAGCACTGACACCACCCTAGCCACCTTCACAGTCAATGGAGATGACGTTGATGACGGCGCTTCAATCGACTTAGAGCCTTATACAACTGAGGTTGAGGTAGTTGCTGAGGCTACTGATTCAAATGCCACAGTTGATATTTCTGGCGACATGGAGCTCTTCCCTGGTGAGAATACCTTGGTAGTTACTGTTACTGCTGCTGACGGCGAGACTGTCCAGACATACAACGTCACTTTGAATGTGTTGTTTAGCACTGACACTAGCTTGGCGACCTTCACAGTAAATGGTGAGACTGTTGACGATGGTTCATCTGTTGATCTTGATGCCGGAACCACTTCTGTTGAAGTGGCGACTGAGGCTACAGATGCTGAGGCTTCCATTGAGGTCAGCGGTGACACAGATCTCGTTGCCGGTGAAAACACCTTAACTGTTACTGTTACTGCTGCTGATGGTGAGACT
>RFYI01000110.1 GCA_009921165.1 Actinomycetota bacterium | reverse complement strand
TCCAGTTGCTCCAGTGTGTCCAGTTGCCCCGGTGTATCCAGTTGCTCCTGTGTATCCAGTTGCTCCTGTGTATCCAGTTGCTCCAGTGTGTCCAGTTGCTCCTGTGTATCCAGTTGCTCCAGTGTATCCAGTTTCTCCAGTGTGTCCAGTTGCTCCAGTGTGTCCAGTTGCCCCGGTGTATCCAGTTGCTCCTGTGTATCCAGTTGCTCCTGTGTATCCAGTTGCTCCTGTGTATCCAGTTGCTCCCGTGTATCCAGTTGCTCCAGTGTATCCCGTTGCTCCTGTGTATCCCGTTGCTCCAGTGTATCCAGTGGCTCCTGTGTATCCCGTTGCTCCTGTGTATCCAGTTGCACCCGTGTATCCAGTTGCTCCCGTGTAGCCAGTTGCTCCCGTGTATCCAGTTGCTCCGGTGTATCCAGTTGCTCCAGTGTATCCCGTTGCTCCTGTGTATCCCGTTGCTCCTGTGTATCCCGTTGCTCCAGTGTATCCAGTGTATCCAGTTGCTCCTGGGTGTCCAGTTGCACCCCCCGCTTCTCCGGTTGGTCCTTGTACTCCGGTTACGCCGGTTGCCCCAGTAAATCCAGTTGCTCCTGTGTATCCAGTTGCTCCAGTGTATCCAGTTGCTCCAGTTTCTCCAGTTTCACCCCCGTTTCGTCCAGGTGGGCCAATTGCTCCAGTTGCTCCGGTTGCTCCAGTATTACCAATATCTCCGGCAAATGAAAATTCTACAAATAATTCTTCTCCTGAAAGAGGTATAGTAATTCCAGGTATTATATTAATAACTTGTATTTTAAAATAAACACCGGTAGCTACAATTGCATCAGGTTTAATCTGGAATCTATTTATAGTACTATTTGAAAAAACTGAAATAGTGCCTTTAAGTTTCGGATTATTGACATTATTATACAAAAGAACGAAGAATGCAATTAAATTTTCATTTGTTTCATTATAGTGTAAATAAATTTCAGTTACATTAGTTATAATCGTGCTATTATAACTTAATTTTCCTACACCAGGATTCGCGTCTGCCGTTGAAGCATTGAAAATATATTTAAATCCTGCACGATCTCCTTTTGGACCGATTGCTCCAGTTGCCCCTCCTGCTTGTCCAGTTGGTCCTCGTACTCCGGTTGCACCAGTTGCTCCCGTGTATCCAGTTGCCCCTGTGTATCCAGTTGCTCCTGTATATCCAGTTGCCCCGGTTTCTCCAGTTTCACCTCCGTTTCGTCCAGGTGGTCCAATTGCTCCAGTTGCACCAGTGTATCCCGTTGCTCCTGTTGCTCCTGTGTATCCCGTTGCTCCTGTGTATCCAGTTGCTCCGGTGTATCCAGTTGCTCCAGTTTCTCCGGTTGCTCCAATTTCTCCGATATCCCCCCGTGGGCCAATTGCTCCAGTTGCTCCTGTATTACCAATATCTCCGGCAAATGAAAATTCTACAAATA
>RFYI01000109.1 GCA_009921165.1 Actinomycetota bacterium | reverse complement strand
AAAATCGGCAATTCTATTGTGGCGGAGACATAGGATTGACTGCTTGGAAAGATAAAAATCATGGGTCGGAAGTATTTTTCTTGTTGTTTATGCAGGTTGAACTCGATTCAAACGAATCAGTTGGGCATAGCGGCAAATATTATATGTCAGGTTGGCCAATCCGATCTGACATGTCGCTCTTTTGATTCCTATACACCGCAGGAAGATGCCGTTCATTGAGTTCTCCATAAACCCGAACACGTGCTCAACCATTGCACGGATTTTTGACTTCTGGTGATTGTGCCGACGCTGGGTTTCAGTTAGCGGCGCGCCTCGATAGCCTTTTTCGCACACTTTGTTTTCGATATTCAAGTCCTTCAAAATCTGCTCAATCTCCTCTCCCGTATAGGCGCTGTCTGCATGCAGGGGTTTCCCTTCATCCGTTTCGTTCACAAGTTCTTTCAAGACGACGCTGTCGTGCGTGCTGGCCGCTGTCACGCGATAGTCGGTGATCAAGGAAGTGCCCGCATCCGTCTTGATGTGATCTTTATAGCCAAAAAAACTCACTCCATTCTTCTTCACCCAACGCGCATCGGTATCCTTGTGAGAACTTTTATTCTCGTCCCATTCGACAGGAACATGTCCGGCTTTGATTCTGGCATTTTCCTCTCGGCTATTGCGTTGCTTGGGAACTTCAACGATCGTGGCGTCGATGATCGAGCCGCTTTTGGCGAAAACCCCCTCGGCTTCTAATTTTGCTGAAAAATGGTTGAAGAGTTGGCGCTCCAAACCTTTTTCCGCCAAAGCCTCCCGAAACCCCCAGAAACTCGTGTAATCAGGAATGGTCTCCCCGATATGCAGTCCTAAAAACCGGGTAAATGAAAGCCGGTCTGTGATCTGATACTCCAACTGCTCGTCGCTAAGGTTGAAGAGTCGCTGGATGATCAAGGCCTTGAACATTAAAATCACATCCAAGGGCTTGCGTCCGGCGGGGCTTTTCCGCTCGGTCTTGCGCAGGGCATCTGTCAAAATTGGGCGAAACATCTCGAAATTAATATGCTTAGCCAACTCCTCCAAGGGGTCTCTCAAACGGCTCAACGCGGCAAGTCTCTTGCTTTCATCAAAAAAAGAAGTTTGGTATGATTTCATTCAGTAAGCGCACAGCAGTAAGCGTGCCAATTACATAATATAGAATGCGTTGCTATTTTTCAAACCGCCCTTAATTCTGCTGAATTCGGCTTAAAGCTTTTTGAGAGCCTGCCGATAAAAAAGACTCCTACCTATGATCGACTCATCCTCTCAAATGACTTTTCTGGCAGCGGAAGGCTACCTCGAACTCGGAATGCTCGACGATGCGAGGCAGGCATACGAGCAACTCTCAACTCCAACCAAGCAGAGCGTCGAAGGATTGACTCTACTCATGGAGATACACCGTGCAGCAGGCAATACCCCTGAGCTGGAAGCTGTTGCGGAGCGGCTTTGTGTTATTG
>RFYI01000108.1 GCA_009921165.1 Actinomycetota bacterium | reverse complement strand
ATTACTCAATGGACTGCTTCAACATGACTAATGAACCACTAACCCCTTGTGTTAGAGAGCTGATTCAGCCAGACATGGAAGAGATAAACAAGATCATCGCAGAACGCAGGCCTTTGGTGATTGGCAAAAAGAATGACAACTAGAGGCTGGTCCTATACAAAGCAGTGGGAGAACCCAGAGGAGAAGATAGCTGCAATAGACAAGGAATACGGGCGAATAACCTCTAGCCCAGTGTTCTTTGGCTATTGGGCTAAGGTAAGTCCCTACCGAGTAGTCCTAAAGGACTACGAGGAGGGCTTACATTCCCTTATCCAAGTGAACACCTGTACATGTGGTCTAAGAATAGAGAAGTCAGAGAGCCTCTTAGCCATCATCGAATCCAAACACCACAGAAACCACAAAACCCTAGAACCAGAACCTAACCCCAAGTTCAGAGGGTTAGTAGGTAGAAGAATCTCCTGGCCCATGATGGGTACAGAGGATAAGCATTCGGTGGATGTGTTGTGGGATCGGATGGTCAGGAATTTGCAGAACAAAACGTAACTCTAGAGTGATTCATTGGAATGCAGCCCTGTTCTGAATATGGAACACGGCCAAGGTTTAGCCGGATCAAAGGGACTAAACGGGAACATCGGTGGCTATCGGTAAAGTTATGACAAGACACCATAGGGCGGAGCAAAAGAATGTCTTTACAATCTGTTATTGACGTAATTCTTCAAGAGCAACAAAATTACAGGCCAAGACCTTGGATGGAAATCCGAGGAAACGCAGTTCAGGAACTCGCAACTGACCTGAGGTCATGGTTGATGACAGAACAACTCGATGAAGAGTTTTCGGTTAAGGGCAGCAGCGGTTTGGGGAACAATAGCCGAGTGCCATGGGTAAGAATTTTTAATCCTGAACAGTCCCCGGACCCAACACGAGGTTGGTACGTTGTCTTTCTATTCTCGGCAGATGGAAAATCAGCATACGTGTCTTTGAACCTTGGTGTCACCATACTTACTTCCAAAGAGATAGACGAACAGGCACGATTCATCAAGAATTTTCTGAACCAAGAACTGAGTCAACGCTCAGACTTTCTTTCTGAGATTAATTTGGCAGACCCCAGATTAGGCGCTCAGTATGAAAAAGGTAACATTGCTGCTTTCGAAATCACTCAGGGGCAGAGTTTGCCCGACGAGGAAATAGCTACACACTTAAAGTGGCTGCTTTCGCTTCTTTCAAAGCTCCCAAACTTTAAGGACGGAGACAAAATAAACATGCCACAGCCAATAGGTGATGAAATGGACGTGCTTGAGGCGAAAACATTCTGGAATAAAAATGATCTTCTGCCGATTATAGAGAGCCTCTCGGATGCAAGCCCACAGGTCGTTTTGACGGGACCTCCTGGAACAGGAAAGACCCACATCGCCAAGTCCTTGGCCGAGTATCTGCTGCATGGGCAAGCAGAAAACGTACATGATCTCATT
>RFYI01000107.1 GCA_009921165.1 Actinomycetota bacterium | reverse complement strand
GGGTTTTGCATACACTAATTCTATCAGTTTTGCTAGAAAAAGAAATGCCCCAGATGGTTAGTCTGAGGCATTTTTTGGTATTACCCTAGATTAGGGTGTCAAGTCAGCAATGATGCCGTGAGCAGCTTCGTTCTTAACTTCCAAGGTGTACTCAGCCAACAATTGTGTTGACTCGTTGTCACCAGTAACAGCCAACTCATTGGTCTGGAAAGGACGCAAGTAAGCGATAGCAGCCATGTCGGGGTCAAGCACAAATGCTGTCTCATCGCATGAGTTGGTAGAAGTCATAAAGCGGTTAGGAACAACAGAAATTGTACCGAAATCGCTCAAATAAACGTCAGCCGCACCAATGATGGTTGTAGGAGCATTTGCAGGAGCCATGAAGCGTTGAGCAGCAATACCAGCAAAAGCAGAAACTACTTGCTTGTGTGCAGGGTTGACCATCAACACTTTAGGGTTGCCACCAGAAGCATAAACTTGCTTAACAACAGCTTGCAACAAGGCTTCTGTGAAAGTGCGGTTTGTGCCGTTTGTACGAGCAGTAGTACCAGAAGCACCAGCAGAACCAGAAGTTCCGAAAGAGCCATTGGTAGCCAACCATGCTTGCAGACCACCCAATTTACGAGCAGTAGAGGAGTTGCCGTTAGCAGCGACTTGGTTGCTCAATACAGAGGTTTCCATGTCACGCTTGATTTCAGCAGAAGCCTTAGCCAATTGATAAGCCTTTTCAGACTTACGACCAGCTTTGTCAACAGCTTGCAAAGTGCCAGAAATCTTAATAGTCTTCTGTGCAATTTGAGTGCGGTTGCCAACACGAGTAGTAGGAGACATAGTTGCATCAGATGCGGTGTCGCCTTCAACAGCGTAGTTAGACAATGAGGCCGCAGCCAAAGAGTCAGTCTGCCACTCGTGATAAACAGCAGTAGCTTTGGTTTTACCTACAGACGAAAAAAATGGTGTGTCTGTTGGTGAAATGTTATAAATAACATCGGAAAGGTCTTCACGCTGACCAATAGCGGTGTACGTTTGATAGGTAGCCATTTTAAATCTCCAAAATTAAAAGAATCGTTCAAATGCTTTAGCTGCGTCAGTAACTTTTCCAGTTTCACGCAACCTTTGCATAACCTGTTTGTCTTGCGATGACTTTGTAGGAGGCGCAGAAGTCCCAGATCGCATCATCTTAGGAGCAGACTGGAGTTTCTTGGTTAACTCAGGCTTGCTCTTTTGAAGTTGCTCATACTTCATTGCTTTATACAAACTCACCACAGCACGACTGTCATATACGGAACTGAGTTCTTGGTCAGTCCAGCCTACAGATTTCGCATAGTCACGGATTTGTTTCCGAACCGCATCACCCTGTGGCGTAGCCAACTCAGGAATCAGACTAACTAGCTTCTCAGACTCTTGACGGAGATGGTTTTGCAGAGAGGCTTGTTGCTCGGCTTGTTGCTGTTGGGCAAGGCGTTGCTG
>RFYI01000106.1 GCA_009921165.1 Actinomycetota bacterium | reverse complement strand
ATGCATACTCATCGTTTTTATGCAGGGTAATGAAAGCGTCAGCCATGTTGACTCGGCTTGGTAGTTTTGCGCTAAATAAACGCATGTATCCCTGCTCTAAATTAGTTTTACTACCTCTAGATTAGAGCCATAGAGATAAAGGACTAAACAGATGACCAGCTACCTATATAAGGATGGTGTTTTCGTTGAAACCAACGAAAATCTACCCATCTTGGTAGCTGACTCTCTGCTGGTATCTGAAGGTAAGGTCAGATCTTTAGATAAACACATAATCAGGTTCATCAAACAAACCAGCTTCAAAGCACCTGATTTACTCCCCCAGTTACCTGAGTTCCTCTTCAAGTTCTTAGAACTAGTTCCAAGAACCGGAAACCAGTTCCCAAGACTAGAGATCCAAACAGATCTCTCCCTAAAGATTCAAATAAGACCAGCACCTGAGATAACCCAAACAGTTACTCTCTGGACTTACCCAGAACCAGACCCAAGAGTAGACCTAACCGTCAAAGGACCTGAACTTGAACTTGGAGCCAAGCTAAGACAACAAGCTCAGGAACAAGGAGCAGATGAAGCCATTTTGCTCAATAGAGAAGGCTTCATCTCTGAAGGATCCCTTAGTTCACTTGTCTGGTGGGAAGAAGAGACCTTGGTAGCTCCAGGTAATGAAATACCTTGGCTTGAATCCATCACAAGAACAGATGTCTTTGAAATAGCCGAGCAACTGGGAATCAAAACCAAATTCGCTAACCGGACACCTGAAGATCTCATCAATAGAGAGGTCTGGTTACTCTCCTCACTGCAAGGAATAAGAACTGTGACCAGCTGGGTTGGTCTCTCAGACCAGTTCAAACCAGGGGAACACAAAGAGCTCTTTGATAAAGAACTAGAGAAGTTAGTATCGCCACTACCTTAAACTAGGCATGTGAACGAATTCATTGACTGGCTCAACACAGCTGTCCATACCTTTGACCCGGTTTGGCGTGACATCATTGCTGGCTTTGCAATTCTTTTAGAGACCAGCGTCTTTGTTGGACTCATCATTCCAGGCGACACTATCGTTCTTGCCGCTGGAACCATGGTCAGAGACTGGTTTGATTTCTCAGGTTTGTTTATCGCAGTAATGCTTGGCTCCTTTGCTGGCGAATCTCTTGGTTTTTATATTGGAAGAATATTTGGTCCAAGAATCAGATCAAGCAAGCTTGGCCTTCGTATTCCTGAAAAGGTTTGGCACAGAGCAGACACCTTCGTTGAATCCCGCGGTGGCATTGCTATTGCTATGAGCAGATTCTTACCAGTTCTGCACTCTGTTGTTCCTCTAACAGCAGGTATGACAAAGATGAAATACAAGACATTCATTGCTTGGACTGCTGGTGCCTGTGCTGTTTGGACAAGCATGTATCTAGGTATTGGTTGGTTTGCTCATGGAGCAACAGATGCCCTCAAGCAATTCAAGTTTGGTGGAGCAATCTTTGCT
>RFYI01000105.1 GCA_009921165.1 Actinomycetota bacterium | reverse complement strand
ACGTCGGTGTTCACTAGATCGAATGAAACAGTTCCATCTGAACCAGTTACTCCATCAACAATCTGCTGAGCTCCGGTTGAAGAAACAGCGCCGATGTTAACCTTTGCGTTTGAACCTGAGTATTCCTTGTTGAATACGAAGTGCACTGTGGTGTTAGCCAAGTTCTTACCATCAGCAGCGTTAGACACTACGAATGTTAAGTGCTGGGTTGAACCAACAGGAACCAACTTGGTGAAGGTGCGAAGACCACCGCGGTACCAACCCTGACCTACGAAGTAGTCAGCGTCAGCTTGACGGTTGAATGTGTTAGTTGCATCTGCACCAGCTAGGCGGATAACTGCGTTACCTGTGAAAGGTGTTGGAGCTGAGGTAGCAAGAGCTGCACCAGCAGCACCTAGGAACGCGATGTCATCGACATAGAAAGGACTGTCGTTCTTAGCACCAGTACCACAAGTGAAGTTAACAAAGATTGAAACCTTGTTGTACTTAACGTCTGGGTTGAAACCAGCAAAGTCGAAGCTGTATGTCTTCCAACCAACCACGCTTGTTGCGCGAACTTCAGCAACTAGTCCAGGAACATCTGGGTTTTCCAATTTCAACATGATGATTTGACCAGCGGTCGGTGAGTAAATGTTTGCCTTAGCAACCATCTTTCCTGTTGAGATTAGAGAGGTCTTTGCAGGCTTCTTTAGGAATGTAGTTCCAGCCCAACCTTCACCAACAGAGATAACCTTCAATGCAGCAGCTGATCCAGCTGAACCACCAGCAGGAGCGTCAGCAACAACAGATGTGCTTGCACCACCAAAGTTTGTGATTGCGTAACCAGAAGAGTCATTGCTTTCGAAGTTAACCAAAGTTGCTGGAGCAGTGCGAGGCACTACAACAACAGGTTCTGCTGCATCAATTGCACCAGGGAATTTGATGTTGTCTACATACCAAGTGGTAAGAGGCTTGCCACCGTTCCAGTTGCCACAACCAACATCTGCGATGTTTGGCATAAGTACAACTGTGTTGTAAGGCTTAGCCGCTTCGTAGGTGTATGTGACATTAAGCGTCTGCCAACCCTGAGTTACGTGAACGATCTTCTCTGTGTTGATACCAGGGTTTGCCGAGTTCTCAAGTTTCAGATCGAAGCAACGGTCAAGGGCATCCGGTGAATAAACCGAAATAGATGCCGACGCATTTGCCGAGGAAAGAAGATTGTTAACATTAGGCAGAATGAATTTAGTTCCTGCCCATGCTGCACCTTGGTTATCAAGCTTGATAGCTGTGCCGGAAGTAAATCCTTCTCCAGCTGGCTGATTAGTAACCAACGTGGTTGTGTTGCCATCAAAATCAACGCCAGAGTAAGTGGTCATAGCGTCGAAGTTTTCAATGTAAGGAGCTGACGCTGCGTTTGCTGCGCTGCTTCCTAGACCAACAATTGATGCACTCAGCATTAATACAGATGCGAGTGTGGCCATCAATTTAGATTT
>RFYI01000104.1 GCA_009921165.1 Actinomycetota bacterium | reverse complement strand
GATGTGTTCGGGTTGTTGCTTAGTTACCATCTTGTAAAACTACCTGACTTTGATCAAGCCCCATGCATTTGCATCCATAAACGATATTATCCACTTAAACGGGAACACGCTTAAACTCTGTGGAAAATCGCAGAAAAGTCCGTTTTTATTAGATCTGACCTTTTATTTGTTTATCAGGCTTCCTGTGGTTAGTTCCCACCTCAAATTACTTCTGAAAGGTGATCTGATTCCGTAAACCAATAGGGAGAATCACAACAAAGTAAACAGGTATTAGGTACCAGGCATCACTAGAAATGGAAACAGCTGATACAGCCGCAACAAGCAACCAGATACTGAATCCAGTGATCCATTCATCTCCGATGATGAGTTCATAAATAAACCCAAACGCGTTCCTAATTGCTTGAACCATCTTTGATTCAGGTTTAGTCGGTTTCGAAGCTTTCTCCATGCGACCAGGTGTCTTAGTTCTTAACCAAGTAATACATGCAAACGATGCTAGAAGGACAAGAGCTGCGATAAGAATTAGTGTTGAGTCTGAATATGGCCATTCGATCTTTAGGCCCTCGGTTGTCCAAAAAATTCCAAACGTTGTTGCCATTGTCCCAACAACAAACTTAAGAGTATTTTCTGGAACCTTTGTTAGAGGCTTTCTGATAGCTAGAGCTGCTCCAGCAACTATGAGCAAAGCTACTATGGCAGCTGTTGCTGCAGTCACTAATTCGTTTTTCAAAGTACCAAAAGTTAGCACAATGAAAATAACTTCAAAGCCTTCAAGTAAAACTGTCTTTAGTGAAAGAGTGAAAGAGTACTTATCCACGTTTGCAAAGATTTTAGTTTTAGCTGCTGACTTAGCTGAATTCAATTCAGCTTGGAAGATCTTCTCTTCATCATGTAATGCCTTGAAGCCACTAGCTCTGAGAATTGCTTTTCTTAACCATTGAAGACCAAAGACCAAAAGTAGAACACCAACAACTAGTCTGAGGATTTCAATTGGCACTAAGAGTATTGAAGGCCCTGCAATAACGACTATCAAAGCAAGAGTTACTAAAGCAACAATCGAACCAAGAATTGCTGATCGCCAACCACGGGATGCTCCGAGGGCTAGAACAATAGTCGCAGCTTCAACCATCTCTACTGCACTAGCTAGTGCAACAGTTATAAAAAGAGCTACTACTTGTTGATCCAAGTTACCTCTCCAAATCCGTCAAACTCATAGACGCGAATGTATTCAACTAACAATTTGTTTGATGAAGGCAGATCTGATGCCAGAGGGCCACCTAGGTTTCCACCAACTGCAAGGTTTAGCAAGAGATAGTAAGGGTGTTCATAAACCCACTGGTTAGGGGCAACGCTCTCCGGTGTTGCTTGGAAATACTGCTTGTCATCAACAAACCAAGTAATTTCATTTGGCTTCCAAGTGATTGAGAACTCATGCCAATCATCAGAGAACGGTGTCTCAGCAGTTAGTTTTCCACCGCAGCCATTGTCACCGAAGTATCCAGGACCATGAAGAGTTCCTAGTGCCTCAAGTGGTGCCTTGCCAACCCACTCCATGATGTCGAT
>RFYI01000103.1 GCA_009921165.1 Actinomycetota bacterium | reverse complement strand
GAAACCAGCACGTTATTGAAAATAACTAGCGAGATCTGAGCCCCGGTAGTTAGATCTCTAAGTTGCGGATAGGCGTGTCCTCCAGCTTTAGCCTGGAACTTGATAAGTTCACCCTCAACCCAGGCATTACCCCAGCCTTTGACAGCATTGGCTACCCGTTCACTTAGTTGTTGAACGGTGAACGGGTGGTCAGGGTCTTTACCCGTGTCCACTACTTCGTTCATACCTTTATACCCATCTGACTTCGCTTAGAATTGCGAAGTGGCCGACTTCCAGAATACTTCCGTCTTAGGACAAACTCAGACCTCTAAGCGAGTGCTGCTTGCAGCCCCTAGGGGTTACTGTGCTGGGGTTGACAGGGCTGTTATAGCAGTTGAAAAGGCCTTAGATCTGCATGGAACACCGGTTTATGTCCGCAAGGAGATTGTTCATAACAAGCACGTGGTGTCCTCTCTTGAGCGCCGTGGAGCCATTTTCGTTGATGAGGTTGATGAGGTTCCAGAAGGTAGCATCCTGGTCTTCTCAGCCCATGGAGTCTCTCCAGCGGTGGTCAAGGCAGCTGGGGAAAGAGGGCTAAACACCATTGATGCGACCTGCCCACTGGTTACCAAGGTGCACCGAGAAGTGCAGAGATTTGCCAGCGAAGACTATGACATCCTGCTCATCGGTCACGAAGGTCACGAAGAAGTCGAAGGAACAGCAGGAGAAGCTCCTGAGCATGTTCAACTAGTTGATGGCCGACACGGCATCTTGAACGTAACTGTTCGTGATCCTGAGAAAGTCATCTGGTTATCCCAAACAACTCTTTCCGTTGATGAGACTTATGAAACCGTAAATGCCTTACGTGAAAAGTTTCCAACTTTGCAGAACCCACCTAGCGATGACATTTGTTATGCAACTCAGAACAGACAGGTTGCCATCAAGAAGGTTGCTCAAGAAAGCGATCTAGTTATTGTTGTTGGTTCTGCGAACTCATCTAACACTGTTCGTTTGGTTGAAGTTGCACTAGAAGCCGGAGCTAAAGCTTCTTACCGTGTTGACTTTGCATCTGAGATAAAAGATGAATGGTTCGAAGGCGTTGCCACGGTTGGCGTTTCATCAGGTGCCAGCGTTCCAGAAATATTAGTTGATGAAGTTTTAGCTCTGCTAGCTAGTCGTGGTTATGGCGATGTTGATATCGTGCAAACAGCGGAAGAAGATGTTCAGTTCTCATTGCCTAAGGAACTTAGAAAAGATTTGAAAGCAGCTGGTGAAGAAACCAGCAACAAGCAGAAGAGAAACTCAGATACTCACTAGCTTCAGATGCTCATAGATTTTGAAGCTGAACCAAGTTCCTGGGTTGCAAGAACAACACGCTTAGCCATAGCAGCTTCAGCAGTCTTTCCCCAACCACGTGGGTCATAAGCCTTCTTATCTCCAACTTCACCATCGACTTTGAGAACCTTGTCGTAGTTGGCGAACATGTGATCTGCAATAGAACGAGTGAATGCATACTGAGTGTCAGTATCGATGTTCATCTTGACAACACCAAAGCGAACTGCATCTGCAATCTCTTGCTGTGTTGAACCAGAACCACCGTGGAAGACCAAG
>RFYI01000102.1 GCA_009921165.1 Actinomycetota bacterium | reverse complement strand
TCCGAACATATGTTCGGATATTTTGTTAGGGTGATTTATGGGTCGTATAGACGAAGCTGTGGCTGTTTTAGTGGATCAGGAGGGTGCTCCTACCCTCTTTAGATGGAGGGAAAAGGACTATCAGGTTAGTTCTAGACCAGTTAGATGGTTTGCCAGGGCTGAATGGTGGGTAGGAGAAAGAGCTCACAGAGGTATTGGTTCCGGTGCTGTTGAAGTAGAGATGTGGCGGTTCCTAGCTACTGGAGATGGCACTAAGTGTCCTTTTGAATTACTTCATAACACTGCCGCTAACAGCTGGAAGTTGCTTAGGCGGTTTGAGTAGCTACTTAACCTCCGCTTTTCGGGGTAGGGTGTTTCCAAAATGGGACAAAGGAACTGTAATGGAATTCAACGTTGATTACGACCACCGGCTTGATTCAAGAGGGCAAGATCCAGACACTCACAGTCCAACTTTGAAGTCACAGCACCAACTGCTTTGGAGCAAACCACTACCAAACGGAACTCTTTTTGATCTTCAACCCGAAAGAGGTAAGTACCTTGTGCACAAGTCAAACTTGGGAGAATTCCACCTAAGCAGTGACACTATCTCCCACTCCCTGAGAGATCAAAAAAGAATGAAGTTCCTAATTGATCAAATCCCTGCGGCAGAACTAGATGAGTTTCAGTCAATTGGAAGTGTCATCGGTGCGAAAATCCTGTTTCCAGGTAACCGTATAGACGGTCAAGCAACAATAAACGCCGCCCGGGGCTTCAGCTCAAGGCTAAACGACCGATTTGATTTATCGCTTGAATGCATCAGGCTTCATTACCTGGGAAATTCAAACCCGCTAGAACCTACCTTAAGTCTTTATTCTGAATTCTTTAGGTTGTTTGAGAACTTTGAAGGTTATGTTCAATTCTTTCTGCTGCAAGATTTAGTTAGTGAGAAGTGCACGGAAGTAAAGTTCTTCCTGCCACACGATTCATCATTCGAAGGTTCTCCTCGGCCTGATTCGGTTGATAGCTACATGCAATACAAGAACAACACAATTGACTTTGTAAAGGCTCGGAATAGTCGGATTCAGAGTTGGGTAGAGGCAAACCTTTAATTGGAGGGGTCTCTCCAAAGATAACTATCAAAAGATGATCTTTGAATCCCAAGTTCATCTGCCAAAATCTCACACAACAGCATTAGTGCCTGCGGCCCTTCTGGAACGTCAAATCCCATTGATTGGAGTCGTTTCCTAACTCTGACATCAGGTTTTATTGCTTCATCCCCCGATAGCTTCCGCATATATGCAAACAAAGCGATGCCCATGCCGTCAACATGCCCAACGTATGGATCTAGTTTTGGCGCAAATCTAAAGCCTTCTACAGCAGTAGCCCAAATCTCACAGATAAGGTCTTCGTCGTCTATCCCAAAATCAACACCGAATTTCAAAAGCCCTTTAGCGACATTGGTAATTGATTCAGACTCGCCTTCACGGAGTCCGTATAACTTTTTATCCAGCGGATTTGTAGCAAGCTCATTTAGTGTTGCTTCTGGAACAGCGGAGGTCCAATCCCTTACAATCTTGATGACTCTCGTGCTGTATTGCCTCTGCCTTGAAGTGATTACATCAACCAC
>RFYI01000101.1 GCA_009921165.1 Actinomycetota bacterium | reverse complement strand
CACTGCCGAAGTTATTGTTGTCAAAGAGTTTGACCCAACGGTGGATGTGCGAGGCAAGGTGCTAGTTGTTCATTACATAGATCCAGGTTGGACTTTGCTATTTACTCAAGCTGCTGGCATTGTCGCTGAGCGAGGTAATGCGCTATCGCACGCGGCAATCATTGCTCGAGAGATAGGTATCCCAGCAATTGTGGCAGCACCAAACGCAACTAATGATCTAAAAACCGGTGACCTCGTTACCATCAACGGCAGCACAGGAGTTATCAAACATGAATCGTTATAAGGAACTAGTTAGCACTATCGGCTGGGCAGGACTTATAAGCCTTACCTCACTGCTTGCCTCGTGGGCTGCTATTAGCTCGCTACTATCAGGCAATGCCAAGTTGGCAATTGTTTTAGCTTCGATTGCTTTTCAATTGGATGCCTTAGATGGCTTTGTAGCAAGAAGACTCGGTAAAGCATCCGAATTCGGAAGACAGTTGGATTCAATGGTTGATCTAATCAACTACTCACTGCTGGCTGCTCTTGTTACCCAACAACTGTTATTACCTAATGTGCTTGGCTTCATAGCAGCCTTCTTCATCCTCGCCTTTGGAATACTGAGACTAATTTCTTTCAACATCAAGGGATACTTCGAGGAGGGTGATGTTCGGTACTACCGAGGCATCGTCACTTGCCACCTGAGTTTGGCTACCTTGATTATCTTTGTGGCTAAGAAGACCTTGCCAATAGATTCATTGCCTTACTCTGATTGGATTATCGCCTTCATCCTGATTGCGCTATCCATTGGACAGCTCTCGCAGATTAAGACTCGTAAAACCGGTGCACTGCTGTTCTGGATACCGGTTTCGATATTCATTGGTATCGGTGCCCTGGTATGGCTATAACCGCCACATTTCAGATTGACCCTGAAAAACTACAGACTGTAGTCAGGCAGATATATGAAACAACTTCTGCTCTGGCTGAGCTGACACCTCGAAGTGAAGAGAGACTAACTGAGCTAGCTAAAGCGAACACTCTTGCTGTTGTTTACAAAGAGAATGAAATTATCGGTTGGGCTGCAGTTGAGAAACTTACTAAGAACATAAGTGAGATAGGGATGGTTTATCTCAAGCCAGAACATCGTTCCCCCGAAGCCTTCAATGCTTTGATGCAACTTGTTGCTAATCGCAGAGACACATATCTTCTCGCCACCTACGATCAAGCTCTGATCAGATATGTGATGAGTGCATGGAAGGCAAAAGAGACAAACCTGCTTGGCGCAATCCTCAGAAGTAGGGGCAAGTTCCTGACAAAACGTTTGAACTCTGAGAGTCGGCAGTCTATAAGCACCAGGCTCAAACACAGTAAGCCAAGCTATGCGATTGTTGAGAGGAGCTAACGTGGAAACTTTTTTAGTTGCACTTGGGCTTTCAGTGGGCTACTTAGCTGTAGTACTTGCGATCGAATTCTTGAAAAGAAAGAGAAAGATATCTTCTGAAATCACCAGAAGACTGATTCATATTTTCTCGGGTATCTGCACAGTCCTCGACTATTTCCTACTTCCTTCAGCTTGGTTTATAGCTTTGATAACTCTCTCCGTAATTGTTATGGCGATTTCTCAACGGTTTGGCTGGTTC
>RFYI01000011.1 GCA_009921165.1 Actinomycetota bacterium | reverse complement strand
CGTCGGGTGGAAAACCTACTTTTAGGGTAGCAGAAGACTAGCTGTGTTTTGGCTAGCTGCAGCGAATCTTGCCTGCACATCAGCCCAGTTAACTATGTTCCAGAAGGCCTTTACATACTCTGGTTTGACATTCTGGTAATCCAAGTAGAACGCATGTTCCCACATATCCAGCATTAGCAATGGAATTGAGCCAACTGCTAGGTTTCCCTGGTGGTCATAGAGCTGTTCGATAAGTAGTTTTTGGCCCAGGATGTCCCAAACCAAGATTGACCAGCCTGAACCTTGAATACCTAGTGCAGAGGCTGTGAAATGGGCTCTGAAAGCGTCGAATGAACCAAAGAACTCATCAATAGCAGCCGCCAGCTCACCGGTTGGCTTGTCACCACCCTCTGGCGACATGTTTTTCCAGAACACAGCATGGTTGATGTGACCTGCGAGGTTGAAAGCAAGATCTTTCTGGAACTTATTCACCATGGTCAAATCGTTCTTCTCACGGGCTTCGGCGAGAGCATCAAGAGCGGTGTTCGCACCGTTTACATAAGCCAAGTGATGTTTGTCATGGTGCAATTCCATAATGCGGCCGGAAATGTTCGGCTCTAAGGCCCCGTAGTCGTAACTTAAATCTGGCAATACGTATTTACTCATTTTTATCTCCTATATTCTTTATTCATCGGAATCTGGAAGGTCTATCTCGGTGCCTGGAATGCCACGCTCTGCTGCTACCTTATCTGCCAAAGCTAGCAATCTACGGATGCGGCCGGCAATGGCATCTTTAGTCAATGGCGGAGATGCTAATCTCCCTAAATCATCTAAACTGGCGTCTCTATTGTTTAGTCTCAATTCACCTGCAAGTCTGAGATGATCTGGAATATCATCGCCAAGAATTTCCATAGCACGCTTTACTCGTAGACCTGCTGCAACAGCTGCTTGAGCTGAACGCATGAGGTTGGCATTGTCAAAATTGGCTAGTCTGTTCTGCTTACCTCTAACTTCTCGACGAACACGGAGTTCCTCATACTTTAGAACTACTGCGTGAGCCCCAACATGTTTCAAAATCTCCACGATGGCATCGCCTTCACGAACGACTACACGATATACGCCTCTTGCTTCTCTGACTTTTGCGGTGACATCTAACCTTCTCGCAATTCCAACTAAAGCCATGGCCGCTTCATTACCTGGTGCTGTTATTTCCAAGGTTGCTGATCTTCCTGGATCGGTAAGTGAACCATGGGCAAGTATCGCTCCACGCCATACTGCTTCAGCGTCGGCTCTACTTCCAGAAACGAGGGCTGCTGGTAATCCTCGCACGGGCCTGTTTTTAGTGTCAATAAGACCAGTCTGTCTTGCAAGAATCTCTGCATTTTGGATAACTCTGACCTGGTATCTACTGGTTTTACGAATACCACCGGCAGCAATCATCGCTAACTCGCTTTCGACTCCATAAACATCAGCAAGATCTTTGCGCACTCTTCGTGCAAGTTGGGCTGTGTCAACTTCAATCTCGACAACAATCTTCGAACCGACTAAGTGTAAACCTCCACAAAAGCGCAGTACCGTGGCGAGTTCAGCAGCCCTGACCGAGCTCTTCGAAACTTCGACTCTAGCTAATTCATCTTTTAATTCTGCAGTTAAGGCCATTGCTACTCTCTTCCTAAATCTCGGTGCTTGACTCTAACTTCCACACCCTCGACAGCGGCAAGACGTTTTGCTACTTCAATTGCTGTTGCAACAGATCTGTGTTTTCCCCCAGTACAGCCGAAGGCTATAGCTGCATGTTTCCGGTTCTCTCTTAGGTAACCTCGCAATACAGGTTGTAACGCCGCTACATAGTTAGAAATGAATTCCTCTGCGCCATCTTGCTGGAGAACAAAATCGGAAACTTTGTTATCTTCACCGGTGTATGGTCGAAGCGCTTCATCCCAAAAAGGATTAGGAATAAAACGCATGTCTGCAATCAAATCCGCATCGCTTGGAGCTCCATATTTAAAACCGAAACTTTGAATCATCAGATTAAGCTTCTTCGATTCCTCCGATGAGAAACTTTCTGAAACCTTCGCTGCCAATTGATAAACATTTAGTTCGCTACTATCAATTACATAATCTGCTTGCTCCCGCAATGGCAAAAGTCTTGTTCGCTCTGCGTTTATTCCATCTGTAATGGTGCCATTGCCTTGCAATGGATGCGGTCTTCTAACCTGTTCGTATCTTTTTACTAAGGTTGCATCGTTAGCTTCTAGGAATAGCATCTGCGCATGCACATTGCCCTGCTTCAGAAGGTTTATGTGCTCATTCAAATCCAAAAATAGTTCACCACCGCGAGCGTCAATCACCACAGCCAACCGCGGTAAATCACGATCTGAGTGAGAAAACAACTCAGCCATTGGTTTAATCATTTGGGGTGGCAGATTGTCCACCACATACCAATCCATGTCTTCAAGCGCTTTGCCGACTGTTGATCTGCCCGCACCGGACATGCCAGTTACTATCAGTAACTCATATGACTTGTCCAGGTTCAATTCAGTTCATCCTTGCTCGTTGTGATAACTCTAACGAGTTTGCGACACGCCCGAGATGCATATTGGCAAACTGGTACCTAGTTGGAGCCCAATTTTGCCAATATTGACGCTGCCAACTGCGGTCCGATACCCGCAACCTCGCCAATCTCCTCTAAAGTGGCCATTCGCAACCGCTTTGCCGACCCAAACCGCCTCAGCAGCGCAGCAACTCGTTTATCGCCTAAACCTTCAACAGTGGCCAGTTCTGTGGCTATTCCTGATGTCCTTTGCTTCCGTTGAGCAGTGATTGCGAAGCGGTGCGCCTCGTCACGCACGCGCTGTAATAGGAATAATGCCTCAGTTCCTCTAGGCAGAATAACTGGGAACGGATTATTCGGTAGCCAAATCTCTTCTAGACGTTTAGCTAATCCGATCACAGCCATATTCTCAATACCGCTGTCGGCTAAAGCTCTGGCAGCCGCATTAACCTGGGGAGCACCACCATCGACAATTAGTAATCCCGGCTTGTAACTGAATTTGTTACCGGTGTCGACATCTCCTTCGACAAGATATTTCAATCTGCGCCGAAGAGTTTGATACAGCGAGTCTGTATCATCGATAGATGATTCGATATTGAATTTGCGATACTGATCTTTCTTTGCCAAACCATCTTCGAAGACAACCATCGATGAAACAATTCCTGTTCCGCCTAGATGGGATACATCAAAGCATTCAATTCGAAGCGGGGCTGTTTCAAGTTGTAAATAGTTTTGTAGCTCGGCAAGAGCTTCGCTCCTGGCGGTGAAATCAGCCGTTCGACGCAATTTATATAAACCAAGAGCATGTTTGGCATTTGCGTGAGCCGTTTCGGCTAATGCCCTCTTATCACCACGCTGTGGGATACGAAGATCTACTTTCTGCCCTCTCATTTCAGATAACCAAAGCGTAAGCGCTTCACTGTCGCTAGGCATAACCGGAACTAAGACTTCTTTAGGCACATCACTGGCAAAAGTGGCATCTTTTCCATAAACATTTTGCAATAAATATTCCACTAGTTCAGACTGATCACGTTCAAGTTCCTTATCGACTACCCAACCCATCACACCTCTGATACGACCGCCTCGAACTCTAAAAAGACTAACTGCGGCGGCTAACTCATCGTCCGCGATACCAAAGAGGTCAGCATCGGTTTGATCGGTAAAGACAACCGTGCTCTTCTCAAGCACTGTTTCAAGCGCAGTGATGTCATCACGAAGTCGTCCAGCTAATTCATACTGTTCCGAATCAGATGCATTTAGCATCCTTATTTTCAGTGACTCCAGGTATTTCTCGTCGCCAGATTGGATGAAGTCTGCAAATTCCTTTGCCAACGATCTGTGAACGTCGTTACTGATCCTAGAAACGCAGGGAGCTGAGCACTTTCCAATGTCAGCTAGTAAACAGGGTCGGTTAGAGGACTTAGCTCGGTTATAAACTCCTGAGGAGCAAGATCGAATCGGATAAACCTTGAGCAGTGTATCAAGAGTGTCTCGGACAGCCCAGGCTTGTGTGTATGGTCCGAAATACTTAGCACCTTTGATTTCACGATTACGAGTTATAAAAACACGAGGAACTGCATCCGACAGAGTAATCGCTAGATATGGATAGCTTTTGTCATCTTTAAATCTCACATTGAAAGGCGGGTTGAATTCCTTTATCCAAGTGAATTCGAGTTGCAATGCTTCAAACTCGGTTTTAACGATTGTCCAGTTCACATCAACTGCGCTCTGCACCATTCGCCGTGTTTTCTCCTGCAGAGTACTTAGCGGCGCAAAATATGAACTCAGTCTCGCTCTGAGGTTCTTGGCTTTACCAACATAGAGCACTCTCCCGTTTTCGTCGAGAAAGCGATAAACGCCTGGATTAGTGGGAATCTCTGACGTCTTAGGTCTGAAGGAGACTTCGTTAGCCATCTCTAGCCGAGTATCTCTTTGAGGAACTTTCCGGTGTGTGACTTGGCATTTTTTGCAAGTTGTTCTGGTGTTCCGGTTCCCACGATTTCTCCACCACGAGATCCGCCTTCTGGCCCGATGTCGACAAGCCAGTCAGCACTCTTTATGACATCAAGATTATGTTCAATAACAATGACAGTGTTTCCTTTATCCACTAAACCGTTGAGTACAAGAAGTAGTTTTCTCACGTCCTCGAAGTGTAGTCCGGTGGTTGGCTCATCTAGCACATAGATACTTCGCCCATTGGAACGCTTTTGGAGTTCGGTAGCCAACTTTACTCGCTGCGCTTCACCACCGGAGAGTGTGGTCGCGGACTGGCCTAAACGAACGTATCCGAGGCCAACTTCGACAAGAGTGTCGAGATATCTGGAGATAGCGGTAATAGCCGCAAAGAACTCGGCTGCCTCGGCTATTGGCATTTCAAGAACTTCAGCAATTGACTTGCCTTTGTATCTAACCTGAAGTGTCTCCCTGTTGTATCTAGCACCGTTACAAACTTCACAGGAAACATAAACATCGGGTAGGAAGTTCATCTCAATCTTCAGAGTTCCATCGCCACTGCAAGCCTCACAGCGTCCACCCTTGACATTGAATGAGAATCTCCCCTGCTGGTAACCACGAGCTTTTGACTCCTGAGTGTCAGCGAAAAGCTTTCTAATGTGGTCGAAAACACCGGTATAGGTAGCTGGGTTAGATCGAGGGGTTCTTCCAATCGGGTTCTGATCGACGTGGACTACCTTGTCCAATTGGTCTAGCCCTTCAACTCTGGTGTGTTTACCAGCGACGCCTTTAGCGCCGTTAAGTTTGTTAGCCAGCACTTCGTAGAGAACATCGTTGACTAGCGAAGACTTACCAGAACCACTAACTCCAGTTACTGCAGTGAAAGTTCCTAGCGGGAAGCTCACATCAACGTTCTTAAGGTTGTTTTCTCTAGCTCCGACAACTTTAATCTGTCGCTTTGGATCAACTGAACGACGTTGCTTAGGAGTGGCAATTGACTCTCTGCCACTTAGGAATGCTCCGGTAATTGATTCCTTGTTGCTAAGAATTGACTTATAGCTTCCGCTGTGAACAACTTGGCCACCGTGGACACCTGCACCGGGGCCAATGTCGACAAGCCAGTCGGCTGCCTTAATTGTGTCTTCATCGTGTTCAACAACTATCAAGGTGTTACCCAGATCCCGCAATTTGACAAGAGTGTCAATTAAACGACGGTTATCTCGCTGGTGTAAACCAATACTAGGCTCATCCAAAACATAGAGAACTCCGGTAAGCCCAGCTCCGATTTGTGTAGCCAATCTTATGCGTTGTGCCTCTCCACCAGATAGAGTAGCCGCGGCTCTTTCGAGGCTTAGATAATCAAGTCCAACAGCGATTAAGAAATCTAGGCGAGATCTGATTTCTCTAAGTACCTGAGCGGCTATCTTTTCATCGCGTTTATCTAGTTTTAGTTTGTCGAAAAAGTTCATCGATTCGCCAAGGCTCATCGAGCAGACATCAGCAATTGAGGTGTTAGCAACCTTAACGGCTAGCACTTCAGGTCTAAGTCTTGATCCATGACAATCAGGGCATGGAGTTTCACGAAGATACTCAGACCATCGACCTCGTGACCAATCGTTGTCAGCCTCTAGATATTTTCTCTCAATGTAATTAAGCGCACCTTCAAAGCCTGTTGTGTAACGAAGTTCACGACCGTAACGGTTTTTCCATTTCATTTGGACATCGAAGTTATTGCCATAAAGAACTGCTTCCTGAATCTCCTCAGGTAAATCCTGCCAAGGCGTATCTAACGAGAAATCCATGTCATTAGCCAAGCCAGTGAGCAGCCTGGTGTAATAAGTGAATAGACCCTTACCTTGGGTGGACCAAGGTCTGATTACGCCACCATTTATAGATTCTGATACATCACCAATAACTAGTTCAGAATCAACAGCCATCTTGGTGCCCAGACCTGAACAAGTAGGACAAGCACCGAAAGGGGCATTAAACGAGAAAGTTCTAGGTTCAATTTCAGTAAGAGCTAAAGGGTGCTCGTTTGGGCAGGACATCTTTTCGCTGTAGTTGCGATACTTGCCATCGCCGTCTATGTCG
Source organism: Actinomycetota bacterium (assembly GCA_009921165.1). Classification (GTDB taxonomy): domain Bacteria; phylum Actinomycetota; class Actinomycetes; order Actinomycetales; family Microbacteriaceae; genus Rhodoluna. The sequence continues at coordinate 28,300 of RFYI01000011.1, read as the reverse complement.
ACAAGGTCAACGGTTAGGCGACCGTTGGCAACTTTGAGTGCAGTTTCAACTGAGTCCGTTAAACGTTGGGTTATGTCAGCTTTTGCTACCAGCCGATCAATCACAACAGAAATGTCATGTTTATATGTCTTACGAAGTGGCTTAGCTTCAGCAAGCTGAATTACTTCCCCATCGACGACCGCTCTTGCGAAACCTTGACTTAGTAATTCTCGGAACAAATCAGAGAATTCTCCCTTTTTTTGATCAACCACCTGAGCCAAGATTTGATACTTCGTTCCAGTTTTCAATTGCATAATCTGATCAACTATTTGTTGAGTAGTTTGCTTGGTGATTAGTTCTCCGCAATCAGCACAGTGTGGAACACCAATCCGAGCCCAAAGTAGACGCAAATAGTCATGAATTTCAGTAATGGTTCCAACCGTTGAACGTGGATTACGGTTAGTTGACTTTTGATCGATAGAAACTGCTGGTGATAAACCTTCGATGAAATCCACATCAGGTCTATCCACCTGACCTAAAAACTGTCTGGCATAGGCACTTAGTGACTCGACGTAACGACGTTGGCCCTCAGCAAAAATGGTGTCAAAAGCCAAGGATGACTTACCTGAGCCACTGAGACCAGTGAAAACCACCATGGAATTTCTAGGTATTTCTAAGGTTAAGTTCTTTAGATTGTGGACCCTGGCTCCCTTAATTACGAGCTTGTCGTCTGGTGGTATCGATACGTAGGGCATCTTATAAGTTTAACCCTCCGAACAGACCCTAAACCTTATCTATCTGCCTCAAGGTGTATTTAAGCTCGCTAATTTCGTCTCTGAGCCTGGCAGCCAGTTCAAACTTAAGCTCCCCTGCCGCTGCCTTCATCTGCTGATCCAAATCGACCACAATATCCAGTAGCTCGTCGTAGCTGGCGTTCTGATTTGGTCTAGCACGAACCGGAGTTACTGCCTTGCCATCTCTAGAACGTTTTGACTTTGCCTTCTCCAAGAGTTCAGCTGTATCTTGCTCTTCCTTGAGAATGCTGTCTGTGATGTCTGCAATCTTCCTTCTTAGCGGTTGGGGGTCAACACCCTTTTCAAGGTTGTATGCGACCTGCTTTTCTCTTCGTCGAGTAGTTTCGTCAATAGCTCTAGCCATTGAGTCCGTGATGCGATCTGCATACATGTGGACTTCACCACTGACGTTTCTAGCAGCTCGACCAATAGTCTGAATCAGTGAAGTAGTAGATCGCAAGAAACCTTCCTTATCAGCGTCAAGAATGCTTACCAGCGAGACTTCCGGTAAATCCAAACCTTCTCGGAGCAGATTGATACCAACCAAGACATCGTAAACGCCACTTCTGAGTTCTCTTAGTAGCTCAACTCTCCGCAAAGTATCAACATCGCTGTGTAGGTATCTGACCCGAACTCCGGCTTCTGTCAGGAAGTCCGTTAACTCTTCGGACATCTTCTTAGTAAGAGTCGTCACCAGCACTCGTTCATCGCGAGCTGCTCTCACTCTGATTTCCTCAAGCAAGTCGTCTATCTGACCTTTGATTGGTTTAACAACAATCTTCGGATCTACAAGTCCGGTCGGTCGAATTATCTGCTCCACAACACCATCGCTGACCCCAAGCTCATATTTGCCCGGTGTTGCAGATAGATATACAGTTTGACCAACTCGATCTAAGAACTCAGGCCATTTGAGCGGTCTGTTGTCCATGGCCGATGGCAATCTGAATCCATGTTCGACCAAAGTTCGTTTCCTAGATGAGTCACCTTCATACATCGCACCAATCTGCGGAACTGTGACGTGTGATTCATCGATTACTGTTAGGAAGTCATCTGGGAAGTAGTCAAGCAAACAAGAAGGTGAAGAACCAGGAGTCCTCCCATCCAGATGCCTCGAGTAGTTCTCAATGCCACTGCAGAAACCAAGTTCTCTTATCATCTCTAAATCGAAGGTAGTCCTCATTTTGATGCGCTGTGCTTCAAGCAATTTACCTTGAACTTCAAACTCTTTAACCCGAGCCACCATTTCTTCTTCTATTGCTTCCAGAGCGACACCCATCCGCTCCGGTGATGTGACGTAATAACTTGCTGGAAAAACAGAGATAGTATCGATCGCTCTAACGACTTCACCAGTTAGTGGATGAAGTTGATATATGTTCTCAATCTCGTCACCGAAGAGCTCTAAACGAATGGCTAATTCGTCATAAACAGGGATTATTTCTATCGTGTCACCTTTAACCCTGAAGTTCCCTCTGGAGAAATCGTAGTCATTGCGCTGATACTGCATAGATACGAATTCGCGAATCAATTCGTCTCGATCAATGTTTTGACCTCGGTGAAGGGGGATGGACATGTCCAGGTACTCACTTGGCGCTCCAAGTCCATAAATACAGGAAACCGTACTCACTACAACAACGTCTCGTCTACTCAACAAGCTCATGGTTGCCGAGTAGCGTAATCGTTCCACCTCTTCATTGATAGAAGAGTCCTTCTCAATAAAGGTGTCTGTTTGAGGCACATAAGCTTCTGGTTGGTAGTAATCGTAATAACTAACGAAGTATTCAACTGCGTTGTTGGGCAATAACTCACGGAACTCATTTACCAGTTGCGCCGCCAGCGTCTTGTTGTGCGCTAGCACTAGGGTTGGGCGTTGTAGATTCTCAATTAACCATGCTGTGGTTGCAGATTTACCTGTACCGGTAGCACCTAGAAGAACGACATCTTTCTCACCAGCAAGAATTCTTTGACTTAGTTCTGCTATCGCACTTGGTTGATCTCCAGAGGGAGTGTATTCGCTGATCACTTCAAATGGAGCGAAAGTACGGGTTGGTTGCTTCATTAGGACTTTGCCCTATTAGCTTCGACAAACTTCTCGTAAAGTGATTCAGCATCATTGAGAAGCAGAGCTAGTGATTGATTCGAATTGAGAATGAAATTTGCCCTTGCTGCTCTTTCTATTGCAGTAGCCTGAGATTTAATACGGTATTTTGCCTGAGTTTCTGACATCTGGCGACTGCGCACCAATCGTTTTATTCGTTCTTCCTCAGGTGCTTCGATTGTCACAATTGCATCAAAAGGTAAATCAACATTTGCTTCGACAAGTAGAGGCACCGTGTATACAACAATTGAGTCTTTTGGTATCGAGGACAAAAGTTCTTCCGCTCGCTTCCTCACCAAAGGATGGACTATCGCCTCTAACCTTGCTCTTTGTTCAGTTGAGGTAAATACGAGAGCTCCTAGTTTTTTCCTATCTAGATCACCATTAACAAAGTATTCTGTGCCGAAGGTTTCGAGGAGTTCCGCTGCACCCGGAGTACCTTTAGCGACCACCTCACGAGCCAAGACGTCAGCGTCAATTTGAGTAGCACCGAGTTTGACCCAATGCTCAGCCACCGCTGATTTTCCGGCCGCTATACCACCGGTTAGACCTATCAAGAACACGAGACAAGCCTAACTGCTAGTTAAATGTTTGAAGGGCTGGACCAATGGCCCAGCCCTTCATAACTACTTTGATTATTCTGATTCGTTTAGCTTGTCGCGAAGAGCGCTTAGTGACTCGTCCGCTGATAAAGTTCCTGCGGAATCAGCTACACCTTCAGAGGAAGATGAAGTGGTGGTGCTGTCAACTTCAGGCTTAGCGTCTGGAAGTGAAGCTGCTAGTTCATTAGCAACAGCAACCTGCTTCTTGTGCTCTTCCCAACGGGCATGAGCTTCTGCGTATTCCTTCTCCCACTTAGCTTTAGCGTCTTCAAAGCCAGGCTTCCATTCGCTAGTAGCTGCATCGAATCCTTCTGGGTATTTATAGTTACCCTGGTCATCGAAGTCAGTTGCTAGACCGTAAAGAGCTGGGTTGAAATCGGTGCCTTCAGGGTTAACTTCCTCGGTAGCCTGCTTCAATGAAAGTGAGATACGACGGCGATCTAGATCGATGTCGATAACCTTCACGAACACGTCCTGGTTAACCGTGACAACCTGGCTAGCAAGATCGATGTGCTTAGCTGACAGCTCACTGATATGAACTAGTCCTTCGATGCCATCTGCGACACGAACGAATGCACCGAACGGAACAATCTTGGTGACCTTACCCGGAGCGTACTGACCGATTGCGTGAGTTCTTGCGAATACCTGCCATGGATCTTCCTGAGTTGCCTTGAGCGACAGAGAAACGCGCTCGCGCTCCTGGTCAACTTCAAGAACTTCAACAGTTACTTCCTGACCAATCTCAACAACTTCGTTTGCGTGTTCGATGTGCTTCCATGAAAGCTCGCTCACGTGAACAAGACCGTCAACTCCACCTAGATCAATGAATGCACCGAAGTTCACAATAGATGAAACAACACCGGTACGAATCTGGCCTTTAGCAAGGTCAGCTAGGAAGGTTGTGCGGCTAGCGGACTGAGACTCTTCTAGAAGAGCACGACGAGAAAGAACAACGTTGTTGCGGTTCTTATCTAGTTCAAGAATCTTGGCATCAATTGTTTGGCCTAGGTAAGGAGTCAGGTCGCGTACTCTACGTAGCTCGATTAGAGAAGCAGGAAGGAATCCGCGAAGACCGATGTCAACGATTAGACCACCCTTGACCACTTCGATAACCAAACCGGAAACGATGCCGTCTGCTTCTTTAACCTTTTCAACATCACCCCACGCACGTTCGTACTGAGCGCGCTTCTTGGAAAGGATTAGACGGCCCTCTTTGTCTTCTTTCTGAAGAACTAGTGCTTCGATTGAGTCGCCAACAGTAACGATGTCACTTGGGTCTGCGTCGTGGCGAATTGAAAGTTCGCGAGAAGGTATAACACCTTCAGTTTTGTAACCGACATCGACGAGAACCTCGTCACGGTCAATCTTCACTACGATTCCAGCAATTAGGTCGCCATCGTTGAAGAATTTTAGGGTTTTTTCTACTTCTGCTAGGAACTCTTCTGCGGTTCCCATGTCATTAATTGCAACCTGCTTAGGTGCCTTTTCGGTGCTACTTGTCATAGAGAGGATATCTCGATCTTGTTTTTACTCGGGCCGCACAGCCTTAACACTCTAATTTACGTGCTAAAACCACTTGGCGTGGACGGGGTTTTGGTTCAAAACTGAACCTTCGCTAGTCTACTGGCTTACCGGATTGCTAACAACGTCGATTAGGGACTTGAGGACAACCTCTTCATCCGGTCCGGTGACCTCGATTACCAGGTCGTCACCCTTTTTAGCTCCAAGGCCCAAAATCCCCAAAATACTGAGCCCAGAAGCTCTTTTACCGACCTTATTTACTACGAATACCTCGTGCTGGCTTAGAGTTGCCGCCCTGACGAAATCAGCAGCGGGGCGGGCGTGTAAGCCGACAACAGAGCCAACAGTGGCCGATCCTTTGACCATTAGTGGGCGGCCTCGTCCCAGCTTTTGCCTATTCCTATGTTTACTTCTAATGGAACATCTAAATTAGCTGCACTGTTCATACCTTTTGTGACCAGCTCAGCCACTCTCTCAAGTTCGCCAGGAGCTATCTCAATTACCAATTCGTCGTGAACTTGCAGCAGGATGCGACTTTTCACCTTTGCTTCTGTGAGTGCCTTATCAACGGCGATCATCGCAATCTTCATGATGTCGGCAGCAGTTCCTTGAATAGGCGCGTTTAGTGCTGCTCGCCTAGCGTTTTCACGGATAGTGAATATTTTGCTGTTGAGATCCGTGAAAGGGCGTCTTCTGCCATAAATAGTGGTGGTGTATTCGTTTAGCTTGGCATCATCCACTACTTTGCTGAGATACCTTCTAACTCCACCGAATCTAGCGAAATAGTCAGCCATGAGTTGTTTGGCATCAGCGTTTGAAATTCTTAGCTGTTTGGCTAAGCCATACTCACTAAGACCATAAACCAGTCCATAAGACATAGCTTTGACCTTAGATCTCATTGCGCTGGTGACATCTTTCGGTTCGACACCATAGATTCTTGAACCGACGAACTTGTGCAAGTCTTCACCGCTCCTAAAAGCTTCAATCAGACCTTCATCACCGCTGAGGTGCGCCAAGATTCGCATTTCAATCTGGGAATAGTCAGCGGTCAACAAAGTTTCAAAACCATCGCCAACCACAAATGCATCACGAATCAGTCGACCTCGTTCACTTCGAACTGGAATGTTTTGCAAGTTTGGATTTTCTGACGATAGTCGACCTGTTGATGTTCCGGTTTGAACATAAGTGGTGTGAATGCGCCCATCATATTGAACGGCCTTGGAAATAGTTTCCACTATCTGTCTGATCTTGGTCACCTCACGGTGCTTGAGAAGATTCTCTAAGAATGGGTGCCCGTTCTGTTCGAACAAAGTGGTTAGCGCCTCAGCATTTGTTGAAAACCCAGTCTTTACCTTGCTAGTACCAGTCATTCCTAGATCTTCAAAAAGCACTGTTTGCAGTTGCTTAGGTGAGGCTAGGTTGATTTCTTTGCCAATAATCTCGAAACAGGTTGCCGCGATGTCGGCAATCTCTTTATCAAGTGTTTTGACAAGTTTTGCAAGTGCCTTCTCATCGACAGAGATTCCAGTTACTTCCATCTTTGCCAATGGGTGTGAGGAAGCGAGTTCAACATCTCGATACACATCTGCTTGTTTTGTAGATACCAAGACGCTGTTAAGTTTCAAAGAAAGCTGTGATTGGTACCAAGCAATCGCTGAGAGATCCTTCTCAGGTTGAATAAGTTCTTCAGATGATTCAGTAGTTAGAGCGACACCTAGATACTCTTCAATGAGCTCCTCAATGGCAAATCCCCTGCGCAAAGGATTATCGATGTATGCCATCAGTAACGGATCGTCTGATACACCAGAGAGACCAATCTTCTCTGCAGCTAGTGATCGATCCGCTGCTTTTGAATCGAAGATGCTCTTAGGCTTCGGGCTAGCCAGCCAAGCTTTGAATTCTCTATCAAACTCTTTGGCTGTCAGCTGGAACCTTTGATTACCTAGAGCCAACCCACAGCCGAGAATTGATTCATCACCGTGGTCAAAATAGACGCTAACCGGATCTTTCGAGGAATACAGCTTCGAAAGTGTTGCAGCCTTATCTTTAGTTTCCTCTGGTAAATCCAAGGTTGGCAGAGCAACAACCTGAACTTCGGCAGCAATAGCATCTGTCACTTCAGTCGCGCCTGGCTTTGTGCCTTGCGCTACTCCTAAACCTTTTAGCACTCGTTCAAGTAGTGACCTGAAGTGCAACTTGGCGAAGTTCTCTCGAACTCTCGCTTCATCAACGGGTTTGAGGGTAAAGGCATCGAATGTGTAACCAATGTCTAAATCTCGAACTAGGTGGTTTAGTCTTCGGTTTCGAACTGCTAGTTCACGGTGCTCGCGCAAAGACTCACCAACTTTGCCTGGGATCTCACTCTCAGCTGCAAGCACAGATTGCAAATCACCGTATTGCTGTAACCACTTGGCCGCAGTCTTTGGTCCAACACCTGGAATACCAGGAAGGTTATCTGAAGTTTCACCAACCAATGCAGCAAGATCTGGATACTGCTTGGCATGGATTCCATATTTCTCAAGTACTGCAGCGTCGTTCATGCGGGCAAGGTTCATCACACCTTTTACCGGATAGAGGATTGTCACATCATCTTGAATCAACTGGAAAGTATCTCTATCGCCTGAAACAAGTAGAACTCGATACCCAGCTGCACAACCTTGGTCTGCCAGGCTTGCAAGGATGTCGTCAGCCTCATAGTTCTCCCGGGTCAATGTGATGATTCCCATTGCCTCTAATGCCTCACGAAGAAGTTCGGTTTGACCATTGAACTCTGGTGGAGTTTCACCTCTAGTTCCTTTGTATTCTGGATACTCTTCAGTTCTAAAGGAACTTCTCGATAAATCGAAAGCTACTGCTAGATGAGTGGGCTTTTCATTTTGAAGAATGTTCAACATCATAGAAATAAAGCCATGCACAGCGTTTGTGTGTTGACCATTAGGTGTCATAAACGAATCTGGGCTCAACGCATAGAAGGCTCTAAAGGCCAATGAGTGACCATCGATTAGCAAAAGAGTAGGCTTGGTTTTGGTCATGCGTAAAGCCTAACTTGGCCATAAACAAAGACCCTTCAAGCACCAGCAAAGGAACATGCAATGTCTGAACCAACCGCCGACGAGATAGCTGACTGGGTTGCTGAACGAGGGCTTGGTGAACTAGCCGATTCCATGGGAATCAAGATTGTTTCACTCTCAGGTGAAGCCGGCGTTGCAACCATGCCAGCAGAGGGTAATAGACAGCCGCTTGGAATTGTCCACGGTGGAGCATACGTTGTTATTGCTGAAACCTTGGGAAGTATGTGTGCAACTTTGGCTGCGGGACCTAACCGTCACGCTGTTGGAATCGAAATCAACGCGTCACACACTAAAAGTTGCAAAGGTGGTCTTATTACCGCTACCTGTAAAGCGGTAAACATCGGTAAGAACTTGGCAACTCACGAGATCCAGGTGACAGATGATCAAGGTAATCGACTCTCAACCGTTCGTATTACGAACTTCCTGAGAGATAACCGCTAGTTATTTATCTGCCAACTGTTCAATGACAGTTATTGCAACTTGCTTCATGGTAAGTCTTCTATCCATCGAAGCTTTCTGAATCCACCTAAAGGCTTCGGGCTCATTCAATTTCATCTTTTCAGTTAGTAATCCCTTAGCCCTATCAACTAACTTTCGGGTTTCTAACTTCTCGTTTGCTTCCTCAACAGCCTGTTCATTACTTGCCATGCGAGCATGTAGGGAAAGAGCGATGCGAATAGCTGGAATCAAGTTGGTTGGGTTAAATGGTTTTACCACATAGCTATAAACCCCGGCAGCACTTGCCCGATCAACAAGATCAGTTGAACTAAAGGCTGTTAGCAATACGACTGGGATCTTGTGATCTGCTAATACTTCAGCCGCCTGTAAGCCGTCGGTGCCAGGCATTTTTATGTCGGTGAGCAATAGATCTGGCTTCAGTTCCAACACCAGCCTTACAGCCTCTGCCCCGTCTCCCGCTTGAGCTACCACATCAAAACCAGCCTCAGTGAGGGTCTCAACGATGTCGAGACGAATTATTGCCTCGTCTTCAGCGACGACTATCCTCGGCTTCAGCTGGTCTTGGTTGCTCATAGGATTACCCTAGCGGTCAAACATAGTTATCTAAGATGGTTTAGACTCTTTTCGTTACATGCCGAAGTGGCGAAATGGCAGACGCGGAGCACTCAAAATGCTTTGCTCGAAAGGGCGTGTGGGTTCGACTCCCACCTTCGGCACCAATAAAGAATAGACCCCCGAATTCCGGGGGTCTATTTCTCTATTTGGCGTAAGCCGGGGCAGCTCCGTTTATGGCATCGCCGACTCGATGAACTCTGAGCGAGTTCGTTGATCCAGGGATACCTGGTGGTGTTCCGGCGACAACGACAACTTCATCGCCAATCTTTGCCAGGTTTTGACCTAGCAAGATTTCATCTACCTGATGCATCATCTCGTCAGTGTGAGTAACTGGTGTTACAAGATGAACGTTTGAACCCCAAACGATCGATAAACGTCGTTGCGTGTCCGTTGAGGGTGTGAATGCGATAGTAGGAATTTCATGACGAAGTCTCGAAACTCTGCGAAGCGAGTCGCCACTTTCAGTGAAAACACAGATGTATTTAGAACCAAGTAATTCTGCAATCTCTGCGGCTGCCAATGTTACGGCTCCACCGTGAGTATGTGGCTTTGTGCCAAGAGGTGGAATTCGGTGCAAGCCATTCTCCTCTGTTGACTCGATGATGCTAGCCATAGCTGCAACTGTTTCAACTGGGAACTCTCCCACAGATGTTTCACCCGACAGCATCAAACAGTCGGCACCGTCAAGAACAGCGTTTGCCACATCGCTTGCTTCAGCTCTCGTAGGTCTTGAAGCTGTAATCATTGATTCAAGCATCTGGGTTGCTACGATTACTGGTTTTGCCCAGCGACGAGAGAGTTCAACAGCGCGTTTTTGCACAAGTGGAACCTGCCAGAACGGAAGCTCAACACCTAGATCACCACGTGCAACCATCACGCCATCAAAGGCATCAATAATTTCTTCTAGAGCTTCAACAGCCTGCGGTTTTTCGATCTTTGCAATTACTGGCAGGAATTTTCCTTCTTCACGCATGATTTCGTGAACCCGAACTATGTCGGAGGCATTTCTAACGAAAGAAAGAGCAATCATGTCTACGCCAAGTCGAATTCCCCAGCGCAAATCATCTTCATCTTTTTCACTCAGGGCTGGCACGTTAACGGCTACTCCTGGCAAGTTAATTCCCTTGTTGTTGCTTACTACACCAGCAACTTCAACGACAGTCGTTACAGTTGTGTCGTCAACAGCGGTTGCTCGGAGCCCTACCTTGCCGTCATCAATTAGTAGCACATCGCCCACCTTGACGTCTCCAGGTAAACCCTTGAAAGTCGTGGAACAGATGTTTACATCGCCTTGAATGTTATCGATGGTGATTTTGAATGTAGCACCCTTTTCGAGAGTTACAGGACCGTCAGCGAATCTGCCAAGACGAATCTTTGGACCTTGAAGGTCAACAAATATGCCTAATGGCTTACCTAGATCCTCAGCAACCTTTCGAACCGTGTTATAGATTCCCTCATGGACATCGTAGCTGCCGTGACTGAGGTTCATTCTGGCAACATCAACACCGGCTTCGATTATTGCCCTGATTGAGTCATAAGTTGAAACTGCTGGACCCAGTGTTGCGACAATTTTGGCGCGTCTCATATTTTCCTTTTGCTTGTTGTGCAGATAACAGCCTACCGAGTGGTTAGGCGTGAAGTCCGATGTCTGATGGTTTGACAGGCGCTGGTAGTTGGGTGGTTCCCTCTAGGTACTCATCGATGGCTGCTGCTGCTGCCCTACCCTCAGCGATAGCCCAAACAATTAGACTCTGGCCTCGGCCTGCGTCCCCAGCTACAAATAAACCGTCGATGTTTGTCGCGTACTTATCACTTCGAGCAATATTGGTGCGGTCGTCTCTTTCGACACGAGCTTCGCCAATCTCGATCTCGCCTTCAGGGCCTGTGAAACCAAGTGCTAATAGCACAAGGTCGGCCTCGATGACCTGTTCTGTGCCAGGTTTGGCCACTCGCCTACCATCGATAACTTCTGTTTCTGCAACCATGACACCGGTGACTTGACCATTCTCACCGATGAAACGGACGGTATTCGCTAAGTATTTCCGTTCACCAAATTCTTCATGAGCGCTGGAAATCTCAAAAAGGTTAGGGAATGTAGGCCAAGGCTGATTAGCCTGGCGTTCGGTTGTCGGTTGAGATCCGATGGCCAGCGTTGTAACTGATATAGCACCTTGTCTTGTTGCTGTTCCGAGACAGTCTGCTCCGGTATCTCCTCCACCAAGGATGATCACCTTTTTATTGCTTGCAACGATTTGATCTTTGACAGAGTCTCCAGCTACAACTTTGTTTGACTGAGTCAGATAGTCCATCGCAAAATGAATACCTGCGAGCTCTCTTCCTTCAATGGCTAAATCTCTAGGTCTAGATGAACCAGTAGCGATCAGAACAGCTTCGTATCTTCTGAAGAGTTCATCCCAGGTTAGATCTGAACCTATTGCAACACCTGCGCGGAAGCGTGTTCCCTCAGCTGACATCTGTTCGAGTCTTCTATCGAGGTGATACTTCTCCATCTTGAAATCAGGAATACCATAGCGCAACAGTCCCCCGATGCGATCATCTTTTTCATACACCGCAACTGTGTGACCGGCACGGGTCAACTGTTGGGCTGCCGCTAAACCAGCAGGCCCGGAACCAACCACTGCAACGGTTTTACCGGTCATTCGCTCAGGCGCGTGGGCCTCTACCCAGCCACGATCAAACGCTTGGTCAATAATTGACGCTTCAATTTCCTTGATGGTAACTGCAGGTTGGTTGATTCCTAGAACACAGGCGCTCTCACATGGAGCTGGACAAAGTTTGCCAGTGAATTCAGGGAAATTATTAGTTGCGTGTAGCCTTTCAATAGCTCCTCTACCATCCTGACGCCAGGTTAGATCGTTCCACTCAGGAATTAGATTGCCAAGTGGACATCCGTGGTGACAAAAAGCAATACCGCAATCCATGCAACGACCAGCTTGCTGCTTTAAAACTGCAGGATCGTAATCCTCGTAAACTTCACGCCAGTCCTTAATTCGAACTTCGATTGGTCGACGTTTGCTAGTTTCACGTTCAGTTACTTTTAGAAATCCACGCGGATCAGCCACGAGCGCTCACCTCCAAAATTTTTGCCCAAACTTTTGGAGAGTCGAGAGCATCCCCAGCAGTTACCGCAGCACTCTGAATCTCAAGAACCCGAGAGTAATCGCGAGGTAGGACTTTGGTGAAATCCTCGGCAACACGATCGAAATCTTGCAACATCATTTGAGCCAACTTGGAGGAAGTTTCCGCCTCGTGCCTTACTAAGAGTGCTTTCAGTTGGGTTTTATCAAGTTCATTGAGCTGAAGTAAGTCGACTTCTCCATCTAGGAGGGCGCTATGGTTTACGTGATCAGCGCGGAGCTTGTAAACGTACGCAACCCCTCCTGACATTCCAGCCGCTAGGTTTCTTCCCGTCTTACCGAGAATCACAGCAACACCGCCAGTCATGTATTCCAAAGCATGATCGCCCACACCTTCAGCAACTGCTGTAGCGCCAGAATTTCTAACCAGGAAACGCTCACCTACGATTCCGCTAAGGAATATGCTTCCAGATGTTGCACCATAACCGATTACGTTTCCTGCGATTACGTTCTGGTCTGCCGGGAAAACAGAATTTGCAGAAGGCTTCACTACGATCACACCACCGGATAAACCTTTACCAACGTAGTCATTGGAGTCACCAGAGAGGATGAGCTTGATGCCCTTAGGGACAAACGCACCAAATGATTGCCCCGCGGAACCCGCGACCGAAATGCTGATAGTTCCTTCCGGTAAGCCTTCAACGCCGTAACGCTTTGTAACCTCGTGGCCCAGCATTGTTCCAACTGCTTGAGCGGTATTGGCAACAACCAGAGATATCTCAACCGGCTGAGCATCTTCCAAAGCCGATACACTAGCCGCTATCAATTGGTGATCGAAGTGCTCGCCTAATTGGTGATCTTGTAAGGTAAACCTTCTTAACGGTCCAGTGTTAGGAGCAGGGGCTGCAAGAATAGGTGTCAAGTCTAGGCCGTCTGCTTTCCAGTGTGAAATAGCTCTGTTGGCATCTAACAACTCACTGTGACCAATTGCTTCATCCAGTGACCGGAATCCAAGTGCCGCTAGATACTCTCTAACTTCTTCTGCCAAGAACATGAAGAAGTTCTCAACGTGCTCTGCTTGACCGGTAAATCTGGCTCGTAGATCTGGGTTTTGCGTCGCGACTCCTACCGGACAAGTGTCTAAGTGGCAGACCCTCATCATGACGCAACCAGAGACAACCAATGGTGCCGTCGCGAATCCATACTCTTCTGCTCCTAGTAGAGCAGCAATCATTACGTCACGACCTGTTTTCATCTGGCCGTCAACCTGAACCGAGACACGATCGCGTAAACCATTTACCATCAGAGTTTGCTGAGCTTCTGCTAAACCAAGTTCCCAAGGCGTTCCAGCGTGTTTGAGTGAGTTCAAGGGTGAAGCGCCTGTTCCACCATCGTGACCGGAAACTAAAATAACGTCAGCCTTCGCTTTAGCAACACCAGCTGCAACAGTTCCTATTCCTACCTGGCTCACTAACTTCACATGAATTCTCGCCTTTGAGTTGGCTCGCTTAAGATCAAAAATAAGTTGCTTTAAATCTTCAATCGAATAGATGTCATGGTGTGGTGGCGGAGAAATCAAACCAACTCCAGGAGTTGAGTGTCGAGTTGAGGCAATCCATGGATAAACCTTGTTTGGCGGCAACTGTCCGCCTTCACCCGGCTTAGCGCCTTGGGCCATTTTAATTTGAATGTCGTCGGCGTGAGTTAGATACATGCTGGTGACTCCGAAGCGACCTGAGGCTACTTGCTTTATGGAGGACCTTCTTGCTGGATCCAGAAGCCTTTCAACGTCTTCGCCTCCCTCACCGGTATTGGACTTTGCACCTAATCGGTTCATAGCAATAGCTAATGTCTCGTGAGCTTCAGGGGAAATTGAACCGTAAGACATAGCGCCAGTAGAGAAACGCTTGACGATTTCGCTAGCCGGTTCAACTTCACTCAAAGAAACCGCTGGTCTAACTCCTTCTCTAAGCATGAACAGTCCGCGCAAAGTCATCAGTCTCTCAGCTTGATCATCGATTAGCTTTGTGTACTCTCTAAAGATGTCAAAACGTTTCGTTTTTGTTGCATGTTGTAACTTAAATACAGTTTCTGGGTTGAAAAGATGAGGCGGACCTTCACGACGCCACTGATACTCACCACCAACTTCTAGCTCTTCATGAGGTCTGGTTGCTCGTTCAACAGGGTAAGCGCTTGAGTGCCTAGCTGCAATCTCTGCAGCTATAACTTCTAAGCCGATTCCACCTAACTGACTGGTAGTTCCAGTGAAGTATGCATCAACAAATTCTTGCGATAAGCCGATAGCCTCAAAACATTGCGCCCCAGAGTATGAAGAGACTGTTGAAATACCCATTTTGGACATAATCTTTAGAACACCTTTACCAAGCCCTTTGATTAGATTCTTGGTAGCGGTTTCAACCGTGATTCCCTGAATAGTTCCGTTACGAACCATTAGTTCAACCGATTCCATGGCAAGGTAAGGGTTTATTGCAGCTGCTCCGTAGCCAATAAGTGCAGCAACGTGATGGACCTCTCGGACATCTCCAGCTTCAACAACTAATCCAACTTTGGTACGGTTACCCGATCTGATGAGGTGGTGATGAACAGCGGAGGTCAAAAGTAGGCTAGGGATTGGAGCTAGTTCCCTGTTGCTATCTCTATCAGAAACAACAATAAAGATACATCCATCAGCGACAGCTTCATCTAGTTCAGCGCCAATCTCTTTAAGGCGTGCTGCTAAAGCGTCTTCGCCTTCATCAACACGATAAAGACCTTTCACAATGTGAGTTTTTCCAATGCCCGCGTCTTCGCTGTATTTAATTTTTGAAATCTCATCGTTTGATATAACTGGGAAATCAAGAATCACCATTCGAGCATGTTCGGGAGTAGCAGTTAATAGATTCTGTTCTGGTCCAATCCCTACACTCAAAGAAGTAACAATCTCTTCTCTAATCGAGTCAAGCGGCGGGTTAGTAACTTGAGCAAACTGCTGCACGAAGTAATCAAATAGGAGTCTCGGTTTTTGGCTCAAGGCGGCAATTGGTGTATCTGAACCCATTGCTCCAAGAGGCTCAGCTCCGCTACGTGCCATCGGAGCGACAAGCATGCGCAAATCTTCTTCGGTATAGCCAAAGGTTCGCTGTCGTCTGCTAACCGAGTTCTTGGTATGTGCCACATGTTCTCGTTCAGGAAGATCCTTTAGATTGATGCGATTATCAGCAAGCCACTGCCCCCAAGGTTCACTAGCCGCGATCTCTGCTTTGATCTCCTCGTCGTCAATTAAACGGCCGGAATCAGTGTCGGCCAAGAACATTCGTCCCGGTTGCAAACGTCCTTTACGCACAATTCGGCTCGGATCAATATCAACAACACCAATTTCTGAGGCGAGCACGACGAGCCCGTCCTCGGTAACGATGTATCTTCCTGGTCTTAAACCATTTCGATCCAACGTTGCACCAACTAAAGAACCATCAGTGAATATCACCGCGGCCGGTCCATCCCAAGGTTCCATCAACATTGAGTGGTATTCGTAGAAATCCCGAAGTTGTGGACTCATGTCAGTCTGCTTTTCCCAAGCCTCAGGGATCATCATCATCATGGCGTGTGGGAGTGAACGTCCAGAGAGTACAAGTAATTCCAAAACTTCGTCAAAGGATGCTGAGTCACTTCCGCCAGGGGTAATAATTGGCTTCAAAGCCTCTAGATCAGTCAGCAACTCAGATGACAATCTGGCTTCTCTGGCTCTCATCCAGTTACGGTTTCCCTTGACGGTGTTTATTTCACCATTGTGGGCAATCATTCTAAAAGGATGCGCGAGTGGCCAAGAAGGGAAAGTATTTGTTGAGAATCTCGAATGAACTAGCGCAAGCTTGGATTCAAATCTTTCGTCACTGAGATCTGGATAAAAAGGTTCTAGCTGCAAAGTTGTAACCATGCCCTTGTAGACGAGTGTCTTAGCAGAAAGCGAAGGGTGGTAAACCTTCAGTGTTCTTTCGGATTTTCTACGGAGCAAATACAAAGCACGTTCGAATTCGTCTCCTGTCTTTCCTGCTGTTGAACTAACAAAGACTTGCAAAATCTGAGGCATGGCAGCCTTAGCCAGGTCCCCCAGCACTGCAGGGTTCGTTGGAACTATTCGCACTCCTAGTAGCTTTAGTTCAATGTCTCCAGCAAGTTTCGCAAATGACGCTTCGAACTGCCTTGGATCCTCTTCGTTTTCGAGGAATACTAATCCAGCGCCGTACGATCCAACCGCTGGCAACTCAAAATCAGTAACTGCTCTTAAGAGCCTGTCAGGCATTTGGGTGATTATTCCTGCACCGTCACCTGTGCCTTCATCAGAGCCAACTGCACCACGGTGTTCGAGATTTCTTAGCGCGGTCAGAGCCGTCTCAATGATGTCATGCCCTGCCGTTCCTCGCAGAGTTGCGACCATGGCAAGGCCACAGGCGTCTTTGTCGCGGCTCGGGTCATATAAGCCAGACGCTGCTGGAGCGGTGTTGAACCGCTCAAACGGCGAAAGATTAGACATGCCGAACTCCATTCATAAGTTGAAAATGGGGACGACAATGGCCCACTGCAGGAAAATTGAGACCTATTTACTCTTGGTCTGAAGACTCTAAAGATTCTACCTCAGTGTCTTGCTTCTTAGAAGTCTTGGCCGGCTGAGGTTTAGCTGAGCGGCCAGGTAAATAGCCGGTCTCCTCGATTCCAGTGTGTCGTGACCGCTGAATCATGAGGAGGGCAAATCCAATCAAGAAGCCCAATAACGCCGACCATTGGTTGGTTCTGAGCCCCATGAATACGTCACTTGGATCTAGGCGGATAGATTCCACAAAGAATCGGCCAAACGAGTACCACATCAGATACGCAGCGAACATTCGTCCCCACCGCATGTTAAATCTTTGCTCTACCAGAAGAAGTACGGCTATTCCTAGCAGTGACCATAGAGATTCATAGAGAAAGGTGGGGTGAAACAAGATCCCCTCAGGCAAGCCAATCGGGTAATTCGGGTTTGAAGATGAGATTTCTAAACCCCAAGGAAGATCTGTCGGTTCACCGAAAAGTTCAGAATTGAAAAAATTACCCCAACGACCAAGTGCCTGAGCTGCCAGCAATCCTGGTACCAATGCGTCGGCAAAACTCAAGAAGCGGATTCCGGCTGATTCAATACGTAATGGCTTGATGTCTACCTGACAGGCTAGGTATGCGCCGATGACTCCAAAAATTAGAGCGCCATAAATAGCAAGACCGCCCTCCCAAAGTCTGAACATTGTTGTCCAGTCTTTTCCTTCGCCGAAATAATCGTTGTAATGGGTGAAAACGTGAAATAGCCTTCCACCAATAATCCCGAATGGCACGGCCCAGATTGCGACATCTATAGCTAGTCCTGGTTCCATGCCTCTGGCTTTCATACGCCCGGAGGTAACTATTGTTGCGACGATAATTCCTGCCAAAATAAATAAAGCATAGAAATGTATTACCACTGGACCCAATTGGAAAGAGCTTACGGTCGGAGATGGTATTGCGTAAAAGAAACTCATTATTCTAATTACCAGCTTTCAGTTCGTGGACTACCTGACGTAATTTAGCTAGACCGCCGTCACGGTAAGCCTTTATGAACACACTTCCGACAATTGCTCCATCCGCGTATGAATTAACTTCAGTAACTTGATCAGAAGTTGAAATACCGATACCAACACAAACAGGTACCTCGGTTCCAGTCGCTTTTACTCCAGAAACCACTGCTTTAGCTTTTGCGTCGAGGTCTTCTCTGGCACCTGTAATTCCCATTGTTGAAACTGCGTAGATAAAACCTTTGGATACTTTTGCGACTTGCTTCAATCGCTCCGCCGAAGAAGACGGTGTTGCCAAGAAAACTCTTTCCAGATCCAATTCCTCTGAGACGGCCAGCCACTCGCCTGCTTCATCAGGAATTAGATCCGGAGTGATAATCCCTGCTCCGCCAGACTCCTTCAACGCTTCTGCGAAAGGTTTAACTCCGTACTGCAAGATCGGATTCCAGTAGCTCATAACCAGCACAGGCTTACTGACTCTAGATGTAATAGCTTTAAGAGTCTCAAAGAAGTTGTTGAGCTTAAAGCCATTTGCAAGCGCTATTTCAGTAGCCTGTTGAATTACCAGGCCATCCATGACTGGATCAGAATATGGGACACCGAGCTCTAGAACATCGACACCAGATTCACACATTGCAACACAGGCTTCAATTGACTCTGCGCTGGTTGGGTAACCGGCCGGAAAATATCCAATTAGAGCTGGTTGGTCTTTGGATGAGAGCTCGCTCAGAACGGATTGAACTGTCATTTTGCTTCACCTAGGAATCCAAAATACTTGCCTACTGTTTCCATATCCTTATCACCACGGCCACTTAGGTTAATCAAAACAGAACTTCCGCTCGGTAATTCTGAGCCGTGCTTGATAACTCCAGCCAAGGCATGAGCTGTTTCGATCGCAGGAATGATTCCTTCGGTCTGAGACAACGCTTTCAAAGCTTGCATTGCCTCGTCATCGGTGATTCCAAAATACTGTGCTCGGTTTAGATCCTTCAACCAAGAGTGCTCCGGACCAACTCCCGGATAGTCCATACCCGCCGAGATGGAATGACTTTCTATAGTTTGGCCGTCCTCATCTTGAAGCATGTAACTCTTAGCGCCATGCAGCACCCCAACTTTGCCCTTGTTCAATGTTGCAGCGTGCTTCAAAGTGTTCATTCCCTCACCAGCAGCTTCGAATCCCCACATCCTTACATTTTGATCGTCGAGGAAAGCGTGGAATAGACCTATTGCGTTAGACCCTCCACCGACACAGGCCGCAACAACATCTGGTAGAAAACCATAATCAGTGAGCATTTGCTCTCTGGCCTCTGTGCCAATTATTGAATGAAAATCCCTGACCATAGTCGGGAATGGGTGCGGACCTGCAACAGTGCCTAAGAGGTAATGTGTATTCTCAACGTTGGTTACCCAGTCTCTCAGGGCCTCATTGATTGCATCTTTGAGTGTTCTAGAGCCGGTGGTAACAGGGACAACTTTCGCTCCGAGCAACTTCATTCTGGCAACATTCAGAGCTTGTCTCTCGGTGTCAATCTCTCCCATGTAAACAACACATTCAAGACCAAACAACGCAGCCGCAGTAGCACTTGCAACTCCATGCTGACCGGCTCCAGTTTCAGCAATCATCCTGGTTTTACCCATCCGCTTGGTAAGTAATGCCTGCCCAATCACGTTATTGATTTTGTGCGAACCAGTGTGATTTAAGTCTTCACGCTTTAGAAATACTCGAACGTCGCCTGCAAGGGCAGCAAATTTAGGAACCTCAGTGATAATCGAAGGACGCCCAACATAAGAGCTATTCAAATCCTTTAGTTCATTGGTAAACGTTGGATCTTGTTTTGCCTCTTGATAAGTAGCTTCAAGCTCATCGAGGGCTGCTATCAAGGATTCAGGAACGAACCGGCCACCATACTCACCAAAGTATGGGCCATTTTGAGCTTTTAGCGATTGATTCTCAGACATTGTCTAAAGTCTAATCTTTGCAACAGATACAAACTCACTCAAGAGAGTTTCTGGGTCCCCCGTTACCAAAGCCTCGCCGACTAGTACACAATCTGCGCCGGCGGCAGCGTATGCTTCGACATCGGCAAGATTCCTGACGGCTGACTCGGCAACTGTTACCGTGTTCTTTGGCAGTAAGTCAACCAGGCTTGCAAACAAAGCACGGTCTGTGTCAAAAGTGGATAAATCTCTAGCATTTATGCCTATGAGTTTCGCTCCAGTATCGATTGCCCTCAGAACCTCGTCCTTGCTATGAGTTTCTACGAATGGGGTCATTCCAAAGCTTTCGACGAATCGAACCAGATGCTGAAGAGTTGCCTGATCTAGGCCAGCAACTATAAGCAACACCATGTCGGCTCCAGCGGCCCTTGCCTCCAGAACCTGCTGCTCAATTGCGATGAAATCCTTTCGAAGGATTGGCAGTGAGACAGAAGCGCGCACGTGTTCAAGGTCTCTGAGGGTACCTTTGAATTTTCTCTCTTCAGTCAACACACTGATAGCTGAAGCTCCAGAGAATTCGTATGTTTTTGCCAGGGCTGCAGGATCCGGAATCTCTGCTAAAAAACCTTTGGAAGGACTCGCTCTTTTGATCTCCGCAATAACATTCATTCGATTACCAGCTGAGAGCAGCTCTACTGCATCGAGTGGAGCAGATCGATTTTCAGCTGCTATGCCAATTTCTAAAAGTGATGAGTCGCTTAGTCTAGATTCTGCGTCAGCTAATGCTCCTGCGTAAAGATCTTCAAGCATCTATTTGGATGAAGTTTTGCTCGCTACGCCAAAGCCAAGCTTGGCTAATAACGGTCCTAGCCCAATGGAAATAGCCGAGACAACGGCACCAATTAATGTGATGGTGTTATCCGCAATGCACACCCCTACCGTTGCGATTGAGGTACCGATAATAGCTACGATTACAGCCGACCAAGCAGCAACAGAGTGGCCGTGACCCGGTTCGTTTTCGTGCGTCGTCATTTTGAGCCTTTCTACTCTTCAATCTTAACTTGTACGGCTCACTGAAAGAGGACTATTCAGCACCAAAAAGTGAGTTCGCTTGAGAAATAGCTTCAATAACTGCCCCAGTTTTGTTCACAGTTTCCTGATATTCAGACTCCGGGACTGAATCTAGAACAATACCGGCACCGGCTTGAACTCTAGCGATGCCTTCCCTTATGAAGGCAGTTCTTATCGAAATAGCCAAATCAGCGTTCCCCGCGAAGTCAAAGTAGCCAACTACCCCGCCGAAAATACCTCGATTAGCTGGTTCCAACTCATCGATGATCTCAAGTGCTCTAGGTTTTGGTGCTCCAGAAAGTGTTCCAGCAGGGAAAGTAGCGGTGAAGACATC
This sequence comes from Actinomycetota bacterium, assembly GCA_009921165.1. Taxonomy (GTDB): domain Bacteria; phylum Actinomycetota; class Actinomycetes; order Actinomycetales; family Microbacteriaceae; genus Rhodoluna. Next base: position 7,147 of record RFYI01000011.1, on the reverse strand, counting down.
GATAGCGCTTTTATCCGCACGCAACGAGCCTTCAACTGTTGATACCAGGTGCATTATGTGACTAAACCTTTCAATTTTCATAAACTGCGTAACAGTAACTGAACTTGGTTCGCAAACCTTCAACAAGTCATTTCGAGCTAGGTCTACCAGCATCAGGTGCTCTGCACGTTCCTTAGCATCTGCCAACAGCGATTGCGCCAGAGCTTCATCCTCAGCATGATTCATGCTTCTCGGTCTGGAGCCGGCGATTGGGTGCATAACTACTTCAGTGCCAGTAACCTTTACCAAAGCTTCAGGAGATGAGCCAACAACAGAATACGGTCCGTTCTTGTCCTCGTAGTTGAGTAAGTACATGTAAGGACTAGGGTTCAGCTGACGAAGCGCTCTATACACATCAATTGGTCGTACCTTAACTTCGACATCAAATCGCTGTGAGATGACTACCTGGAAGACATCGCCGATTCGCACGTACTCTTTAGCCTTAGCGATAGCTGTCATAAAGTCATCCTTCGGAGTTCTATGACTCAGTAGCGCTGGCTCATCGTTGCCACTTACCGCTGACACTAACTTCATTGGCTCTGCCAAGAGTTCCAATAGTTCATCGATACGTTGGATTGCTAAGTCGTAGGCTGCATCGTTATCTAGATTGTGATCACAGTAAATGTTTGAAACCAACATGAGACGGTTTGTTTTGTGGTCCATAACGATAATTTCTTGAACCATCTCCAGATGAATGTTTGGATGCTCATAATTTTTCATTGGAACTATTGGTAGGTGTTCAATCTGTCTAATCACATCCCAACTAAATAAACCAACCAACCCTGAAGTTAATGGCGGTAGATTCGGCTGCTCGAGAATGGTCCAAGAAGACTGGACTAGCTTGATTGCTTCAAAAGCGTCAATGGGTAGTTTGCTACCGTTGGGCAGAGCGAAATCCGGTCTTGAGACCATTAACTCGGTATCACTCTGGATGAAGCTTGCTCTGCTAGAGACACCGATAAAACTAAATTGTGACCAGACTCCTTGCTCTGCCGACTCGAGTAAGAATGTGCCTTGACGATTTTCAGATACCTTTTCGTAGATGTCGACAGGAGACTCATTGCCAACCGAAATGTTCAGAAAAATGGGAACGACAAGACCTGGTTTGGCAATTCTAGTAAAGTCCGCCTTGGCTAGATTGAAAGTTCTCGTCATCCGTCTAGCCTAGTTATGAAGCAGAATCTGGTGAGTGTCAAAGCATGATTGTGTGCCATTGTGGCAAGCCGGACCTTGAGGCGTGACATGAACAAGTATGGAATCCGAGTCACAATCGAACTCAATTCTTTGCACAACCATGTAATTGCCAGAAGTAGCTCCCTTGTGCCAGATTTCTTGTCGACTTCTCGAATAAAAGTGGCAAGTACCAACTGACTTGGTAAGTCCGTAGGACTCCGCGTTCATGTATGCAAGCATCAATACACGACCCGATGTACTGTCCTGAACAATCACCGGTACTAAGCCAAGAGCGTCGTATTTAGGTTGTATTTCTGCACTCATAGCCTCACCTTTATGCCCTTTTCACTCATGGCTAGTTTAACTTCTCTTATTGATAGCGCAGCTGTGTGGAATACCGTAGCGGCCAGTACCGCGTTAGCGCCAGCTAAGGCCGCTGCCACAAAGTCTGATGCCTTGCCTGCCCCACCGCTAATAATTAGGGGTAAACCTGAGATTGAATTCACGGATTGCAGGAGTTCTAGGTCGAAACCATCCCTCGTTCCGTCGGCGTCCATACTGTTTATGAGAAACTCTCCTATGCCACGTTGTTGGTTCTGTTCAATCCAATCTAGGGCGTCTAATCCGGTGTCTTTGGTGCCTCCGTGACTAGTCAATACGAATCCTGACGCGGTTTCACTAGTTCTCTTAATGTCTAAAGATACGACCAAGACTTGATCACCATAAAGCTCAGCAACCTGATCAAGTAATAAAGGATTTGTGGTGGCCGCCGAGCCAACCGAAACTTTGTCAGCTCCGGCTCTAAGCAAACTAGCGACGTCTTCGATTGATTTAACGCCACCGCCGACAGTTAGTGGAATGAAAACACTATCTGCGGTTTGTTCGATTATCGAAAGCATCGCTGATCTGCCTTCTATAGAGGCGGAAATATCTAGAAAGGTAAGTTCGTCTGCGCCTTCCTGGTTGTACCTGGTTGCTAGTTCAACTGGATTCCCGATGTCTCTTAGTCCTTGAAAATTGACTCCTTTAACCACACGACCATCTTGCACGTCTAAGCAAGGTATTACTCGAATTGAGAGAGACATAAATTAGATACGAGCAGCGTGAATAGCGCTTACCAAGATTGCTCGAGCTCCAAGCTCGTACAGTTCATCCATTTTGCTATTGGTTTCTTGTCTTTTAACTAGTGCACGAACTGCAACCCAATCTGGGTCCTTAGTTGGAGAGATAGTTGGTGACTCAATGCCGGGAGTAATCAAAGATGCTCGTTCTACCAGACTCGTCGGGCAGTCGTAGTCAAAGATGACGAACTCTCGAGCAACAACTACACCATTCAATCGACGAAGTAGGCCGGTTGCTTTAGTTACGCTATTCAAGTTCGCAATCAGATAGGCGGATGATTCCAGAATGACGGGACCAAAAACCTCTAACCCGGCTTGTCTTAAAGTGTTTCCCGTGGAAACAACATCAGCAACGGCGTCAGCAACTCCAAGACTGACTGCGGTCTCAACTGCCCCATCAAGTTTGATGATTTCGGCTTGCACTCCTTGAGTTTTCAGGAAATCCTCAATGATGCTTGGGTATGCGCTTGCTATTCGCTTGCCGGCTAAATCTTGAATTGAAGTGAATACACCATTAGGAGCTGCCAACCTGAAAGTTGATTTACCGAAATTGAGGTCAGCAACACGGATAGCCTGCGATCTGCTATCGGCAAGAAGGTCAAGCCCAGTGAGCCCTAAATCCAGAGCACCGGTGCCAACATATGTCGCTATGTCTCTTGGTCTCAGATAGAAAAACTCAATGTCGTGCTCTGAATCAACAACTCTTAATGTAGTGCTATCACGTCTTATTGCGTAGCCTGCTTCATCCAGCATGGCTGTGGCGAATTCTGAGAGGATTCCCTTATTTGGTACGGCGACTCTAAGCATTGTATTTTCCTATAATTTCGCTTGGATATCTTCGATGCTGACGCCTTTGGCAACCATCAAAACTTGTAAGTGATAAATCAGTTGACTAATTTCGAGCGCTAAATCATCTTCGCTTTGGTACTCAGCGGCCATCCAAACCTCTGCTGCTTCTTCGACGACCTTCTTTCCAATTGTATGAATCCCAGCAGCCAGTAATCTCGCTGTGTTTGATTCACCTGGTTCAGCCAGTGTCTTGCTAGCAATTTCTGCGTATAACGATTCGAAGGTCTTCATCAAGCCATTTTACTTGATTAGCAGTATCGCTCCTAGTGGCTTAGTTTCTCGCTTGCCAGATCCCTAAGTTCACGAATCCTTTGGTTTCTGTCTGAAGCCCCGAAGACTGAGCTACCTGCCACGAAGGTGTCAGCACCCGCCCTAGCCACTTGTGCAATGTTGCCTAAATCGATTCCGCCATCGACTTGAAGCCAGGTATCTGGACTTTTGGCTGAGATCAACGACCTAACGGCAGTAATTCTTTCAAGACTGCCATTTATAAAGGATTGACCTCCAAAACCAGGCTCGACGGACATGACGAGAATTTGGTCGAAGTTCTCAATTATGCCTGCGATCTCATTAACTGATGTTCCAGGCTTGATAGCTACACCTGCCCTCGCACCACTTTCTTTAATTGCTTTGGCGGTCGCTAACGGGTTGTCGCAGGCTTCCAAATGAAAAGTGACCGAGAACACCCCTAGTGCTGCATAAAGCGGTCCCCAGTGATCTGGGTTATCTATCATGAGGTGAATGTCTAATGGCCTTGATGATATCTCTTGCATTCGTTTGACCATAGGTAAACCGAATGTCATATTTGGTACAAAGTGGCCGTCCATGACATCGACATGAATACCATCGGCTTCTGAGATACTCTTGAAATCGCGTTCAAAATTAGCGAAGTCGGCGCTCAAGATACTTGGTTGAATACGCGCGGTCATGTTTTAAGCCTAATCGCATAAAGCTATTTAGTAAGCATGGCCATGAACATGCAATCTGTGTTATCTCGTTGGGTGAACAACTGGATAGTCTTTCGATTGACAGGTAAGGTTCCGGCCATAAATCTATTGTTCATTGCAGTAGTTAGGTCCAGCACAGTAGCTCCGAGTTTACGGCTGGCTTTCTCAATGATCGCCGTGGTTTCTGACAAATGCGGCGAACATGTCACGTAAAGGAGCAAGCCGCCAGGTTTTAGGGCCTCATACGCGCTGCTAATGAGCTCAAACTGCAAATCGGTGAGCGTCTTCAGATCTTCAGCGGCTTTCCTCCATCTAGCTTCAGGTCTTCTTCTAAGCGCACCAAGTCCTGTGCACGGTGCGTCCACCAAGATTCGATCGTAACGTTTGGCTTCGTTAGCAAATTCTCTTCCATCTTTGACAGTCACATCCACCGCTGGAAACGACTTCAGCGCTTTTCTGACTAATTCAGCTCTGTGCGGTTGCACTTCATTTGCAGTTAGAGCAACACCTTCAATCTCCGCAATAGCAGCCAGCAATGCTGCTTTCCCGCCTGGCCCAGCACACATGTCCAGCCAGTTCTCCCCTGATTCTATTTCTCTAAAACTTGCAAGAGCTAGTGCAGCTAGTTGAGAGCCCTCATCTTGAACTCGAACACTACCTTTCTTTATCTCAACTAAATCTGCCGGGTTTCCAGACTCGAGTGTGAAACCAAATGGACTATATCGGTTCTCGCTTTCTGACACGTCCGTAAAGTCATCTCGATTGCTCAGACCCGGTAGTGAAACTAGATTCACAAGAGCTGGTACATTATTGATTCGCAATAAGTCATCGATATCTTCGGGCCTACCATCTGATTGCAGACTTTGTTGTAGCGCTCTTACGATCCATTGCGGATGGCTGTATCGAAGAGAGAGTCTTTCGACATCTGTTTTGGCTTTGCTTTCAATAAGGTCTAACCACTGGTCGAGTGATTTCTCGCTAACACGTCTAAGTAATCCGTTAGCGAAGCCAACCATTCTTTCTCCGCAGGCGTGGCGGATGAGTTGAACAGTTTCATTCAGCGCTGCGTGTGCCGGAACTCGCATTTGAAGTAGCTGATGGCAACCGAGTCGCAACGCGTTAAGAAGTGTCGCATCAATCTCCAGAACTGGCCTAGAACTAACTGAATCCAATATTGCGTCGTAAGTCAATTGCCATCTCAAAGTAGAAAAAGCAAGCTCCTGAGCGAACGCAGCATCTCTTTTCTCTAACTTCGCGGCATCAAGCAAGGCAGGCATAACGAGATTTGCGTAACTATCGTCATTAGTGACCTTGTTGAGAAGTTCAAGCGCTACGCTTCGAGAATTAATCGGAATCCTCAAGTCAGCACGACCTGGCCCGATTTTCCGTTGAACCATTCCATGGCAGTCATTGCATTTTTCGAACTGGGTTGAACTGTGAGTAATTCCAGCAAGCTAGAATCTCCACAATTGACGAGAATTCTGCCGTCAATCTTGAAAACTTCGCCCAACATGTTTGAATATTCAGCTCTTCCTAGATACTCATGAGCGTGGATTATCCTAAGTGAATCTGCACCGAGCTCACACCATGCCATGGGTTCACTGTTCATGGCTCTAGTAACATTCGCGAGAGTGCGTGCTGACAAGCTAAAGTCAAGTTTTGCATCAGCTCTGGAGACCTTCTTAGCGAAGGAGGGGTTTCCACGCTGCTCGTTCAATTTCACAGTGTCAGCGTAAATGGATGGCAATTCAGCGTTTAGAAGGGAAATACCGACCTTTGCGAGCCTTGCCAGCAGGTCATCCGCGGATTCATTGGGATGAATTATGGCTGGTGCTATGCCCACTATTGGCCCTGTGTCCATTCCTTCGTCAAGTCTGAATAGTGTTACTCCTGTTTCTGTATCACCGGCTGCGATTGCTCTTTGCACAGGTGCTGCCCCGCGCCACCTAGGCAAGATGCTGAAGTGAAGATTGAACCAACCTCTGGGAATCGAATCAAGTGTGGCCTTATCGAGAATCACACCGTAAGCGACGACAACTGCGAGATCTGCCCCAAGGCTGGTGATTAGGGATCGGACACCGGTTGAGATTGTGTTTGCCTCTATAACAGGAAGCCCTAGTTCGAGTCCACGCTGAGATACAGCTGATGCAGTCAGAACCTTCTTTCTACCGACTGGTGCTTGCTCGCGGGTTAGTACGCCAACTATTTCATGACCCGAACTAACCAGGGCATCGAGCACCTCTACTGCAATTGCAGGAGTTCCAGCAAACAAAATTTTCATGGGCTCCCAAGCTCTCCCAACTAGATTACTTTGTAATCGTCCATATTGATTCGGAATACACGCTCGCCTGGCTTCTTGTGCTTACTCTTTCCGGACAACAGTCGAGTTATTTTGACGACTTGATTAGCGAGTTCCGCTCCATCTGCGTATTGATAATCAAGCACTATGGTCAGTTCATCTTTTGACGGCAACACGCGCAACCTTGGAAAGATCGTGGTCTGTTCCAGCTCATTGACAAGTTTTCCATGATCGACATGATTTGAAGAGCTAATGGACGCCACTCGAGTTGCCGGTGGCAGTCCAAGGCCCATCCGATCAATGTAATCGAGTTCAACAATTCGATAGAAGTTCAGAGTCTTAATCTGCTCAGACAGCGCTCCCGATAAACCAACAAAAATTACCAGTGACTTCTCTGAGGCTAAAGAAATCGCGTTTGCCCATGCCGCGACAGCTCGCTCTAAAGCTCTAAGTCTTGGAGCACCAATCATTTGAGCAGCATCAGCAATCAATATTAGATCGTATCCGCAATCAACATCAGGTTCAGCACCTGGCGTTGAAACCACAAGAACGCCTCCACTTGAAATCGAAACTATGGGGTTCTCACCATTAGATTCGACAATTGTGGTGCTTGGAAAACTCTTTCGAAGTTGATCGGCAACCGCAGACGAACCTATACGGATGGCTTTAGTGGTTAATCCACCGCACAAACATGGGGTCAGTTCTTGTGCATGCCTACA
>RFYI01000002.1 GCA_009921165.1 Actinomycetota bacterium | reverse complement strand
CACTGTGATGCCTGTGGTGAAGTTCCAGTTCCTCAAGATCAGTTACCTATTGAACTGCCAGATGCTGCTGGTTTAGATCTTGCCCCTAAGGGAACATCTCCTTTAGGTGGAGCTACCGATTGGGTAAATGTTTCTTGTCCTAACTGTGGTCAACCTGCTTTACGTGATACCGACACCATGGATACCTTTGTTGACTCTTCTTGGTATTTCCTAAGGTATTTATCTCCTAACAGTGAGACAGAAGCCTTTAGTAAAGAAGAGGCAGCTAAATGGGCTCCGGTTGACCAATATGTTGGTGGTGTAACCCACGCCATCTTGCACCTTTTGTATGCAAGATTCTTCACCAAGGTTTTAAAAGACCTTGGTTACGTTGAGTTCTCAGAACCCTTCACCAGATTGTTGAACCAAGGCATGGTTTTGATGAATGGTTCAGCGATGAGCAAATCTCGTGGCAACCTAGTCAAACTAGGAGATCAGTTAGATGAGCACGGTGCGGATGCTATTCGTCTAACCATGGCTTTTGCTGGTCCTCCAGAAGATGACATTGACTGGGCTGATGTTTCACCTTCTGGTTCAGGTAAGTTCCTAGCTCGTTGTTGGAGATTAGCTAACGATGTTGATGTTCCAGTTGGTGTTGATTACTCAACCGGAGATAAAGAGCTTAGAAAAGCTACACATTCATTCCTAAGAGATTTTGGAATCAACATTGAGAACTTCAAGTTCAATGTTGGAGTTGCCAAGCTCATGGAACTTGTTAACGCTGTTCGTAAAGCTATTGATGGCTCTGTTGGCCCTAAAGACCCAGCAGTTAGAGAAGCAACTGAGATAGTCGCTAAGGCACTATCGCTGTTCTCACCATTTATGGCTGAAGAGATGTGGGAGATGCTAGGACACAAGCCTGGTGTTGCTTTGGCTCTGCTGCCTGATGCTGATCCTGCTTTGTTAGTTGAAAGCACACTAACTGCTGTTTTGCAGGTTGATGGAAAACTAAGAGACACAGTTGAACTCTCTGTTGATGCAACTGAAGCAGACCTGCAAGCTGCAGCTGATGCTTCAGAGACTGTTCAGCGAGCACTCGAGAGTAGAGAAGTAGTCAAGGTCATCATTAGAGCACCGAAACTTATCAACATAGTTACCAAGGGCTAGTTCTCAACATCATAGCTGAGTCACTCTCACTGATAGTTCATCGGCTTTAGTTTTGGTGAATGTTTCAATGGATAAAAGAGTTACTCGCTGAGTTCAGTCCAAGAGCCCTCAAGGCAAGCATCACTGTTATTGCTGTGGTTGGATTTGGGGTTTATGTTTTTAGTTCAAGTTTTAGTAATCAACCCAAGGTAACTCTTAGTAAACCTTCATCCTCCAGTTCACAAGATGTGAAGTCGCCAAGTATTTACATCCATGTTGCAGGGGCTGTTCGAAAGCCAGGTATCTATCAACTTGATTCAGGGTCAAGAGTGTTTGATGCAGTGCTATTAGCCGGAGGCTTTACCAACAAGGCCAATCAAACCAGTGTCAACATGGCGAGAATCTTGAATGATGGAGAACAACTCCTTGTCTCATCTGGGTCATCAAATGCTCAGGTGCAACAGGAGAGTTCACTAATCTCGCTAAACCAAGCGAGCTCTTCGCAGCTAGAAGATCTCCCTGGTGTTGGCCCAGCACTTGCCGGCCGCATGGTTGATTGGCGAACTGCTAATGGCGGATTCAAATCTAAAGAAGATCTGCTAAACGTTGCAGGTATCGGCGATAAGTTATTCGCTGCAGTCAAAGACTTGGTGACACTCTGAAACTCAGGGTCGGGGCCGTGATTGCGTGGCTATCAGCTATCTGCTTCATGCTGTACGTTGCCCCAAATCTGGTTAATAGTGAACTTAGAAGCGCCATTCAGAACAGAGCTACAGTCATTGTTACAGCATCAATAGATACAGATCCTGTTGCAGTTAGGGGATTAGGGAATCAGTCTCGTTACCGCGTTCAGGTAACAATTCTTGAACCCAAGGCGTTCTCTGGAGCGAGTGGTTCGCTTACTTCTAATAAGGAACTAGGGCTTTCTGCTGGCGCTAAATTTCGGGCAGTGATATCACTGAAGCCGGCTTATAAAAACGATGAAGTCTTTAGCGCAACTCTCAAACATGTATTGGATTCCAAAGAGTCAAATTCAGTTGATTATCTAGCGTTCATTAGAAAGTCATTCCTCAATTCATTGCAAGGAATAACGACTGACTCGGCTGCTCTTGTTGCCGGTCTTGCGATTGGTGATGATTCGAAACTATCCGAGCAAACTAAAAATGATTTCAAGGTAGTTTCCTTGACACACTTATCTGCCGTAAGCGGGGCTAACTGTGCCATTGTTTTAGCTGGGGTTGCGCTGCTCTTGAATCTCCTTCCCGTGAAACGAATAATTCGCCTCTCACTAAGTTTTGGTGCGATTGTTCTTTATTTAGGTTTGGTTGGGCCAGAACCAAGTGTTCTAAGGGCAAGTGTCATGGTTGCCGTTGTTCTTGTTGGTTGGTCATTAGGTAGACGAGTGCATCCGCTAGATGCGATCAGTCTCAGCATCATCTTGCTTTTGCTTTATCAGTCAGCACTTTCACTTGATTATGGTTTTGCTCTATCGGTACTGGCAACCCTTGGGCTATTGGTCTTAGCGCCAAGGTTGGTTGAACACTTTGAGAAGAAGATGCCAACCTGGTTGGCTGTAGTTTTATCTGTTTCGGTAGCAGCCCAGATTGCATGTTTACCAGTCCTTTTGGTCTTGCAGCCAAAGGTTCCGCTGTATTCGGTGTTAGCGAACATACTGGCCGAACCATTGGTTGCTCCGATTACTGTGCTGGGTCTCATTTCTTGTTTGATTTCACCCTTGGTTCCATCACTAGCTGGAGCTTTGAGCTATTTAGCGTCTCTTCTCAGTTGTTGCATTGTTTACATTGGACACAGCCTCGCATCTGCTCCTTCGGCGAGTATCAATTGGTATGAAGGCGCTCTAGGTGTTGCAATGGCAATTGTTATTACCGGTTCAGTTTGGATCTACTTGGTATCAAAGCAGAAAATGGTTAGGAGAGTTGCCGGAGGAGTTGCTGCTCTAGTTGCCTTAAGTTTTGTCACTCAAACTAGTTCCTTTGCGTTGCAGCGAGGCAATTTCTATTCCGGAAACTACACGCTTATCAACTGTGATGTTGGTCAAGGTGATGCACTGGTAATTCGCTCTGAGGGCAAGGTTGCTGTTGTTGATGTTGGGCGAGAAGACCCAGCAATTGATTCATGTCTGCGAGATCTGAATATCTCAAAGATAGACCTTCTGATACTTACCCACTTTGACATGGATCATGTTGGTGGAGTAATTGGAGCGGTTTCAGGTCGAACTGTTTCAGGGGCCCTGGTTACCTCCTTTGTCGACACCAGGCCTGGCGCAGACTTCGTCCAGAATGTGCTCGATGCTCAAGGGATAGAAACCATCAAAGCCGAGAAGGATATGACTGGAACGTTGGGCGCATTTAGTTGGCAAGTACTTTCACCCCATCGCGGAGCACCTGAGGCAGAAGATAGCAATGATGGCAGTGTGTCCATGCTTTGGATTGATGACCAAATGGTTCTGTATACCTTGGCTGATTTAGGGGAGCGCGCGCAACTGCGAATAGGAGCAGAATCTTCACAATTGCTGACTCGAAGCTATGGTTCAAGAATTGTAGTTGTGAAGGTTGCCCACCATGGTTCTGGAGATCAAGCCCCTGAGTTTTATGAAGCAATAAGACCAGATTTGGCTTTGGTTTCAGTAGGGCAACACAATTCCTATGGACATCCGACAGATAGGACACTGAAGCTATTGGACAGGGTTGGCGCTCAAGTATTGCGAACCGATGAAATGGGGGCTCTCGGGGTATTGGAAGGGCAATCGGGGCTAAGCATTCAAGTGGCGGGCAGAAGTTAGGCTTTACAGGTGAGTCCAGCAAAACAAATTCCTTGGCGATTAGTAAAGGTAGCGCCAGTCATACTCGTTTCTGGTCCGCAAGATTTCTTTGCTGAAAGTGCAATCAAAGCTGTTCGTGACCAGATGCGAAGATCTAATGAAAATCTCGAAGTAGTTGAGATTGATGCATCTGAATACGGTCCGGGTCAGATTTTTGATCTTGCAAGTGCTGGTCTATTTGGGGATTCCAAACTGGTAGTTATTGATGGTGTTGAGCGTTGTTCTGATGCTTTGATTACTGATGGCATCGACTATGCCCAACAACCAGCCGAAGATGCTGTTGTGATCTTTAGACATAACGGTAAATCCGTCAGGGGTAAGCGACTATTGGAATCGCTTAGAAGTAATGACCTAGTAATTGAAGCTACTTGCCTGGAAATAACTAAAGAAGCTGAGCGTTTAGCTTTTGTTGAGTCGGAGTTCAATAGCAAGGGTAGAAAGATTCAGAGAGCTGCAGCTCAAGCGCTGATTGATATTTTTGGGAAAGACTTCGAAGAACTCTCCGCTGCTTGTTCGCAATTGCAGAATGATGACTCGGGTGAAATCACACCGCAGATTGTTGAGAAGTATTTTGGTGGACGCCTTGAAACAACTGGCTTCAAGATTGCTGATTCAGCGCTTGCCGGCAGAGCAGCTGAATCTTTGCTATTACTTAGACACAGCTTGGACCAAGGCATCGAAGGTGTGCTGATCATTTCAGCTTTCTCAAAAAAGATAACTGAACTTGCCAAGATGATTGGTAATCCCAATGTCAGTGCTGCCAGCATGGGAATGCCTGATTGGGTTTTCAGAAAGACCAGAGAATCTCTGGCCGGTTGGACGGAAGAAGCTATGGCAAGGGTTATTCATGCTTTGGCTGATACCGACTTTGCCGTCAAAGGTGGCGAAAAGGATTCAGCTTATGCACTGGAGCGTTTTGTTTCACTGGTTGCAAATAAAGGAAGAATCTAGTGAAGACCGTCAAGTACTCCTTTTTTGCATTTCTAGCTTTGGTATTTATCTCACTAGTTCTTAGACCACCGGTAGCTGCGATAGGTCCTTTGGTGGATGAGCTTACTAAGTCAGAGTCTCTTAGCTTGTTCCAAGTCGGTCTGCTCACTTCTTTGCCGATTGTCTGCTTCGGGCTTGGAGCTTTCGCTAGTCCCGCTCTAGTAAAGCGTTTTACTCTGAACAGAGCGATGCTTCTTGTGTTGCTTGCTCTAACTGCTGCAATGGCAATTCGACTAATTGGAGGCTTCACTGCACTGATTATTTGCACAGTGTTCATTGGTCTCGCCATTGCAATTGGAAACGTGCTCATTCCAACAGTTGTCAGAGAGCAGTTTCCAAACCGGATTGAACTAATCACCGGTGTTTATGTCACATTGTTAGCGATCTCAGCGAGCTTGTCGGCAGCAATTGCAGTTCCGACTTCAAACCTGCTCGGTGGTTGGCGTGGAGCTCTCGCTCTTTGGATTGTGCCAGCAGTGTTAGCGATCATCTTCTGGTTACCGGTATCTCGAACTAAGACTCACGATGTTGTTACTTCGGCTGAGACTCATGCTGAAGAACGAGCCGCCGTTGTCAGATCACCTTTGACTTGGGCTATCGTAGCTTTTTTCGGATTACAGTCTGCCGGTTTCTATGCCATCTTGAATTGGATGCCTTCGCTTTTGATTGCTAGGGGATTATCGGCAGTCGATGCGGGTTCAATTCTTGGGCTCACAACAGCTGTTGGTATCCCAACAGGATTCTTAGTTTCGTTGGTATTTAGAAAGTTCAAGAATTTATCCTTCATGGCGGTGTTCGTATCAACACTGACTCTGACTGGTTTAACTTTGATTTGGTTAACTCCTGGATTACTGATTATCGCTTGCGTGATTACAGGTCTTGGTTTTGCTGCAACATTCCCGCTATCGCTTACCTTGATCGGTTCAAGAGCAAGTACAGCGACTCAAACTACTCAGTTATCTGCTTTATCCCAAGGTTATGGCTATCTGATTGCAGCCTTTGGAACGTTTGCTTTTGGTTATCTCGCTGATGTGACAGGTTCCTGGAACTTCAGTTTGATCCTGTTGATTGTGATGACTTTTATTCAACTCTTTGCTGGCGCTCTTGCTGGAAGAGATAAGCGGATACCTGCCGTTTAAAGAAAAAGAACCCGCCGAAGCGAGTTCTTCATTCAATAATTCGATTTACAGAGAAGAAACCTTCTTGGCGATAGCTGACTTCTTGTTAGCTGCCTGGTTCTTGTGAAAAACGCCCTTAGAAACAGCTTTGTCTAGTTTCTTAGTTGCGACCTTCAGTGCTTCTGCTGCCTTGGTCTTGTCTCCGGCTGCTGCTGCTTCGCGGACTGCACGAACTGCTGTCTTCACTTCGCTGCGAACTGCCTTGTTGCGCTCGGTTGCCTTAGCGTTGGTACCGATTCGCTTGATCTGTGACTTGATATTTGCCATGTTTCACTTTCTTAGGTGCTTTGCCCCGCGCAAGCGGAACAAACTGCAAAAACGTTAGGTTTGGATTGATCAGATGGAGACACTCACCTATATCTTGTCAAGACTACCAGCCATTCTGGGGTTCAAGCAACCCATTTTGGCTGGTTATTAGCCCAAGAACCTAGTAGTTATGCGACAATAGAGGCTAGGCATTCGCCTCAAGTTTCGTTTATCTAGGTCATTCAAGAGGTTATCTTTGTCGCCACGTGCTAATTCAAAGCTAGAGCCTAGTAAGACCAACCCAGATTTCATCAGGAATTTCTGCATAATTGCTCACATTGACCACGGTAAATCAACCTTGGCTGACCGTATGTTGCAGCTCACCGGTGTTGTTGATGACCGTTCAATGCGTGCTCAATACCTTGACCGCATGGATATTGAACGTGAACGCGGAATCACCATCAAGTCTCAAGCTGTTCGTATGCCTTGGGAATTTGAGAAACAGGTTTACGCCCTAAACATGATCGACACTCCAGGACACGTTGACTTCACTTATGAAGTTTCACGATCTTTGGCTGCTTGTGAAGGTGCTGTGTTGTTGGTGGATGCCGCTCAAGGTATTGAAGCTCAGACACTAGCTAACTTGTATTTGGCTATGGAGAATGATCTGACGATCATTCCGGTGCTGAACAAGATTGACCTTCCGGCAGCTCAACCTGAGAAGTATGCAGAAGAACTGGCCAACCTTATTGGCGGTAACCCTGAAGACTGTCTAAGAGTTTCAGGTAAGACCGGTGTTGGGGTTGACGAGCTGTTGAACAAGATCATTCAAACTGTTCCGCATCCAGTTGGAGATCCAAATGCTCCTGCCCGTGCCATGATCTTTGACTCTGTCTATGACTCTTACCGTGGTGTTGTTACTTACGTTCGTATGGTTGATGGCAGTTTGAGTAACCGTGAAAAGATCACGATGATGTCAACTAAAGCTGTTCACGATCTTTTGGAGATTGGTGTTTCTTCTCCCGAGCCAGAACCAACCAAGGGTCTTGGTGTTGGTGAAGTAGGGTATCTGATCACTGGTGTGAAAGATGTTCGTCAATCTAAAGTTGGCGACACTGTAACAACAGCGATGAAGTCAGCTGCTGTTGCTCTCAAGGGTTATTCAGAACCTAAGCCAATGGTTTATTCGGGTATTTATCCAATTGATGGTTCTGATTATCCGATTTTGCGTGAAGCTCTAGACAAGCTAAAACTCAGTGATGCTTCTTTAGTTTATGAACCGGAGACCTCTGTTGCTCTTGGTTTTGGTTTTAGATGTGGTTTCCTAGGGCTTCTGCACTTGGAAATCATCACCGAAAGACTAGAGCGTGAATTCAACCTTGAGTTGATTGCAACAGCTCCATCGGTTATCTATGAGGTAACTCTTGATGACAAGAAAGAAATCACTGTTACCAACCCAAGTGAGTATCCAACTGGGAAGATAGCTAAAGTTTTAGAGCCAATGGTGCGTGCAACAATTCTTTCTCCAAAAGATTATGTTGGAGCAATTATGGAGCTCTGCCAGGGTAGACGCGGTGTGATGGTTGATATGCAATACTTCGGAACTGACCGAGTTCAGTTACGTTATGACATGCCGCTTGCTGAGATTGTCTTCGACTTCTTCGATCATCTAAAGTCAAAAACCCAAGGCTATGCATCTTTGGATTACGAGGAGAACGGTTTAGCCCAGGGAGATCTAGTCAAGGTAGACATCCTTTTGCAGGGTGAGCAGGTTGATGCTTTTAGTGCGATTGTTCACAAGGATAAGGCCTATGCCTACGGTGTCATGATGACTACAAAGCTTCGTGAACTTATTCCTCGTCAACAATTCGAGGTACCTATTCAGGCTGCTGTCGGTGCGCGAATTATTGCAAGGGAGAGCATCAGAGCGATGCGTAAGGATGTTTTGGCTAAGTGTTACGGTGGTGACATTTCTCGTAAGCGTAAGCTTTTGGAAAAGCAAAAAGAGGGTAAGAAGCGCATGAAGATGGTGGGTCGCGTCGAGGTGCCACAAGAGGCCTTCATCGCAGCACTTACCTCTGATTCGGAGAAAAAAGGTAAGAAGAAGGGCGATTAATGCCCCAATTCCCAAAGGGTGAACCAGCGCCAGCTGATGGTCTAATACCTTTGCAGGCTGCTGTTAGTTCAGTAGATAAAACCTTTCATGCATACATACACGTTCCATACTGTAAGGCGCGCTGTGGTTACTGTGATTTCAATACATATACTTCGGAGGAGATTGGTTCATCCTCACAAGGAACTTTTGCTCAAACACTTATCAAAGAGATTGAGTTCTCGGCAGGTGTATTAGATAGCTCCAGCTTTCCTTCGCGAAAGTTGTCTACCGTCTTCTTTGGGGGCGGAACACCAACGCTGCTTCCTGCTGGTGATCTGGTAGTTATCTTGCAGAAACTCGAATCGGTATTCGGGCTTGAACCAGGTCTTGACATTACCACTGAGGCTAATCCCGATTCTGTTGATGAATCATATCTTCAAGAACTCAAGGATGCTGGGTTCACGAGAGTTTCCATCGGCATGCAATCAGCTGTCCCCAAAGTCTTAGCAGTGTTAGAGCGAACCCATAACCCAGATAATGTTGCCAGAGCCATCGCTGCTGCTAAGAAGGTTGGCTTGGCAACCAGCGTTGACCTTATATACGGATCGCCAACTGAGAGTCTCGAAGACTGGAAAAGGTCTTTGCAGGCTGCTATTGATTTAGATACTGAACACATCAGCGCATACTCTCTGATAGTCGAAGAAGGAACAAAACTTGCCAGGCAAATTAAATCTGGTCTCGTAGCACAGCCAGATGAAGATTTACACGCGGACATGTATGAGTTGGCAGACCAAATGCTTAGCTCTGTTGGATTTACTAACTATGAAGTGAGCAACTGGTCCAAGACAGTTCAAACCAGATCTGCTCACAACATGGCTTACTGGAAATCAATGGACTGGTGGGGCTATGGTCCAGGTGCACATTCTCATGTTGGTGGTGTTCGATGGTGGAATGTGAAGAATCCAGCTGCATATCAAGAGCGCATCAGTGCTTCAATTTCTCCTGCTTTAGAGCGAGAACTCATCGACGAAGAGAACAGAAACATCGAGCGAGTGATGTTGGAAACACGTATTGCCGAGGGAATAAACCTGGCTTGGCTCAAAGAGCAGGGTTTTGCAAGCAGCCAGGCAGTCGCTGAGCTAATTGCTGAAGAACTTATTGAGGCGAAAGCGGTATTTAGTGGTTGGATTAAATTAACATTAAAAGGTCGTTTACTAGCAGATTTAGTGGTCAGAAAACTCATAAACTAAGTCAAAAGGAATACACTAAGGGGACAGAAAATGGCTTACTGCTTATCATGTGACAAAGAACAGAAGACCGGCAAGTTTTGTTTGGTTTGTGGTCGTCAGTTATCCAGTAGTAAAGACGAGATTGACCCGGCCAATCCAATAGCTTTGAACTCCGGCAAAACCAATTTGGCAATGTGGTCACATTTAGCCCCGCTGCTAGCTGCTTTCAGCTCCATTTTTCTTTTCTTCCCGATCTTTCTGCTTTGGCTACCTGGCTTACTGATCAGAAACTCTGCTAAAGCAACCGATTTCGAACGCCGTCATGCAACCGAATCAATGAACTTGCAGTTCACCTCACTACTTTTCATGTTTTCCTCCTTTCTGATTGGGGCGATTATTTGGGGTCTAGAGCCTACTTCTCTAATCGTGTTAGTCCCTATGGCTTCAATCCTTGGAATTGTTGCGGTGATTTTCAGCATCATCGCTTCGAGTGCAGCATCAGCTGGCAAGGAATACAAGTATCCAGTTTGTATCCGCTTCGTGAAGTAATATTGGCACTCTAGACATAAGAGTGCTAACACTCCTGAGTCTTTGATACTTACCTAGGAGTCCGGATGATTTCAGAGCGCAATATGGCTGTTCTGCGCGCCATCATTGAGGACTTCATTGCTACCAATGAACCAGTTGGTTCCAAGACTTTAGTTGAACGCCATAACTTCGGGGTATCCAGTGCAACCATCAGAAACGACATGGCGGTTCTTGAAGACGAGGGATATATTGCAGCCCCACACACTTCCAGCGGTCGTATTCCAACCGATAAAGGTTACCGCGTCTTCGTTGACCAACTTATTCAAGCTGAAGCAGTAACCGCTGAAATCAGAAAGAACTTTGCTGAACTAAACAAGATTTTCGCTAAGACATTGGATCAGCTAACCGACCTTGATGAGAAGTTGCAGACGTCAGCACAACTATTGGCTAAAGCAACTGGTGAAGCTGCAGTTGTTCAGTATCCAAACATGAAGAGTGTTTCAGTTAGATCTGTTGAGTTTGTAAAGGTATCTGAATCTAGAGTGCTGATTCTCTTAATTACTGATGCTGAGAGAATTCAGCAGCATGTTGTAATACTTGCAAGTGATGTTAGCGAGCAGAGCCTTGCATCTCTCAAAGAGAAGTTCAACCAGGTTTGTGCAGGTTTCGCCATTGAATCGTTATCAGATTCACTTAAAGTTCTTGTTACCAAGTTTGCTCCAGAACAAAGAGTCAATGTTCAAATCCTGGCAGATGGCATCTTGTCAATGATTGATGCCAACAAGCAAGACAAAGTCGCCTTTGCAGGAGCTGCGAATCTAGTTCGAAGTGAACAACAGTTTGCTGGAGGGTTATCCTCTTTGTTGCAGACTTTTGATGAGCAGTCGGATATCTGGCAATTCCTAAACCTTTGGAAGTTAGAAGCTGAAAAGCCTAGGGCCATCATTGGTTCAGAGAACAGCGTGTTGGAACTCTCTACCAGTTCTCTACTGTTATCGAGTTATAGCAACCAGGGAACAGAGGTTGCCAAGGTTGCTGTTGTTGGACCAACTCGTATGAACTATCCGAGAAACTTTGCTGCTGTTCTAGCAGTATCTAAATTGCTATCTAAGGGTCAAGAGGACTAGTGACAGATCACTATGAGGTTTTAGGTGTTGCTAAGAACGCCAGCCAAGAGGAAATCAAGAAGGCTTATCGCAAGCTTGCTCGTCAGCTACACCCGGACATGAATCCAACCGAAGAAGAGCAAGAGCGTTTCAAGTTAGTAACCCACGCCTACGAAGTATTAGGCGACCCACAATCACGTCAGCAATATGACATGGGTGGTTCATCGCCGTTTGGCGATACCGGTGGCTTCGGATTTGGCGATATCTTTGAGAACTTCTTTGGTGGAGGCCAACGCGGTCCTCGTCAGATGGCTGAACGCGGTCAAGATGCACTCCTCAGGGTTGAACTTTCTCTTGCGGAAGTTGTTGCTGGTGTTGAGAAACAGATTGAGATTGACACTGCTGTTGTTTGTAATACCTGTCTAGGAACTACCTGCAGACCAGGAAGTTCCATGGCTATCTGTGATATCTGTAAAGGTTCTGGTCAGATTCAACGTCAGGTTAGATCACTGCTAGGAAACGTCGTTACCTCTGCTCCTTGTGGTAGTTGCCGTGGCTATGGTCAAACAGTTCCAGATCCTTGCGTTGACTGTCGTGGACAGGGCAGAACCAGGGCTCGAAGGACTCTTGATTTAAACATTCCAGGTGGAGTTGAGCATGGTTTGCGTCTGCAGCTATCTGGTCAAGGTGAAGTTGGTTTTGCTGGCGGGCCATCTGGAGATATTTACGTTGAGATATCTGTTAGAGCTGATGAACACTTCGAGCGTGATGGCGATGATCTCTTAGCAACTCTCGAAGTGCCTTTGCACGATGCAGTGCTTGGAACTATCGTGCCAATTGAAACCTTCGATGGTTCTTTAGATGTTGAAATCAAACCTGGTACTCAAACCGGTGATGTTGTCACATTGAAAGCTAAAGGCATAAAGCACCTTCGTCATAACGGCAGGGGAGATCTGAATGTTCGCATTCAAGTGCTAACTCCTCACAAAATTGATTCAAAGGAAAAAGAACTGTTCAAGAAACTTTCTGAGCTTAGAAAATCAGATAAGCCAGGGCTAGCTAAAGTAAACAACAGTAACTTCGGTCGCGGACGTCGTAGATAAATGGTTGAACCACTTTTTCATAAAGACAATCTCAAAGATGCAGCTATTGGTGCTCAAGTTGAACTATCTGGCCCTGAAGCCAAACATGCGATAACAGTTAGACGCATGAGAGTTGGCGAAGCTATCCAGTTATCTGATGGTTCAGGTCTTCGCGTCAAAGGAACTATCCAAGAACTCACAGGCACTTCTTTGATGGTCCTAGTATCCGAAGTAATTACTGAAGCACTTCCTCAAAGACATCTCTTCTTAGTGCAAGCACTTGCTAAAGGCGATCGTGATGAGTTGGCTATTCAAGCTGCAACAGAACTTGGGGTTACTGGAGTCATTCCTTGGCAAGCAGCTCGTTCGATTAGCCGTTGGGATGGAGTAAAACAAGCCAAAGGTCAGGAACGTTGGCAGTTGATTGTGAACGAAGCTAGCAAGCAGTCACTTAGAGCCCATAACCCTAAGGTTCAGGGGATTCTAGATACCAAGGGATTGATTAGGGCTCTTGCTGATTTCGACCTTGTTTTAGTTTTAGATATCTCAGCCAGCAAGTTGCTGAGCTCCTTGGAATTACCAGCACAGGGCAAAATCGCTCTTGTTGTTGGACCTGAGGGTGGCATTGATGCATCAGAACTGGAGCTATTTGTAGCCTCAGGGGGAGAGTTAATTAGCCTTGGGGCTAATGTTCTGAGGACTTCAACAGCCGGCATGGCTGCTGTTGCGGCTATTACCTTGGGGAATCTCTAGTCTTATCGGCCTTGGGATTGCCTAGACTTGTAACGGAAATAAGGAGTTTCATTGGATTGCATTTTCTGCAAGATTACCTCAGGTGAGTTACCTGCAACGTTTGTGGCTGAATCAAAGCACGCTGTTGCCTTTAATGATATTCACCCAAGACAACCGGTTCACGTTTTGGTTGTCCCTCGCGTTCACTATTCAGATGTTGCTGAACTAGCTGTTTCAGATCCTGAAGTGTTAGCTGATGTTATTCAGTTAGGTGTGAGAGTTTCAGAACTTCTCTCAACCGGTTCTTTCCGCCTTCAGTTCAATACAGGTGTTGAAGCAGGTCAGACTGTCTTCCACGCTCACGCTCACATAACCAGCACGACTCCGAGGTCTTAGTGCCGAATTCATCATCTGCAAAAGATACGAAATTAGAGTTTGCAATCACAGAGGTTAACCCTCTTGCTGTATTTGGAACTGAAGATCAGTTACTCAAAACTATTGAAGCTGAGCACCCAACTGTTTCTGTTTTGGTAAGAGGTAACCAGGTAAGTATCACTGGAACTGAAGACGAGTGCTTCGCTGCTAAGAAACTTATCGATGAGGCAATCAAGCTTGTTCAAGCTGGACTAAATGTTGCTCCAGCAGATATCTCTCGCTCAGCTCAGATGATTCAACAATCACAGAGTCCAACTCAAATGCTTAGCCAAAGCATTCTCTCTAATCGAGGCAAGAGCATCAGGCCAAAGACTACTAACCAGAAGAACTATGTTGATGCCATCGATGAGAACACAATTGTTTTTGGTATTGGTCCTGCTGGAACCGGTAAGACCTATCTAGCTATGGCCAAAGCGGTTCAAGCTTTGCAGAGAAAAGAAGTTAGCAGAATTATCTTGACTAGACCTGCGGTTGAGGCAGGAGAGCGCTTAGGTTTCCTACCTGGCACATTGACCGACAAGATTGACCCGTATCTTAGGCCGCTATTTGATGCTCTGCACGAGATGTTAGATCCAGATTCAGTGCCTAAGTTGATGGCAACTGGAACTATTGAAGTTGCACCTCTTGCATACATGCGAGGTCGAACACTGAACGATTCATTTATCATCTTGGATGAAGCTCAGAACACAACTCCTGAACAGATGAAGATGTTCCTAACCCGTCTAGGGTTCAATTCCAAGATGGTGGTTACCGGAGACGTGACCCAGATTGACTTACCGATGGGTAACTCAGGCTTGAAAGTTGCGAGCAGTATCTTGACTGATGTTCAAGACCTTGCCTTCTGTCAGCTTGATTCATCCGATGTGGTTAGACATTCGCTGGTTGGTCGAATAGTTGACGCTTATTCGAAGTTCGAAGCTAAGAAACTAAAGGCTAAGTAATGAGCATCGAGATTGAGAATGAATCAGGAATTGATGCTCCGCTAGAGCAAATCTTAGGATTGGCTAACTTCGCACTGCAGAAGATGCACATCGATGCAGCTGCTGATATCGAAATACTTCTGGTCAACGAGAACGTCATGGAGGCTTACCACCTCGATTGGATGCAGGAGAGCGGCCCAACCGATGTCCTGTCTCAGCCCATTGATGGACTGCGTCCTGGTAAGCCAAATGCTCTGACACCGGCTGGGCATTTAGGAATGATTGTGCTCTGTCCTCAGGTTGCACAAAGACAAGCAGTCGTTGCTAACCATTCAGAGCTAAAAGAAACCTTGATTCTAATCGCTCACTCAATACTTCATTTACTTGGTTATGACCATGTTGAAAAAGAAGATGAGATTGAAATGTTTGCTCTGCAAGAAGAGATTGTTGCGGAGTTCATGAAGGCAGCTAACTAAATGCTTGTTATTGCAATCTTGTTGGCTATTGTTTTGGCTTTAGTGACCCTGTTACTGGCAATTGCCGAAGCTGCCATCAGGCTCAACGATGAGGATGACAGATCAACCGATGGCATTGCCTTTACTCGGATGGCGGCAGTTGGTCTCTTTGGAATAGTGGTTAGTCAATCATTTACGCCAGGTAAGTATTCCTGGTGGGTGGTGGCCATCCTGTCAGTGCTCATTGTTGCTGGTCTTTCCGTTCTCATTCAGATAGTTGGTAAAACAATTGGTAAGAGCGCATTTGGTCGGAGAGTGCTCAAATCTCTTGCTCCGATTATCAAATCCATCAACATCCTCTTCACTCCTCTATCACTTCCTACCGAGGTAACCGAAGAGTTTGAACAAGAACTTATCGAATCAGTTGAAGAGTTATCAGAGACCATCTCTCGAGAGATCATGGTCCCAAGAATTGACATGGCTACCGTCTCTGCTGAAGAAACTCTTGATGAGAGCATGACCGTGTTCTTTAGACATGGCTTTTCAAGGCTTCCTGTTATCGGTAAAAACCTTGATGATGTCAAAGGTGTTCTATACATCAAAGATGTGGCAAGGCTCATTCATGAGAATCCTGAGCGAGCGGCATCTATCCGTGCAATAGACATTGCCCGTAAGCCAATCTTTGTTCCTGAGAGTAAGCCGGTTGATGATCTGTTGCAGGAGATGCAAAAGACATCAACACACATTGCTCTAATCGTTGATGAGTATGGCGGCATCGCTGGCCTTGCCACCATGGAAGACGTCATTGAAGAAATCGTTGGAAACATCAGTGATGAATACGATAATGATCTACCTGAAGTTGAAGAAGTAGAGGATGGCTGGGTTAGGGTTAGCGCAAGGCTTTCACTTTTTGATTTAGGTGAACACTTCGATCTTGAACTAGAGGATGAAGATGTTGACAGTGTTGGTGGGTTGCTTGCAAAAGAGCTGGGCAGATTGCCGGGACGAGCAGACCAGATCGTATTTTCTGGTCTTGAGATTAAGGTGGAACGCATTGAAGGTCGTCGTAAACGAGTTATCACTGCGTTGGTGCGTATGAATGAAGAATTATTGGCCGCTCGTAAAGCCTTCGAAGTTGATGGCGAATGAACGAGTTTAGATCGGGGTTCGTATCCTTTGTTGGTAGACCTAACGTAGGTAAGTCAACTCTTACCAACGCACTAGTTGGTGAGAAGATTGCTATCACAAGCTCAAAGCCACAAACCACCAGAAGAGCCATTAGAGGAATAGTAAATACTCCAGCTGCTCAGATCATTGTCGTCGATACCCCCGGATTACACCGTCCTAGAACTCTGTTAGGTCAGCGATTGAACGATGTTGTTGGTAACACTCTTAACTCTGTTGATGTGATTGGTTTCTGTGTTCCAGCTAATGAAAAGATTGGCCCAGGGGATGCGTTCATCAACGAACAACTTAGTGAGTATCGCAGAGCAAAACTTATAGCTCTGGTGACTAAATCCGAAACTGTCAGTCGAGATGCACTGGCTAAACAGTTGGTGGAGATTAGTGAGCTTAGAAACTGGGATGCAGTTATCCCGGTCAGTGCTATTTCAGGTGAACAGCTAGACGAACTAAAAGTTATCCTCGGGGAACTACTTCCTAAATCTCAAGCACTATATCCAGAGGACATGAAAACAGAAGAATCTTTGGAAGAACGAGTTTGTGAACTGATCCGGGAAGCATCTCTCGAAGACTCTCGTGAAGAATTGCCGCACTCATTGGCTGTAACCATTGATGAAATGGGGCCAAGAGAAGATTCCAACATCTACGACATCCATGCCAACCTATGGGTTGAACGGGATAGCCAGAAGGCAATCGTCATTGGTAAGGGTGGCTCAAGACTGAAGCAGATTGGCTCTGAAGCCAGAGTTGAGATCGAGAAGTTGCTTGGTACCAAGGTCATGCTGCGCATCCATGTGAAGGTAGCTCCTGATTGGCAACGGGATCCAAAACAACTCGGTCGCCTTGGAATGTAAGGCTGTGTTAGCCTAAAACCATGTTCTTCGCACTCCTGCTTAGTAGCCGCGACGAGGCCTAATTCCGGCCCTCCCCGTCGCGGTGCTTCGTGCATAGTCGGAACCCCCATCTATCAATCAGATCTTGAGCCAAAGAAGGCTTAGAGTCACTGGGTTTCTAGGAGAGACCATGAAGAACAATCAAAAGCCATCGGCTATGCCGATACACAAATACCTTCCGTTCCATGAACAGATCACGGTCGAGCTACCAGATAGAACCTGGCCTACCAAGCGCATCTCTGAGGCACCGTTGTGGTGTGCGGTGGATTTGAGAGATGGAAACCAGGCTCTGATTGACCCGATGAGCCCTGAGCGCAAGATGAAGATGTTCCAGCTGCTTGTTGCCATGGGATACAAAGAGATTGAAGTTGGTTTCCCTTCAGCTAGCCAAACAGATTTTGATTTCGTTAGAGAACTTATCGATGGTGGACACATCCCAGAGGATGTCACCATTCAAGTGCTTACCCAAGCTAGAGATCACCTAATTGAACGTACCTATGAGTCAATCAAGGGAGTGCATAGAGCAATCGTGCATTTATACAACTCAACTTCTGTTTTGCAAAGAAGAGTGGTTTTCAATGCTGATAAGCAGGGTGTTATCGATATCGCTCTAGCTGGTGCACGTAAATGTAAAGAGATGGAGCAATCTGTTCCTGGAACTGTTGTTCACTATGAATACTCTCCAGAGTCTTATACCGGTACTGAACTAGAGTTCGCTCTTGAAGTGTGTAATGCCATCATCGAAGAGTTTGCACCAACACCAGATCACAAGATGATCATCAACTTGCCAGCAACTGTTGAGATGGCAACTCCTAACGTCTATGCAGATTCAATTGAGTGGATGTCACGCAACCTTGCTAGACGAGATTCAGTGTTGCTTTCTCTTCATCCACACAACGACAGAGGCACAGCTGTTGCAGCTGCTGAACTTGGTTACATGGCTGGAGCAGACCGCATCGAAGGTTGTCTATTCGGTAATGGTGAGCGAACAGGAAACGTAGATCTCGTTACCCTCGGTCTAAACCTTTTCAGTCAAGGTATTGACCCTCACATTGATTTCAGTAACTTAGATGAAATCAAGCGAACAGTTGAATACTGTAATCAGCTACGTGTGCCTGAACGCGCTCCATACGGCGGCGATCTTGTTTACACAGCTTTCTCTGGATCACACCAGGATGCCATCAAGAAGGGCTTTGAGAAGATGACAGCTGATGCCATCAGCCAAAACGTTGACCAAGAGTCATTAGTTTGGGCTGTTCCTTATCTTCCTATCGACCCTAAAGATGTTGGCAGATCATATGAAGCAGTTATTCGTGTGAACTCTCAGTCAGGTAAGGGTGGAGTTGCTTACCTTCTAAAGAGCGATCACAACCTTGAACTACCAAGAAGATTGCAGATTGAGTTCTCTCGTGTTGTTCAGAACAAGACCGACAGCGAGGGTGGAGAGGTTACTTCAGCACAACTATGGGATATCTTCCAAGACGAGTACCTGCCTTCAGCTAACACTGATCTGAAGTGGGGCAGGCTGGAACTCAAGAAGATGCGCACCACCAGTGAAATGGATGGTGTTGTTGATCTTGATGTCGTGCTACGCGATGGTTCAACCGAGGTTGAAGTTCACGGTAAGGGTAATGGTCCTATCTCTGCTTTCCTTGAAGTACTTGGTAAGCAGGGCATTGAGGTGCAGCTACTCGATTACACAGAGCACACCCTAGGAGCTTCTAGCGATGCGCAGGCTGCTGCATACATTGAATTATCAGTTGCAGGGCAGACCCTCTGGGGTGTTGGCATTGATGGAGATATTTCTAATGCCTCGCTCAAGGCTGTCATTTCAGCGGTTAACCGCGCTCTGCGGTAATACTTGATAGGTGCCTACTTATCGAGATGAAGCAGTTGTGCTGCGCACCCACAAACTGGGTGAAGCAGATCGTATTGTCACACTGCTCACTCGTTACCACGGTCAAGTCAGAGCAGTTGCTAAAGGGGTTAGAAGAACTGCATCGAAGATGGGTGCACGTTTGGAACCTTTTATGGTTGCCGACATTCAGTTCTATGAGGGTAAGAATCTAGATACTGTAACGCAAGCTGAAACCATTGGAGCTTACGGTAGTGCCATTACCGATGACTACTCTGCTTTTACTGTTGCCAATGTTATGGCTGAAACAGCTATGCGACTAACCGGAGATGAAAGAGCAACGCAACAGTATTTATTACTCGTCGGAGCGCTTCGCTCATTAGCAACTAAAGAACATGATCCGGCTCAGATCCTAGATAGCTATTTACTAAGAGCATTAGCTGTTGCAGGTTGGGCACCTAACTTTGCTGATTGCACAGGATGCAATGCTGTTGGTCCTCATGCTGGTTTCGTGATTCAAACCGGTGGTGTCGTTTGTGAGAAGTGCATGCCACCTGGGGCTGCCATCATCAGTCAAGATGTTGCAGTACTACTTGGCTCTTTGCTCGCTGGTGAATGGGATTATGTTGATACTGCTTCGGTTGGTGCTAAGGAACGGGCATCCGCTATCGTAAGTGCATATAGTCAGTGGCATATCGATCGTGGACTTAAATCTTTCAACCATTTGGAGCGCGCATGAAATTTGATGGACAAGTTCCAGTTCATGTTGCCATTGTTATGGATGGGAATGGCCGTTGGGCCAATGCCAGGGGGCTAACCCGCGTTGAAGGTCACCGTGCAGGTGAAGCAGCGCTCATGGATGTGATCGAAGGTGCAATCGAGGCGGGAGTGAAATACCTAACGGTATTTGCTTTCTCAACAGAGAACTGGAAGAGATCTCCTGAAGAGGTCAAGTTTCTCATGAACTATAACCGTGAGGTTTTAAGAAGAAGACGAGATGAGCTTGACGGTTGGAATGTTCGCATTCGTTGGGCTGGGAGAAGGCCCAAGCTCTGGCCAACAGTTATTGATGAACTTCTTACCGCTGAGAAACTAACTTCAAAGAATAAAGGGCTTACCTTCACCATGGCGGTCAACTACGGCAGCCGCATTGAGATTGTTGATGCCATCAACCAGATGCTGGAAGATAGCAAGTCAGGCAAAATCAAAGGTTCAGTTACCGAAAAGACCGTTCAGAAGTATCTTCTGACTAAAGACCTACCGGATGTTGATTTGTTTATTAGATCCAGTGGAGAACAGCGTATTAGTAATTTCTTGCTTTGGCAGTCTGCATACGCAGAGTTTGTCTTTTTGGATGTGCTTTGGCCTGATTTTTCAAGGAAGCACCTATTTGAAGCTATTCAGCAGTATGCCAAGCGCAATAGGCGCTTTGGCGGGGCAGTGGACAAGCCTAAGAAGGCTAAGCCAACTACCCGATAAACTTTAGGTTCAAGCACCGCAGCCAACGGTGCCTAACCAAGGGAGCAACAATGGCCACCCCATCTCGTTTAGATTCAGTTATTTCACTTGCCAAAAGGCGAGGATTTGTCTTTCCTGCCGGAGAAATCTACGGCGGTACTCGTTCAGCCTGGGATTACGGACCACTAGGTGTTGAACTCAAAGAGAACATCAAGCGCCAGTGGTGGCGTGCAATCGTTAACTCTCGTGAAGATATCGTGGGTCTTGATAGCTCAGTCATCCTTCCTCGTAAGGTCTGGGAGTCTTCCGGTCACGTCAAGGAATTCGTTGATCCACTAATCGAGTGCACCTCATGCCACAAGAGATTTAGAGCAGATCACCTTGAAGAAGCCTTTGAAGAGAAGAAGGGCAGAGCGCCTTCCTCAATGGCGGAGATTGCTTGCCCTAACTGTGGTGGCAAAGACATCTGGACTGAACCTAAGTTATTCAATGGACTACTGAAGACCTATCTAGGTCCTGTTGAAGACGAGTCAGGACTGCACTACCTTCGTCCTGAAACAGCTCAGGGTATCTTCGTAAACTTCGCTAATGTACTTGGTGCATCTCGTATGAAGCCACCATTTGGTATTGGTCAGATCGGTAAGTCATTCAGAAACGAAATCACTCCAGGTAACTTCATTTTCCGTACTCGTGAATTCGAACAGATGGAAATGGAATTCTTTGTTGAGCCAGGAACCGATGAGACCTGGCATGACTACTGGATTAATGAGCGATTGAACTGGTATTTAGATCTTGGTATCAATAGAGATAATCTTCGTCTATTTGAGCACCCAAAGGAAAAGCTCTCACACTACTCAAAGCGAACAGTGGACATCGAATACAAGTTCGGTTTCCAAGGTTCAGAGTTTGGTGAGCTTGAAGGTATTGCCAATAGGACTGATTTTGACCTAACCACTCACTCACGTGAATCAGGTGTTGATCTTTCATACTTCGATCAGGCTAAGGGTGAGCGTTGGACCCCTTACGTTATTGAACCAGCGGCAGGGCTAACTCGATCACTAATGGCATTCCTAGTTGATGCTTATGCTGAAGATGAAGCACCTAACACTAAGGGTGGTGTTGATGTTAGAACTGTTCTTCGACTGGACTATCGTCTAGCTCCTGTGAAGGTTGCAGTTCTTCCACTATCTCGTAATGAAGATCTATCGCCGATTGCTAAGAATCTAGCTCAAGAGCTTCGAGGACACTGGAACATCGACTTTGATGATTCAGGTGCAATTGGTAGAAGGTATCGTCGTCAAGATGAAATCGGAACTCCGTTCTGTGTCACCATCGACTTCGATTCATTAGAAGACCAGGCTGTCACAGTTCGTGAGCGCGACACCATGGCTCAAGAGCGTGTTTCTCTAGATAACCTCACCGGATACCTAGCTGCCAAGCTAGTCAAATAGTTCAATTGAATACCTCAGGTGCAGCACTACAGTATGGCGATATAGCTATTGCCACACCTGTCGTGCTTGCACCGATGGCAGGCATAACCAACACCGCGTTTAGAAGACTATGCCGTGAATACGGTGGTGGTCTCTATGTCAGTGAGATGGTTACTTCTCGTGCACTTGTTGAAAGAACTGAAGAGGCGATGAGGCTAATTGGTCATCACGAGAGTGAAGATATCCGTTCAGTTCAGTTGTATGGTGTTGACCCTAAGACTATTTCTGAAGCTGTCAGAATGCTGGTTGCTGAAAATAGAGCAGACCACATTGATCTGAACTTTGGTTGTCCTGTTCCTAAGGTCACCCGTAAAGGTGGCGGAGCAGCACTTCCCTATAAACAAGATCTCTTTGCAGCAATTGTAAACAGCGCTGTGAAAGCTGCTGGAAACATTCCAGTGTCTGTGAAGATGCGTAAAGGCATTGACGCAGATCACCTGACTTTTATTGAAGCTGGTAAATCAGCCAGAGATGCAGGAGTTGCAGCTGTTGCCCTTCATGCCAGAACTGCATCTGAGTACTACTCAGGTAATGCTGACTGGAGCGCTATTCATGAACTAAAAGATCAACTTAGAGATGTTCAAGTTCTCGGTAATGGCGATATTTGGTCAGCCAGTGATGCCATCAGAATGATGCGGGAAACCGGTTGTGATGGGGTAGTTGTTGGTAGAGGTTGTCTTGGTAGACCCTGGCTATTTGCCGACTTGCAAGCAGCTTTCGAAGAATACGCAAAAGATCCAAATTCTAATAAAGCTATTGATCCAGTTCAACCAACCCTTGGCGAAGTAGCTCGTTGAGTTCTTCGAATCGGAAGAGCGAGCCTGTCGGGACATTCGTAAGCACGTTGCCTGGTACTTCAAGGGCTATCCAGTCGGTGGAGAATTCAGGGCTAGTTTGGCTCAGGTCGAATCCCTGCAGCAGATGGACGACATCCTGGGAACTATCGACTGGCTAGCTCCTTACCCAGGCGAGCTTGCTGAAGGGCCTAGAGGTCGTCTAGGGGGAGCAAAAGTCTGTGCTCTGCCGGAGAATTGGCTTGATTCACGAGAACTCGTGGGTGACCAGCGTAAGGTTTTGTTAGAAGCGGAGCTTGGAGTTTCGGGCGGATGAG
The DNA here is from genome assembly GCA_009921165.1 of Actinomycetota bacterium. GTDB lineage: Bacteria > Actinomycetota > Actinomycetes > Actinomycetales > Microbacteriaceae > Rhodoluna. Next base: position 41,653 of record RFYI01000002.1, on the reverse strand, counting down.
TAGCGATAGATATACAGATTTTGATCGGGAGCGTTTCCTTGAGGAAAGCGGTACCGGTCGGGGTGCTCGTACCGAATTTGCTAGAGACCGGGCAAGAGTCACTCACTCATCAGCGCTTAGAAGACTCGGCGCTAAGACTCAGGTCCTGACTCCTGGTGCAGGAGATTTCGCTAGAACAAGGTTGACGCACTCTTTAGAGGTGGCTCAAGTTGGTCGTGAGATGGCAGTTGAGTTCGGAATCGATCCTGATGTTGTTGACACCGCTTGTCTTGCTCATGATCTAGGTCACCCTCCGTTTGGTCACAATGGTGAAAAAGCTTTGAATGATTGGTCACAGGATTTTGGTGGGTTTGAAGGTAATGCTCAAACGCTTAGGTTGCTAACGCGCATAGAGCAAAAGGTTTACTCAGCGGAAGGCCTAGCTTTTGGTTTGAACCTAACCAGAGCTTCTCTTGATGCGTCGGTGAAATACCCTTGGACCAGAGAATTTGCAGTTAACGATGAAGGTGCAGATAGGTCAATAAAGTTCGGTGTTTATTCGGATGATGTTCCAGTCTTTGATTGGATCAGAATAGGCGCACCTGATCGAGTCAAGTGCTTTGAAGCTCAGATCATGGATTTCAGTGATGACGTTGCTTATTCGGTGCATGACTTCGAAGATGCTGTTGTTGAAGGCTTCCTAAAACTAGATGAACTAAATAGTTCCAGCAAAGAAGATGACATCATCACTGAAATAGAACGATGGAATGGCAGTCGTATCTCTAGATTTGATCTGCAAGCTGCCTTAGATAGATTGCAGCAGAATCCAAACTGGTTGAAGAGCTGGAGAGGGCTACCTCGGGAAGCAGGGCAACTCAAGAACCTAACATCAAGTGTTATCGGTAGTTTCGTCTCGAGAACCACTCAGGCAACCTTTGCTGCTAACCCAGGTTCTAACTTCGCAAGGTACGCCGCTCAAGTAGTTGTTCCAAATGAAGTTGAAGCTGAGATAGCAATCTTCAAAGGTTTAGTGTCGTATTTCCTAATGTCAACTGAAAAGAGAAGACCATTCTATGAATGGCAAAGAACTCTACTTACTGAGCTAGCTGATGAGCTATTGGCATCAAATGGTGAATACCTTGACCCATACAGCATCGCAGCGTGGAATTTAGCTGTGACTGATGAACAAAAGCACCGGGTAATTGTTGATCAAATTGCAGTGTTTACCGATGCGGCTGCTTTGAAATTACATAATGCACTTATTGGCTCTAAGCGAAGAACTATCTAATGGCTGGCAGGATTCCACCTCGGGATATCGAGGCTATTAAGCAACGAGTCAACATCGCAGACATTGTCGGCGAGTATGTTCAGCTTAAAGGTGCCAGTGTTGGCTCTCTAAAGGGACTCTGTCCTTTTCATGATGAGAAGTCACCATCGTTCAACGTGAGGCCAGATCAGGGTTTCTACCACTGCTTCGGTTGTGGTGAGGGTGGGGATGTTTATAAGTTCTTGCAAAAAGTTGACAACATTACTTTCTACGAAGCGGTTGAAAAGTGTGCATCGAAGATTTCCTACCAGATAACCTATGAGGCAGGATCTGGCAAAGATGACGGTATCAACCGAGGCAGGCTGCTCGCGGCAAATGAAGCAGCAGCCCAGTTCTTTGCAAACCAGCTACAAACTCCTGAAGCTCAGACAGCGAGAGATTTCTTAGCGCAGCGTAAGTTCGATAAGGAAGCAGCCGATTACTTCTTTCTAGGTTATGCACCTAAGGGGTGGAATTCTCTTGGTGATGCTCTCAAGGCGCAGGGCTTTACTGAAGAAGAACTCATCAAAGTTGATCTTCTGGTTTCTAAAGACGGTCGAAGCTACGACAAATTCAGAGGCAGATTGGTGTGGCCAATCAAGGATGCTACTAATGCTGTTATTGGTTTCGGGGCTAGAAAGATCTATGAAGATGACCCACTAGCTAAGTACATCAACACCGGGGAGACACCTGTTTATCACAAGTCACAGGTGCTGTATGGCTTGGATTTGGCGAAGAAGGACATAGCTAAAAACCGACAGGTAGTTGTCGTTGAGGGTTATACCGATGTAATGGCCTGTCATCTAGCGGGTGTTACAACAGCAGTTGCGACCTGTGGAACGGCATTTGGTGATGATCACATCAGACGTATAAATCAGCTTTTTGGTTCAGGAGATCAAGGAGCTCAGGTTATCTTTACCTTTGATCCAGATGCTGCCGGACAAAAGGCAGCCATGCGAGCATTCGAATCATCTGGCAAATTCATCGCTAGTACCTATGTTGCTGTTGGTCCTGAGGGTTTAGACCCTTGTGATCTCAGAATCAGTAGAGGTGATGCAGAGGTTCTGGAGATGATTGCTACTAAAAAGCCGATCTATGAGTTTGCATTAGACCAAAAGATCTCAGGTCATGACCTGAGTTCCTATCCGGGTAGATTATCTGCTGCAACCGCGGCGGTAACTGTGTTGGCAAAGATTTCTGAACTTGGAGCAAGAGAAGAGTATGTTCGCATGCTTGCCGGTAAGGTCCAGCTAGCTAATGATGAAATCAACCGGTTGCTCTCCGCAGAATTGACTAAGTTGCGTTCGCAAGCCGTTACAAATTCCAGAAGGGGAGAGTCAACATACACTCCACCTGAACAAAATCCTGGCGAACCACCTGTTTCGGAAGATGCACCGGAATTTCCGTCACCAAACCTAAACGATCCAAATACTCGAATGGAGCAGGAGGTTTTAGCGGTATTGATTCAGGTTCCTAGTGCTTGGCAGCCAAATCAAGTCCTGCAAGTCTCTGAGCACATGTTTGGAACACCTGCCTATGTTGTGATTGCTCAGGCAGCTGCCCAATCTGTATCAGCTATACACACTCCAGATTGGTTCAACCAGATTGGATCTAAAACTCCTGAAGTTCTGCATAACCTTGTTCGTCAACTCGGCAGTAAAGAATTACCGGTTTCTTCAAGTGAACAACTCTTAGAGTATGCAACATCGGTAATTGCTAGCGCTCAGAAAAAGTTGTTGACTAGGCAGAAGGCAGCACTGCTAAGCGCTCTTTCCCTTTTGAATAGTGAAACTCAAGCGCAAGAACATAACCAAATTCAATTGGAGTTGGTGGCTCTAGAAAATCAGATTAGGGCGCTCTAATGACTTTGGATAAATCTAAAGTAGCAATCGCCCCTAAGAGCTTTCCTGCTTACGAACAGGCTGTTCTAGATTCCGGTTGTTCACTTTCACCTCTAGGTGAAACAGTAGGTGCACTGATCTGGACTGATTATTCCGACCCTCAAGGTTTAGCAAGGACACTTAGTGAGAACCCACAGCTTGAGTTTGTCCAGCTGCCTTTCGCTGGTGTTGATGCATTTCAGGAAGTACTCTCCGCACCAGTTCGATTTGCTTGCGCCAAAGGCTCATACAGAGAGCCGGTTGCAGAGCATGCATTGGCACTTGCTTTAGCTCTCGGCCGAATAATCCCTGAAAGAGTTAGAGCTAAGACCTGGGGTAGAAAGTTCGCTGCGTCTTTATATGACTCCAAAATAATGATTGTTGGAGCTGGAGGAATCACTGAAGAACTTCTAAAACAACTGGCTCCATTTAGAGCTGACATCACAGTGGTTCGAAACAAGAGTGAACAACTAGCGGGAGCCAGCCGAAGTGTTCAGTTAGATCAATTGGATCACTACCTGCCAGCTGCTGATTGGGTCTTCCTGGCCTGTTCTTTGACAGATGCGACCAGAGGATTATTTGACCTTGAACGATTTGGCAGGATGAAACCGACCGCATACTTTGTTAACGTCGCTCGAGGGGCTGTCGTGGTAACTGACGATTTGGCTTCGGCCCTAAACGGAGAGTTGATAGCTGGAGCTGCCGTTGATGTAACCGACCCTGAGCCACTGCCGGATGGACATGGACTTTGGGAGGCAAAAAACGTGATTATTACGCCACATTCTGCTGATACCAATGACCAGGTTGTGAGACTTTTTTCGGTTCGCATTAGAGAGAATTTGGCGGCCTATCAGGGATTGGGCGACTGGGTTGGGCTAGTCGACCCTGTTCTTGGCTACTAATTGTCAAAGGCAAGCAGTAATCCAATCTTTTTGGTAAAGTATTCAAGTTGCTTAGGCAGCATTCCTCGGTAGCTCAATTGGCAGAGCAATCGGCTGTTAACCGATAGGTTCTTGGTTCGAGTCCAAGCCGGGGAGCCACCATCTGAAGCTTTTACGGAGACCAAATGTTTCTTTGGATTCGAGACCAGAAGTGGCTCCCATCAATCTTTCTTGCCCTGATGGCTTTTCTAATTTTTGGCGGAATAGATGTTCTGTTTCAAGACCTAATAGCGTTACCAGCTGCAATCTTGCTCACCGGATCAATCGCTTTCGCTAGATCATGGCCATGGCTATCAATCGCTTGCTTCTCAGTCGGGCTCTTCGTTCCAATTATTTTGGGTCTTGAACCACAAATCTCTCAACTAGCAGCCACTCTCAGCCTTCTACTGCTCGCTGCTTTTGGTTCCACAACTCAGCGAAGTGTCGGCTATGCATTGAATGCTTTACTTGGTTCAATCACATTTTTTTGGGTCTTGGTAAACCTTCCTGTTGGAGTTAATGTCTATGGCATTGAGCTACCTACTTTGAATTCGAAAATCTTTATCGGAATAGCCGGTTTCATCGCAACAATCGCTGTTAATGCGAACGCATGGTTTATCGGGCGACTGCTAATCACAAGAGTGACTCACGTAGGAACTAATTTCGATCGAGCTATTCTCGAGCGACAGGTAGCAGCGACTCAATTATCGCTTGCTGAGCAAGAACGTAGATTTGGAATCGCTAGGGATGTTAATGACCTGCTGCTCGAACAGGTTAGTGCAACCATGACCTCGGCTGAAGCTGGAATTTATTCAGCAAAAGTTGACCCAACGATAGCACCAAGGATGTTGGAATCAGTTCTCGATGGGCTGAAAAAGTCCTACAACGAAATAAGGCGTCTCAGTGATCTCCTTGGTCTGCAAAAAGAAAAGGCTATGGCGTTACCTGGTTTAAGAGATTTGAACGGGCTGATTGTTTCTTACCGTGAATTTGGTTATCGGGTCAATTTTAGGCAAACCGGTGACGCGCTTTCACTAATCGATGGCGCAGAATTAATCATTTACCGAATTGTTTTCGAGTCCCTCGAGAATGTTCGTAAACACACCCCGGATGGAACCTCTTTAGATATCGACTTCATCTGGCAAGGTAATGCTATGCAAGTGGTAATCAAAGACAACGGCGAGGAGACCTCAAGAGCGTTGGAACAGACCCTCGGTGGCTACACCATCGAAGACGACCAGAGAGCTTTGGTGGAAAGACCAATTGGCCCAGGTCTAATTTCAATGCAAGAGCGAGCAGCACTTTACGAGGGAAACATTGAATTCGTCAAAGTTCCTGGTGTTGGATTCACAGTTTCAGCAGCTTTCCCGAACATTGCTAAGTATGCGAAGGTTAATTAGTTGGCCACCAACCTTCGAATAGCCTTGCTCGGTGGCTCTGATTTAGTTCGAAAGTCGCGCCGCACAATTTTAGAATCGCAGACAAGTTTCAGAGTAGTTTTCGATAACGACGCTCACCAATTCGAACCACAAACTTTACTTGAAGCAACCTTTGATGTTTTGATAGTCGATCAGAGACTTGATTCCATCTCAGCATTTGATTTCGTCCGAGAGCTACACAAGACGGCAAGATTTCGGGGCATCCATGTTGGCAACATATTAATCTCTGGGCAGTTTAATGAACTGCAACTTCGTCTTGCTGCGATAGCAGCAGGCGCAGTTGATTTCGTCTTCATAAGTGATGGCGTTGAATCTCTTCTCGAGAAGGTTACCAAGTGCGCTGAGAATGACACCGATTTTGCCATCCGTGAAATCTTGCCTGAACTGCATTCTTTTGAAGTATCCCAAGATCATTTTCAGAAAACAATCTCCAATCTAGATGTCCTGGATGAGAATGAGGCCTTGATTCTCAAGAGCTTCTGTGAGCTTAGGAGTGATAGTCAGATAGCCACAGCTGTTGCAGTCCCAAAAGCGAAAGTTCGCAGAACACTCACTAAAATTCAGGGCCTTTTGATGCTGGACACAAGATCGCAATTGCTGTTGCAAATGTATAACATTGGAGCTTTAGCCCTCTAGATGCTCTTCTCCAGGCAACCAAGAAAGCCCGTCTTTACCCCAACCTCGTTCAACGACTATTTTTTGGCACTCCGCTTTGTGTATTTCTTCCAGGCGGTCAGCGTAGAGAATGCCGTTCAGATGATCAAACTCATGCTGAAAAATTCTGGCGAACCATCCTGTCGCTTCAATATGAACAGGTGCTCGGTCTAAGTCCACGCCTCGTAGGATGGCTCTATCCGCTCTTCTGAGGGGGAACCGTTCACCAGGAATTGATAAGCATCCTTCGGATTCTGCATCCAAATCAGCTGGACCATCTGGTATCTCTGAAAGTTCAAGGGTCGGGTTTATCACAACACCTCGCTGTGGTGAGCTATCTTCAGCATCCCAGTCATAGACAAAGACACGCAGGTTCACGCCAACCTGTGGAGCAGCCAACCCGACACCAGGTGCTTCATCCATGGTTTCAAACATGTCGAGAACCAATTGCTGTAAATTTTCGTCAAACACTGTAACTTCGAGCGCTTTGGTGTGTAGTACGGGGTTTCCAGTTATACAGATAGGTCTTATAGGCACTCCATAAATTTACCCTAAACAACTATTTGTGCTTCGTAGGTAGGCTTATAAAAGGTCTAGAGGAGTGGGGATAATGTGAAGATACTGGCTATCTCGCTCGCCTTACTATCTGCTGTTGCCTTGGCAATAGGAACCCAGATGCAAAACGGAGCAGTGGGACTTCAAAAGAAGGCAGCTTTATCGGGGCGCTCACATTTGACACTCAAGCAACTTACTCAATTGATCAGGCATCCACAGTGGGTATCTGGTCTATTTATTTCAATTGCCGCCTTGGTGTTGCAGTTCTCGGCGTTGCTACTAGCTCCACTTATCCTCGTCCAACCAATCGGAGCTGCTGCTCTAGTCATAACTTCAGTCCTGAACGCCAAGATTACTAAAACTAGACTAAATCAGGCATCCATGATTGCTATTGCATTTTGCACAGTCGGCCTAGGTGCATTCGTTGTGATGGCTCACGACGTGGCGGTAGAACCCGAGATCGATGATGCAGCCCTCATGCAGATTCTGACCATGGCCATACTCTTAATCGCTATTTTCAGCTACATATTTTTCGTAGGAGCAAGCAAGTTCAAGCCATTAACCTTCATCCTTGGAGCGGGAATACTTTATGGTTTCGTGGCGACACTCACAAAAGTTGTAGTCAAGCGTCTATTTAATCAGGATGGCTTCAACCGTCTTATAACTTTCCAAGGAGAACTTGTCACCGACGGATTAACTGTTTTTGCCTTGACGAGTATGGTGGCAGCTGGTCTATTAGGTGCTTGGTTCGTTCAAAACGCTTACGCCTCTGGTCCACCAGATCTCGTTGTTGCAGGGCTAACAGTTATCGACCCTCTGATTGCTGTAAGTATTGGTGTGGTTTTGTTGAATGAAGCGATGAACGCACCTTGGCCCATAATGCTGGGCTTTTTGACCAGTGGCGCGATGGCCGTTGTTGGAGTTTTCTTGCTTTCAAAGGTGCATCCAGAGGTCAACAAAGCCTCCCAATAGGCATTTGCTAAACTGCTCTTAGACTCAACTGGTCTACAACTTACCCAAAAGACAGGTACACCGCCTTGGCTCAATCGACTAGACATCCTGGACAGCCTCTTAGGGTTCTTATAGTCGCGGATACCTTTCCTCCCGACATCAATGGAGCATCCAGATTCACTGAACGTTTAGCTGGCGGACTAGTCAGAAATGGCAACAACGTTCACATTATCGCTCCGGCAACAAGCAAGGCCTGGGGAACCTTTACTGAGATTCAAGATGGTGTTGAGATGACTGTCCATCGAATAAGAAGTTATCCCCTCGTGATTCACAAAACACTTAGATTTGTAAATCCGCTAACGCTAAAGAACAAAGTAGATCTCATACTTGATGAATTTGAACCTGATGCCATTCACTCGCAGTCGCATCTTTCTGTTGGAAGGGTTCTAGCCAGAAGCGGTCGTGAGCGCGGCATTAGGTTGATAGCGACAAACCACACCATGCCCGAAAATCTTCTCAAGTATTTACACCTTCCTAAATTCCTAGAAAAGCGAGTAAAGGCAAAACTTTGGAAGGATGCAGGTAAGGTGCTTTCCAAATATGATCAGATAACCACACCCACTAGGCGAGCAGCTGAATTATTGGAGGCTGCGGCTGGCATAGAAAACGTGCTTGCTATTTCATGCGGTATTGATGCTACCAAGTTCACCAATTCGACAAAGACAACGAATAATCCCTTCAGAGTATTATTCTTGGGGCGCTTGGATTGGGAGAAACACGTGCACAATCTGCTAAAGGCTGCTGCAAAACTTCCTAAAGAAATTGATTTTTTCATAGAGATTGCTGGTGATGGTTCACAAAAGAAGTATCTAGCGGACCTGGCTAGAGAATTGAAGATTTCCACCAGAGTGAAATTTCTTGGGCACATTTCAGAGGAAGAGTTGCCGCTTGCTTATGAGAGAGCAACTGTTTTTGCCATGCCTTCAATCGCTGAGTTACAGTCGATTGCCACAATGGAGGCCATGGCTTCTGGCCGACCTGTGATTGCTGCGAATGCCATGGCCTTGCCTCATCTAGTCCACCACGGTGATAACGGTTACTTATTTGAGCCGGACGACGTCGATGACTTCTCTGCCTGCCTTCTAAAGGTAGCAACGGCGGATCAAAAGGAACTGAACAGGCTTTCTGAAAACTCCATCCACCTAATTCAATCCCATGACATAAAGCGAACCTTGAGTATTTTTGAAGGACTTTATCGTGGCGACCAAGATGCTCGTCAAAACAGCGATGACAACTCTGAAGATTACATGAAGCCCATCGGGCGCCTAAGTATTGTCGTAAGGCGGGCAGAGTTGAAGGTTAGAAGACAGGCTTTGGCTGCTTTAGGTAAGATCACAGATCTAGGCGATGAGATCAAGGATGGTCTCGAGGAAATCGGCCAAGATGTAAAACGTCAGGCCAAAAAGGTCGACAAGCAGGTTAGAACTGGCGTCAAGAAGACTGTTGGTAAGGCGAAGAAGGCAATAAAGCGCTTGGACGAGTAACCTTATAGGTGGCTGGGGGCGTTAGCTCAGCCGGTTAGAGCAGCGGACTCATAATCCGTCGGTCGCGGGTTCAAGTCCCGCACGCCCCACCAGGTTACTTTTTTATAACGAGTCAATAGGTAATCGCTGAAAACAAGACCCTTTGAATAGGTAAACGCTTACAGTGTTTCTATAACCCTTTAGAAAGTGATAGTTCTGTGCGCCTATTTTCCTCATCCCGCCGAATCATTGGCATTGTATTAGCCCTCCTAACGACACTTACCGGCCTTGTGGCTATTGATGCCGCTCCAAGCCAAGCTGCGTCAGATAAGAAATTCATTGTGCACGTTTCTCGGCCGAGCAATACCTTCACGGGCCTAAATCTTTGGGTTTGGTACGCAGGTACGGATGGTAAGGCCTATGAGTTCGCTAAAACCGGAGTTCAATACTTAACTGATTCTTACGGGGCTTATGGAGAATGGACACTACCGAACTCAGGTAGCGCGACTGCTTTGGGATTCATTCTTAGAGACAACAGTTGGAATAAATATCCGGACGGAGATCGATACGTCAATAACTTCAAAGACGTAAATGGCGTCTCTACCTCCGAAATCTGGATTAAATACAATTCCAAATTCACTTGGTTCAAGCAGCCTTCGTCAGAGCCGACTCTTCTTGGTGCTCAGGTTACAAAGCTTAAAGAAATTAAGCTTACGTTTGACAACGGTTTCAACATTGATACTGAAAAGAAGAATTTCACTATCAAGAATTCAAGCGGAGCTGATGTGGCCGTTGAAAGTTGGAGCGCTGTTGAAGGGAACGCTGACTCGGGTTACACCGTTAGCGCAACGCTCGTGGATCAGGTTCGAATCGGTACCGCTTACACAATTAGCCATCCTGTTTACGGTTCTCAAGAATCAGATTTAGGTTCACTATGGGATCTGCAGTCATTCAATGACCAGTTTTATTACAACGGTCCTGATCTGGGTAACACCTACTCGGCGGCACAAACAGACTTCAGAGTTTGGGCTCCGACTGCTGACTCACTTGACTTAGTAACCTATGCAACTGCATCAACGGCTCCTGAGGATGGCGTTGTCTATCCAATGGTTCAAGATGTCAAGGGAACCTGGGTCAAGCGTTTAGAAGGAAATCAAGACGGCACAATCTATGTTTATCGTGCACATTTTGGATCAAAGGTAAACGAGACTATTGATCCATATGCAAGATCAGTAACCATCAACGGTGAGCGCGGAGTTGTTGTTGATTTGGACAGCACTGACCCCGTCGGCTGGTCTAGTTCAGATAGACCAAACAATATGAGCTCAGGAAACCCGACAGACGCAGTGATCTATGAATTGCATGTTCGAGATTTGTCCATGGATTCAACAAGTAACATCCCAGCTAACCACAAGGGGAAGTATCTGGCGTTCACAGACATAGGAACTAGATACACCAAGGGCAAGGATTCAACTTTAACTGGTTTATCTGCGATAAAGGATTTAGGGGTAACTCACGTAGAGTTGCAGCCTATCTATGACTTCGGGTCAGTAGATGAGACTGGTGTTGGTAACCAGTTCAACTGGGGATATGACCCTAAAAACTACAACGTTCCTGAAGGTTCATATTCAACTGACGCTGCCAACCCTAAGACCCGTATAACTGAGTTGAAGCAAGCCATTATGTCAATGCACAACAATGGCCTGCGAGTGAATATGGACGCTGTTTATAACCACGTTCAGGACAGCAGCAACTTTGCTTTCGAGAAGCTAGTTCCTGGTTATTGGTATCGCAGAGATGCAACAGGTACAAAGACCAGCGGTTCTGGCTGTGGTAACGACACTGCGACTGAACATCCAATGGTCAGCAAGTTCATTCAGGATTCGGTCAAGTATTGGGCGACAGAGTACAAAATGGATGGCTTCCGTTTCGACCTGATGGGTCTTATTGACATCAACACTATGAATGCTATCCGCACACAGTTGAACAACATCGATCCGACTATCATCATGCTTGGTGAGGGTTGGAACATGGGAACCTTGCCTCAAGAAATAAGGGCTACCCAACTAAACAGTTCAAAGATTCCGGGTATCGCAACCTTCAATGCCATCATGCGCGATGGAATGAAGGGAAATGTGTGGGACGAATCCACAGTTGGTTGGGTGAGCGGTCGTTATGGTGATTACGCTTCAATCTATAGCGGAATCGTTGGTAATGCTCCATTCCCGAACCTAGCTGGTGAATGGATAGGTGGAATTGAACCGGGTCAAACCATCAACTACATCGAATCGCATGACAACAGCACCTTCGCGGACAAACTCAGAACAAGTATGGGTAAGAAGGTGCCGATGGCAACAATTGCTAAGGTTTCGAAGCTCGGTACCGGAATCTTGTTCGTCTCTCAAGGTGTTCCATTTATTCAAGCAGGACAAGAATTCCTAAGAAGTAAAAACTTTAATAAGAACAGTTATAACGCAACTGATGCTGTCAACTCATTGAAGTGGAACAACAGAATCACTTATGCAAGTAACGTCAGCTATTTGAAAGGTTTGATTGCTATTCGTAAGGCTCACAAGGCATTCCGCATGCCGGTTGCCCAAAGCATTATTGATAATCTGACCTTCTTGGATGGAACTGAAGACCAGATCGGATTTGGAATAAATGGTAAAGCTGTTGGCGACAGTTGGTCATCTATCGTGGTTCTTGCGAATTCAAACCCATCAAAGAAAGCAACCTTCTCTGTGCCTAAGGGAACATACAAGATAGTTGCTGATGACAAATCTGCCGGTACCAAGACAATCGGGAAAGTTGTTGTCACTGGTAAGAAGAATGGCAAGGTAACAATCCCAGCACTGTCAATGATGGTGCTATACAAGTAAGTTTTTGCCTACTTTATAAGTTGCGAGGACCTTGGCGGACAAAAAACCGTCGAGGTCCTCCTGCTTTAGGTTTCGATCAATCAAGGTTGCATCAAATGGTTGTCCTATTGTGAGAGTTCCAGTTTGGTCTTTGCCTAAGAGTCGGCAGGATGCAACTGTGTATGCGTCGATAGCTTGCTCCAGAGAAATGGCTTGAGTTGGATTATGTGCTTCCATTTCAGCAGCACCTTTTCTATAGACCGCCACAGCTATACCATTCAATACGCTTGGGGTTGAAACAGGCCAATCTGAGGAAAAAGAAACATTAATTCCAGCTCTGATCATGTCACGAATGGCGTAGAGCGAATTGAGTCTGGAATCACCTAGGTGATCTCGACATGAGAGTAACATGCCATTATTTTGAGCCCAGTACGGCTGCATACAAAGGTTAATTCTTTGCGCCTTTGCCGCAATCAGCAAATTCTTTGTCGTTAGTTCGGCATGGGCTATCACAGGCTCAAGGCCTCTTGGGCAAGGACTAGCTGTAGCTAGGGCTTTCAAAGCAAAAGCAACTCCAGCATCGCCGATGGCGTGAATGTGGACTTGGAAACCATTTTCATGAGACAAGGAGATGGCCTCTACCAATTGATTCTCTGACCAAATGAGTTCGCCGAAGCTATTCGAAGAAAGATAAGCCTCAGAAACAGATGCAGTAGCACTTCCAAAGACGCCGTCAACGAAGAATTTGATTGCCTGTGCTTTTAATAATTGGCTTTGGCCAAGTTCTTGCCGCAAACTCAAGAAGTACTCAAAATCATTTTGAAATGTTGTCACATCTGCCCTAAAAGCCAAGCTGTATTCAAGTCTTAGCAAACCCTGCTTAGCAGCTTCGATATATACTTCTGCCATACCCCGATCTATCCAGGCGTCTTGGCATTGCACTATTCCATGTTGAATAAGTTGACTTTCAGCCCATAGCAGCGCAACAACATCTTGTTGCAGTGTGCTTGCTGGAGCTAAATCCATTACTAACGACATTGCCGGCCACTCTCGAAGCATTCCAGTTGGATTTCCTTGTTGATCGACATCGATCCTGCCTGACGAAAGAACTGGCAGGGGAGCCCCCATTAGTCCGGCAACTTCTAAGGCCTTCGTGTTAACCCACAATGTGTGGTGATCATCAGCGTGCAGCACCACTGGGATATCCGATACAAAAGCATCCAGAGAATGCCTGGTGAGGTTACCCTCCATAGCTCTGTCGTAGACAGCAGCGTCTAGCCAGATTAACTGAGGATTCTCGTTTCGATAAATTCGAAGCTTAGCTCCCAGCTCGTCGAGACTGTGAATGTGGGTTATGTCTAATCCTTGGGCTTCTCGGCCAGCAAATAAAGGATGTGAATGGGTGTCTCGAAATCCCGGTACAAGCATTTTGCCATCTATTGATAGATGTTCCTGAACCTCTGATTTTTCAAATGCTTCCTTGTCACAGACAAATCCCAAGTCGTTTACGAATAACTCGTTTGCGTAAGAACCGAGACCTTGGTAAATAGAGCCACCGTGGAAGTGCTGAGCCATTTAGCCACGTTCGTTTAGGTAGCAGACACCGCAGAGAGATTCATAAGTAACTGCTACGCCGTCGATGGCTACCTGGTCGCCGTGAAAAATAAATTCTCCATCAAATTTTCTTCCATTGAACATTGCTTTTCTACCACAGCGGCAAATCGTCTTTAATTCTTCGAGGGAGTGTGATAGTTCCATCAACCGAAGCGACCCTGGGAATCCATTGGTTAGGAAGTCGGTTCTGATGCCAAAAGCCAATACTGGGACCCCATCGAGCACGGCTAGTTCAAATGCTTGGTCAACTTGATTCCTGGTTAGAAATTGGGCCTCATCTATGAGCAAACAAGAAAGATTCTTGATGCCTGGGATGATCAAGCCATTGTTAGCGTGCTCGTGTGCTAACTCCCTTAGGTTGTCATTAGGAGTCACCAAGAAATCTACTCTGCGGTCGACACCTAATCTTGAAACTATTGTTGCCTCACCCTTAGTATCAACAGCCGGCTTAGCAATCAGCACTTGCTGACTGCGCTCTTCATAGTTATGAGCAACCTGTAATAAAGCCGTGCTCTTGCCACTGTTCATCGCACCATAACGGAAGTAGAGCTTGGCCATTTGAGCCCTTTCATAAGCCTTCTGAGGTCTATTCCAATGCTAGCCAGCAGTCAGTTAGGAATTGCGCATTTAGGCCCATAGTCGTAACCTATAAGTCTCTGAAACTCAGAAGGACGTTGGGGAAGACGCACTTTCAAGTTGAGATTCGGAGGAAAACAATGTCAAAGGGTCTTTTTGACACGACCTTAGTGATTCACTCCTGTCCGTCCGAACAAACTGATGATATCTCAGTCCAGCTTCGAGAACTGGGGTTGGAGGCCGAGTTGGACAGTCAGCTGCTGCTGCCTGGGACCTATTCGGCAGAGGTTTCTTTCAAAGCATCACTATTGCAACTCGATGACATGGCATCCATGCTCGCACACAATGGATTCTTACACTTTGAAATCATTCAATATACAAAGCACTCCGGCATTATTTATATGTTTGTCCCAGGGCTGGGACTTTTTCGGGGCGAACTGAACGCCGCAGGAGTTCTGACTTTAACTCAGGACAAGTTGCAAACTCTTTTAGATCAGTCTTCAGGAAACCATCGAGAATTCACTCGATTGCTAAGACTTGCACTTGGGCAGTCTTGGGATGACATACTCGAGCCATTCAGGGCTGCCAAGTATGGCGATAACGTTGTGCTACTAAATAGAGCAGGCTAGCTACTGATTATATGAACGGAAAGCAATCACTGCATTGTGCCCGCCAAACCCAAATGAGTTTGAAATGGCTAAGACATTTTCGCCGAGTGTTCGGGGTGCCACGACAACATCAAGATCGATAGCTGGATCTGGATTATCAAGATTTAATGTTGGCGGCGCAGTTCTGTGATGAAGCGCTAGGACTGTAAAGACCGCCTCAATTGCTCCAGCTCCGCCTAGTAGATGCCCTGTTGATGATTTGGTTGCAGATAGCGGAATCTCTTTCAAGTGATCACCAAAGACTCTTTTTAGCGCGGTGTATTCCGCGATATCTCCTACCGGAGTGCTAGTTGCGTGAGCATTGATGTGTCCAACATCAGTCGGTAGCGCGCCAGCCATTCTTAAAGCCCCAATAACAGCCCTGGCGGCCGCTGTTCCTTCGGGGTCTGGTGCAGTAATGTGATGGGCATCGCTGGTTACATAACCACCAGCGAGCTCTGCGTATATTTTTGCTCCTCGAGCAAGCGCGTGTTCTTCGGTCTCAAGTACTAGAGCACCAGCGCCTTCACCCATTACGAAGCCATCTCGGTTGATGTCATATGGTCTAGAAGCTTTGGTTGGTTCATCGTTACGGCGAGAAAGAGCATGCATTGATGCGAACGCTGCCATTGGGAGAGGATGCATGGCAGCTTCACAGCCACCTGCAACTACGATATCAATTTCACCTGAATGCAATCTCGTGATTGCATTGGCGATAGCTTCGGTGCCCGAAGCACAAGCTGAAACCGATGTTCTAACTCCACCACGGGCAGAGATGTCCATTCCGATTGCTGCTGCTGGTCCGTTAGGCATCAGCATAGGAACCGTCATAGGTAGGACTCTGCGCGGCCCTTTCTCCAGCAGAGTGTCGTAAGCGTCTAGAAGCGTCCAAACACCACCGATGCCGGTGGCAAACTCGACCGAGAGTCGCTCTGGAACAAAATCAGTAATACCGGCGTCAGCCCAAGCTTCACGTGCGGCGATTAGTGCAAACTGGCTTGAGGGATCTAATCGCTTGGTTTCTTGAAGCGTTAGAACTTCTGCAGCTTTGACTTTGGCTTGACCTGCAAAGGTGACTGGCAGTTCGTGCCTTGCAATCCACTCATACTCCAGGGTACTTATTCCAGATTCACCTGCAAGAAGTGCTTGCCAAGTTGATGATGCGTCACCACCGAGAGGAGTGGTTGCTCCTATCCCGGTGACGACGACTTTTTTGTTCAAGAGTTATTAGCCCTGTGCTGAGGTGATGAAGTTGACAGCATCGCCCACAGTTAGTAGGTTCTTCACTTCTTCGTCGGGGATCTTTACGCTGAATTTCTCTTCTGCGTTTACGACGATGGTCATCATTGAAATTGAGTCAATGTCTAGGTCGTTGGTGAAAGACTTCTCCATCTTCACTGAATCAGTGTCGATACCGGTCTCTTCGTTAACGATCTCTGCTAGACCTGCTAGTACTTCGTCATGCGAAAGTGCCATTAATTTTGCTCCTTGATTGTTTAGATTTACTAGATAAAGTTTAGGGCAGAACTACCACTTGAGCCGCGAAGGCGAGACCTGCTCCGAAGCCAATCTGTAGGGCTAAACCACCCGATTTAACGCTGCCGTCCTTGAGTAATTGGTGCATCGCCAGTGGAACGCTGGCAGCCGAGGTATTCCCGGTATTCACTATGTCTCTAGCTACAACAACGCTTTCAGGTAGTTTCAGCTGCTTTACTAACTCATCGATGATCCGAATATTGGCTTGGTGGGGTACCAGAGCTGCTAGATCCTCAGCTTTGATGCCTGCAACATCAAGAGCTTCCTTGGCAACTTTCACCATCTCCCAAACAGCCCATTTGAAGACGGTCAAGCCATCTTGTCGTAGCGTGGGCCAGCTGGCTTCCCCGTCTCGGAAATCTAATAGTGAGGCGGTCATGCTAACCGAGTCCCAGTGTGAGCCGTCTGAGCCCCAAACTGTCGGGGAAATACCAGGCTCGTCAGAGGGACCGACTATTGCAGCTCCTGCTCCATCTGCAAGCAGGAATGAAATTGAACGATCGGTTGGATCAATAAAATCACTAAGCTTTTCGCCACCAACGACCAAGACAAATTTAGCGACACCAGCTCGCACTAGTGCGTCAGCTTGAGCGATTCCGTAGCAATAACCAGCGCAGGCCGCGGAAATATCAAAAGCCGGGGCGGGATTAGCACCAATCTTGTCAGCTAGAAGTGCCGCAGCGGATGGCGTTTGATATGGATGAGAAATAGTGCTGAAGATTACTGCGCCGATTTCTTTAGGTTCTATTCCAGCTTTCAAGATAGCTTCATTTGACGCCATAATTGCCATGTCCATCAGCGACTGGTCTATACCAGCTCTTCTTCTCGTGATGATTCCGGTGCGTTGGCGAATCCATTCATCGCTCGAGTCAATAGGGCCAGCGATGTCGTCATTGGTTACTACTAGGTTACCTCGAGCAGCACCGAGTGAATAAATACGACTGAAGTTGACCGCTTCAAATTGGTTAAGTTTTGCGTGGCTCATTTACCCTCATTCGTTCGGCTAATTAAATCTTGTGCAACTTCTAGATCCTTAGGTTCCTTCAAAGCTACAATTTCAACTCCCGGCATGCCGCGCTTTGCAAGTCCGGAAAGTGTTCCAGCAGGTGAGACTTCAATCACTGAAGTGACACCAGCGGCTAACATGGCTTCCATGCAAAGATCCCATCGCACAGAAGAAGCGACTTGACCAACCAGAAGATTTAAGAATTCAGAACCTTTGGAAACAAGTTGCCCCGATTGGTTTGACCAGATACTTTTATTTGGATCGTTCACTTCAAGTGTTGCAACAAATTCACTAAGAGTGCTAACTGCTGGGAACATGTACTGTGTGTGAAAAGCTCCCGCAACGCTAAGTGGAATTACTTTGGAACCTTGCGGGCCTTCTGCAACAAGTTTCTGAATTGAATCTGCAGCGCCAGCTGCAACTATCTGTCCAGCGCCGTTGTAGTTTGCAGGAGTTAGATTCAGCTCCACAAGACGAGACAAAACCGTTTCAGCTGCTCCGCCTAGGACAGCTGCCATGCTAGTCTTTTCACTTTCCGCTGCAGCCTTTGCCATTGATTTAGCCCGCAAGCTCACTAGTTGAATGGCTTGCTCTTGATTGAGAATTCCTGCTATTTGCGCAGCGCTAACCTCGCCAACTGAGTGACCAGCTACGCCATGAACTTTTGACAGGTCCAGGAGCTTTGCAGTTGCGATACTTGCACTGACAATCAGAGGCTGGGCAATAGCGGTATCTCGAATTGTTTCTTCGTCACTGATTGAGCCGTGTTTGATCAAGTCAATGTCAATAGTTGCAGCCATTGATTCGATTGACTCACGGTACTCAGGTAACTCCAGCCAGGAGTTCATAAACCCAGGTTTCTGAGCACCTTGACCCGGACAGAGAATGACTAACATGCTTTAGGCGTCTCCACCTGAAGTACCTGAAGTCCCAGCTGTCACATCGAGCAAACGATATTTATCAATAGCTAGTTGTGGTATGTGAGGAGCGACATCGCCACGTGAAGCAAGTTGTTCAAGAACTCGAACAACTATAGAAGGTCCGTCGATTTTGAATGCTCGTCGCGCTGCTGCTCTGGTATCAGAGAAACCGAATCCATCAGCGCCAAGAGTTGCATACTCGCCTGGGATCCACTTACGGATTTGGTCGGTGACTTGATGCATGTAATCACTCACACCAAGGAATGGACCCGGAGCTCCAGCGAGTTTGTTGGTGACGTATGGCAGCGGAGCTACCTCGTTTGGATAAAGGAACTTCCTTTCATCGCAAGCTAGTGCGTCACGACGCAGTTCGCTCCACGAGGTAACAGACCAGATGTCGGCTGAAATATTCCAGTCTTCGAGGAGTAGTTGCTGTGCTTCATAGGCCCAAGGAACAGCAACACCCGAAGCAAGAATCTGCGCCTTCTTTCCTGAGCCTTGTCCAACACTAATGCGATGGATACCTCTCTGGATTCCATCAACGTCTACGTTCTCTGGTTCAACAGGTTGCAGGATTGGCTCGTTGTATACGGTTATGTAGTAGATCACGTTTGGATCTGGATGTGTTCCGCCATACATTCTCTCGAGGCCAGACTTGATTATGTGTCCGATTTCGTATCCGTAAGCCGGGTCGTAAGTTATCACACCGGTGTTGGTCGCTGCCAGGATTGGTGAGTGCCCGTCAGCATGCTGCAGCCCTTCACCGGTAAGAGTAGTCCTACCAGCAGTAGCACCAATCATGAATCCTCTAGAGAGCTGATCTGTGGCAGCCCAAATAGCGTCTGCAGTTCTTTGGAATCCAAACATCGAGTAGAAAACGTAGAACGGGATCATTGGTTGACCTTGCGTCGCGTAAGAAGTTGCTACTGCGGTAAATGCAGCGACAGATCCCGCTTCATTAATACCGGTGTGTAAAATCTGACCTGCTTCGCTTTCCTTATACGAAAGCAAGAGATCGCGGTCAACTGAAATGTAGTGCTGTCCGCGAGGGTTGTAGATTTTGGCAGTAGGGAAGAACGCGTCCATTCCAAAAGTTCTGGCTTCATCAGGAATGATTGGAACAATTCTTGGCCCGAGCTCAGGAGTTCTTAGAAGGTCCTTTAGCAAACGCACGAAAGCCATTGTTGTGGCAACACCTTGGGTACCTGAACCACCCTTAGCGACATCCCAAACTTTTTCTTCAGGAAGCTCGAAAGAAACATATTTACTTCTTCGCTCAGGCAGATATCCTCCTAGAGCTTTGCGACGCTCGTGCATGTAATCAATTTCAGGAGTACCTGGTGCAGGTCTGAAGTAAGGCGGCTGGTAAGGGTCTGCCTCGAGTTGCGAATCGGTGACTGGAATTTGCAGGTCATCTCTAAAAGACTTCAAGTTTTCCAGTGTCAACTTCTTCATTTGGTGGGTGGCATTTCTACCTTCAAAAGATTTACCTAAGCCATAACCCTTGATGGTTTTAGCCAGGATTACTGTTGGTTGGCCTTTATGCGCTAAGGCTGCTGCGTAAGCCGCGTAAATCTTGCGGTAGTCGTGACCACCACGCTTCAATGTCCAAATCTGTTCATCGGTCATTGATTCGACTAGTTTTGCTGTTCTTGGATCACGTCCGAAGAAGTTTTCTCTAATGAAGCCACCATCCATAGTTTTGTATGTTTGGAAATCACCGTCAGGTGTTTCATTCATTAGATTGACAAGAGCACCATCGGTATCAGCGCTTAGTAGAGAGTCCCACTCGCGACCCCAAACCACTTTAATAACATTCCAACCGGCTCCTCGAAAGAAGGATTCAAGTTCCTGAATAATCTTTCCGTTACCGCGAACTGGACCATCGAGTCTTTGCAGGTTGCAGTTCACAACAAAAGTTAGATTGTCTAATCCATCGTTGGCAGCTAGTTGCAGTGCCCCTCGAGATTCAACTTCATCTAGTTCACCATCGCCCAAGAAAGCCCAAACATGTTGCTCCGCTGTGTCTTTGAAGTTTCTACCCGCAAGATAGCGATTGAATTGCGCTTGGTAGATTGCGTTTATAGGACCGATACCCATCGACACGGTAGGGAACTGCCAGAATTCTGGCATTAGGCGTGGATGAGGATATGAAGATAGTCCACCACCGGCATGAGACTTTTCTTGTCTAAAACCATTTAGCTGGTCTTCGCTTAGACGACCTTCAAGAAAAGCTCTGGCATAAGGACCAGGACTGGCATGGCCCTGAATAAAAATCTGATCTCCACCAGAAGCGTGATCTTGTCCTTTGAAGAAATGGTTGAAACCAACTTCATACAAAGAAGCTGAGGATGCGAAAGTTGAAATGTGTCCACCGACTGCGATCCCTGGTCGTTGTGCTCTGTGCACCAAGATGGCAGCGTTCCAGCGCATCCAAGCGCGATAAGTTCTCTCGATAGATTCGTCGCCTGGAAATTCTGGTTCATCAGAAGTGGCAATGGTATTGATGTAATCCGTAGTTGGAATCGATGGAACATTTAGCTGAAGTTCATGAGAACGTCTCAGTAAGTTCAACATAATTTCTCGAGCACGGTTACGACCGTGAACTCTTGCTACGGCATCAAGCGATTCTAGCCATTCACGAGTTTCTTCTGGATCTTGATCTGGGTTGCTGCTTGCGAAAGCGTCCTGATTGTTAACGGACAACGAATCCTCGTTTCGGTTCTTAGGGCTAAAGACAGTTATGGCGACTTTAGACACATAATTCATGGCTTGGCCCTTTTAGAGCCAGATATAAGTTTAGGGTTGTTATCAGGGCTTTCTTGGATTAGCCCAAACCTATCTATAAAGGAGATTCAATGTCTTTGATTATCGGCGACCTTGCACCAGATTTTGGCCTTGTAAACCAGTTCGGCGAAACGGTCACACTCTCACAATTCAGGGGTAACAAGCCTGTTGTGGTCGTGTTTTACCCCCTTTCGTTCTCAGGTATCTGCACAGGTGAACTTTGCGAAATTCGGGATAACTTCGAAAAATTCGCGTCAAGCGATGTTGAATTGCTAGCTATTTCGGTTGATAGCAAGTTTGTTCAGAAGGTTTTCGCCGAGCACGAAGGTTACAAATTCTCAGTTTTGGCGGATTTCTGGCCTCACGGGCAGGTAGCCAAAGACTATGGTGTTTTCCTAGAAGAGCATGGAATAGCTAATCGCGGGACATTTGTGGTGGATAAGCACGGGGTTTTAGTGGCTAAATTCATTACAGCTCCGGGCCAGGCACGATCTTTGGATGAATACGATCGCGCTCTGGCAACATTGACCCTCTAGCCTGCGGTATAGTTTTCTAAGCGCCACTTGGCGCTGCAGTCAAGAGTCGGGCCTTTAGCTCAGTTGGTAGAGCGCCACGCTTACACCGTGGATGTCATCGGTTCGAGCCCGGTAGGGCCCACTTTTCGACTACCTCCGCCTAGAGGCATAGATTTTGCCTCGGCGGTAGGATTTGCCTATGGAATCTAGTTTTCAACCACCAGTTCGTAAATCCCTAAGCGATGAAGAACTCGCCGCCCGTGTAAACCTAGCCACATCCTCGCATAGTGGCATCGAAGCAGTTATGGAGCTACTTGTTGCTCAAGAAGCGCTTCGAGCTCAGGAAGACGCTGAGATAGCCAGTTGGGTTGCTCAGATGGAAAGTGATGGGTCTTTAGAGGCGCAGACAGCACTCAGTAATTACCGTCGTAGTGTTCAGGGTTCAACGCCTGTTACCCAAACATACGAAGAACCGGTTACTGATGCAAATCCAATTCAAGCTTATGAGGAGGTTATAAGCGAAGCTGAGCAGAAGCCTGTTGAAGAACAAGCCATTGCAGAAGAATCCACTTCTACTGTCACCTCCACTGACAATCCATTTAGCTGGTTCATAAGGACTCAGTCTCCGGCTCGTGAAAGCGTTCCAGAAGATGTTGTAGTAGAGCCAGTAATTGAAGAGCCTGTCGTTGAAGAAACAGTTGTTGAAGATCCTGTGGTTGAAGAAACAGTTGTTGAAGATGTGCTTGTTTCAGTTGTTGACGAGGAAGGTTTGAGCGTTGAAGAAGTTGCAGTGATTGCATCTGATTTGCATCCAGAAGGCTCTGAGACAGCCGATGCTTTTGATCAACTGCTTGCTGCTGCTTCAGCGGAGGAAGAGCTCACAGCCTTAGAAGATTCAAGGCAAAACCATGTTTCTTCGAGAGATACTTCAACTAACGTTGCAATTCCGTCTGATGAAAACAGAGACCGCAAACCAATCTCTCAGTTATTCTCATGGCTTGGTGCTTCAGCAACTGTGGTACCAATGATTTTAGTTTTTACTTTGATTCACCTCGGTTTAAGCGCTAGCGCAATCGCAGTCGATCTAGTTGTGGGTTATCTAGTAGCCGGGACTCTTATAGGTGTTGCATCTTTAGCTGGCAAGAGAAGCGGTCTTTCAACGGCGATGATTTCGCGTGCAGTGTTTGGAGTCTGGGGTAACTCAATTCCACTCAGCATTCTGTTTGCGTCTCGCGCGTTAGTTACTGCTCTGTTTTTGGGCACTTTAACTTACTTGCTCGATGGAGTTGCTGTTCCGCTGTCGAGTTTTGATGAAATCGCTGCTACATTCGCAGGGATTAACATAACCACAGGTTTCATCGTTCAACTTCTTGTCCTTTCTGGAGTTGCAGCACTTTCCTTCGTTAGAGGGTCAGCGAGCAGACTGGTGCAAGTATTTGTTAGCATCTTGGCTTTTGTTCTTGTAGCTGAAAGTTTCTCGGGATTACCGCTAGGTAACTTCACAATGGTCGCTTTAGGTCAAGTTGGAATACTTAGTAAAGAATCCTTAGTCGGGATTGCTTTAGTTGTGATGGTTGCTGTTACGCTCTGGGTCGCTATTGCACCTAACCTGTCTAAAGCTATTCCTATGAAGCCTCGAGGATCTAAAGTTTTCGGTTTTGTGTTGCTCTCGAATTCAGTTGCACCTGTCGTCGTTGGGTTGGTGACGCTTATGTGGCTGGGTTCAGCTTCTGCAGGGATTTCTGAGACCATCGCTCAGATGCCTAATTGGTCTAGGGGAGCATTGACATACGGAGTTGGGCTAAGCGTTGTATTTGCGACTTTGTTGAATCTGAAGACAGCATCACTTGATTTTCTCGCTTTGTTTAGAATGCGTAGCAAAATTCTAGGAATTATTCTTAGTTCCTTGGCTGTCGTTGGATTATTGCTACTTTTCGCGCAACAACCTGTTTCACAGAAGCTTGAATATCTTGTGAATCTATTTGTTCTGGTTACCGCGTTGAGTGCCGGTTGGATTGGTTTGTTTATTGCTGACGTTGCTCTTCGGAAAATCGCGTACCACGAACTTTCCCTGTCTCGTTCGTATGGTTTTTATAAGAAATTCAATCTGATATCGATATCCATTTGGTTAGTGACGCTAGGTAGTGCCGTCGCATTTATCCCTGTAAATCTCCTTGGTTTCTCATACTTCGGGTTCGGATTGCCGTCTATTGGTTTAGCGGGAGACCTACTGGCAGCACCTCTGGGTTTCGCGATTACAGTCTTGCTTGGAATTGTTCTGACAATTGCAGTGCGTATACCTCAAATCCGAAAGCAAGAACGCGAAGTGTTAGCGGTGGAGTCCAGACGCGAACAACTGAACGACATCTTTGTCGGCCAAGAATAATGAACTACAAAGTACAAGAATTCATTGCAGCCGCGGAACATCTTTGGCCTAGTGGCAACGCTGAGGAATGGGATGTCGTTGGACTAGTTGTCGGCTCAGGACAACACAGCGTTTCTAGGGTTTTACTTACGGTAGATGTCACCTCCAGCGTTGTTGAGTACGCCAAAGAGGTTGGCGCAGACCTTATCTTCGCGCATCATCCATTACTACTAAAAGGCGTTACCAATCTTGATGAGGAGGGAGCGAAGGGAAGTATCGTTTCTGAACTAATCAAAGCTGAAATCACACTTTTCACTGCTCACACTAACGCTGATGTAGTTACTACTGGAACATCGGCAGAGCTTGCAAAACGTTTAGCGATAACAGAGGTTCGACCACTTGCGGTATTAGCCGATGGGGTACAAGGAATAGGAATTATAGGAAACTTTAGCCAAGTCACTACACTCGGCGAATTGTCAGCAAGCCTGAATTCTTTCCTTCCGCAAACCGCGACAGGTGTTCGTGTTGCTGGCGATTTCAATCGAGAGGTAAGTAGCGTTGCTATTTGCGCAGGCGCTGGCGACAATTACTTAAATCTCGCTCTCGATTCAGGAGCTGATGTATACATAACTTCAGATCTTCGTCATCATCCAGCTCAGGAGATACTTGAATTAGCTAAAGCTAGAAAAGTTGAGTTTTCACTGATTGATATTTCTCACTGGGCTGCTGAGTACCTGTGGCTAGGTACTGCCTCCGAACAACTGGAAAAAATGTTACCCGGCCTTGCGATCGACATCTGTGACATCAGAACCGATGTATTCGATTTTCTAATGAACAACCCAATCGACCAATAAGGAAATTGAGCATGAAACTGGATAAAGTTGGCCAATCGGCTCTGCTTCGTTTATCGGAAGTTGATCTTGAGATTACTCAGATTAAGCACGAAATCACCACCGCAATTGGTTCAAAGGAGTTGGAATCTTTACGGGCACAATTAGCATCTGTTGCTGGTGAGTTGATTGCTGCTCGGTCACAAGTTGAAAATCTAGAAACCGAGCAAAAACGTGCTGACGATGACTTGCACCTGGTCGAAGCGCGAATTGCTCGAAACAAGGAACGATTGAATCAAACTTCTTCGCCTAAAGATGCCCAGGGTCTCCAAAGCGAAATCGAATCTCTGCTACGAAGAAGAGGTGAACTAGAAGACACTGAACTTGCTGTTTTAGCCGATCTCGAAAGCTCACAATCAGTCCTAACTGAGGTCTCGTCTCGTAGAGACGGAATCAATAGCAAAATGGAACAACTGCAGACCGAAATTCAAGCGCAGGTAGATGGGCTCAAAGCGAGAGGAAGGAAATTGACCGCTGATCGGGAAACGCTGGTTGGAAAGATTTCCGCCGAAGTGATGACCGCCTATGAATTATTAGCAAAGCGTCAGTTAGCTGTCGGTCAAGTAGCAAACCGATCATGTTCTGCTTGTCGCATGGGTTTAAACGCAAACACAATCGATTCGCTCAGTTCACTGCCCGAAGATGAGATCGGATATTGTCCAGAGTGCCAAGCAATGATGGTTCGATGACTCATAAAGTAATCATCGAGGCTGATGGTGGTTCTCGAGGTAATCCAGGCCCTGCGGGATCTGGTGCTGTTTTGATTGATGCGGAAACCGGTGCGATTCTTGCCGAGCTTGCAATTTTCATCGGTATTGCTACTAATAATGTGGCTGAATATAAAGCAGTGTTAGCTGCCATAGAACTTGCTAATGAGATAGTACCTTCGGCGCAGCTGCATGTTCGGATGGATAGCAAACTAGTCGTCGAACAGATGTCAGGCCGTTGGAAGATCAAGAATGAGGGAATGCAGGAACTCTCATCTCAAATGGCTTCAGCAATTGGTGTTAGAGAGATAAGTTTCGAGTGGATTCCTAGAGAGCAAAACAGTAAGGCAGATGCTCTAGCTAACGAAGCGATGGACGCTGAATCAAGAGTGATTAGGAAATACATAGGAGAGCCTGGAACATCAACCATAAATGTTGTCACCTTAGCAACAAAGCAGACTGCTGCCGATCTTGAATACAATCCTGAGCTTCCTTCTTCGGTTCGTGCACCTCGAGATGTTACGAAGAAATTGACTACGATAATTTTGGTTCGTCACGGTAGGACATTGCTAACTGAAACTCACAAGATTTCTGGTCGTGGCGGAGAAGATCCTCAACTCAGTGAGCTTGGTCGAGAGGACGCAACTTTAGTAGCTGATGAACTAGCTAAAGTAGGACAAACAGGAATATTTTCTAGGGTTTTGAAACCGACTGCCATAGTTTCATCCCCTATAGCTCGCACTAGAGAAACCGCAGAAATAATTGGCCATCGTTTGGGAGTCAAACTAGCTACTAATGATGACATCGCTGAAATTGCTTTTGGTGCTTGGGATGGACACACGAACGCCGAAGTTGCAGCGACCTGGCCTGAACTTTACAGCCAGTGGCGAGGAGATATAAAGATTGCTCCTCCCGGCGGGGGCGAATCCTTGGAGGAATTCGATGAGCGGGTTCAAAGAGGAAAAAGCTCAATCCTTGAAGAGTATGAAGGTCAGACAGTTGTCGTAGTTAGTCACGTAATGCCAATTAGGGGTTTTATAAAGGCGGCAATTCAGGCTAATTGGCCGGCTTATTGGAGGCTCAGTATCGCCCCTTGCTCAATAACGGTGCTTCGATTCTGGGGCGAAGAAGCAGCTGAAGTTACTGTCATCAATTACACCTCGCATTTGTAGGGCTTTCAGTTCCAATTGGCCTGCGATACCCTTGAAATTGGAAGGGTCGGCCAGACGGTCGCGGTAGCGAAAGCTAACGAGGAACGTCCGGGCTCCATAGAGCAGAGTGGTGGGTAACACCCACTCGGTGCAAACCGCAAGAAAGTGCAACAGAGAGTAAACCGCCACGCAAGTGGTAAGGCTGAAACGGTGGTGTAAGAGACCACCAGCGTTCTAGGCAACTAGGGCGGCTAGGTAAACCTCGCTCGGAGCAAGGTCATACAGAAGGCGTTTGAGGGCTGCTCGCCCAAGTCTTCGGGTAGACCGCTTGATGGCAGTGGTAACACTGTCGCTAGATAGATGGCCGTCACCGAAAGGTACAGAACCCGGCGTATCGGCCGACCCCTCCAACTAATCTGTTGTGTGCTTCTTAGCCCAATAGGCCGCACCCATTATTCCAGCGCTGTTTCTATTGAAAGCAGGAACAATAGGTGTCTTAAGTTTTAGTAATGGTAAGAACTGATCGTGCTCTTTTGATACGCCACCGCCAACTATAAACAAGTCGGGAGTAAGCAATGCTTCCAATGCTGTGTAGTAAGTTTGCAAGCGTTTTGTCCATTGGGCCCAAGTTAGGTTTTCTCGTTCCTTTGCGGAAAATGCCGCTTTAGTTTCATAATCGATACCCGAAATCTCTAGATGGCCAAGTTCGGAATTAGGAATAAGCTTTCCGTTGTAAATCAACGCGGTACCGATGCCAGTTCCAAGTGTGGTAACTATTACTAAACCCTTTTGTTTACTTGCTGACCCATACTTAGCCTCAGCTAAACCGGCCGCGTCTGCATCATTCAAAACGTGAACAGTTGTCTTAAGTTCTCTTTGAAAAAGCCTGTCGGCATCAAGCCCAATCCATTCTCTAGATACGTTTGCCGCCGACATGGTCACGCCATTCTTTACTACAGCTGGAAAACAAATACCAACAGGCAACCCTTGCGGGTTAGGCAGGTTCTTTATTAATTCTCTAAGAGTATTAGCGATGGCTTTGGGTGATCCGCCTTCAGGGGTCGGATAACGGAATCTCTCACTCAGCAGTTTGCCGCTTTTGACATCCACTACCGCACCTTTGATGCCAGTGCCGCCGATGTCTATGCCAATAGCTTTTTTACTCATGTCCGTCCTTATGACAAGGTTAGTATTTCTGCACCTGTTTCAGTGACTACTAGGGTGTGTTCGAATTGTGCAGAAATACTTTTATCTTTAGTCACAACTGTCCAGCCATCTGGCCACATAGTCCAATTGTGTGTCCCCAGGGTGAGCATTGGTTCTATCGTGAACACCATGCCCGCTTCCATCACGTCCGCATACATCGGAGCTGAATCGTAGTGGGGGATTATCAATCCCGAATGGAAGCTCTCTCCGATGCCGTGGCCTGTGAAGTCTCTAACTACACCGTAATCAAAGCGCTTGGCGTATGACTCGATGGCTCTGCCGATTAGGTTCACTGCTCGGCCAGGTAAGACGACAGAGATTCCTCGGTTTAATGCCTCACGAGTTCTCTCGACAAGCAGCGAGACCTCTTCTGAGACGGTACCGACAAGAAAGGTTTGGTTACTATCACCGTGGAAACCATCTACGTATGCAGTTATGTCGATGTTGACGATGTCCCCATCCTCAAGCACTGTGTCGTCTGGAATGCCGTGGCAGATCACTTCATTTACAGAAGAGCAAATGGACTTAGGGTAGCCCCGATAACCGAGCGTTGATGGATAGGCACCATTGTCGATAAGGAATTCGTGAGCAATCTTGTCCAGCTCATCTGTTGTGATTCCGGCTTTCGCCTGTGATCCAACAAGCTCGATAGCTTGAGCGGCCAATTTACCAGCTGATCTGATCTTCTCGATCTGTGAAGGACTTTTTATGTTGCTTCCAAGAAATTTAGCTGGCCCAGGTCTCCCCACATACTCTGGTCTGGGAATTGAATTAGGGACTGCTAATCGAGAGGAAATTCGACCAGGCACCAACTTACCTGTTTGAATGTCCTTGGGCATGCTTCAATACTAGGCAGAGCCGTTAGGTATGCTCAGAAGTGAAACGCAGGGAAGGGTTCGCAAATCACCAATCCAAATGAAAATGAGTTCTGGTTCAACACTAAGACCATGCAAGTTGAAGTTGGGAAACAGGCTTTAGCAATTTACCGTATAGGGCCATTTCATACTCGTGTAGAGGCTGAGCATGCTCTTGAAACCCTACGTGCTAGATCAGAGGAATGGTTCAAAGAGGACCAGGAAGATTAGTTACTCGTGCGAATTCTCAACAGTTGGGAATTTGCCTTCCAAGACCTCGGTGCGATATGTGCCGGCGGCTTCTAGGAGAGTTTCTCGCAGATTTGCATATTTTTTTACGAATTTCCGGGGCTTACCTGGGTAAAGACCAGCAAAGTCAGTCCAAACAAGAATCTGAGCGTCTGTTCCAGCCCCGGCTCCAATACCTACTGTGGGAATGAGTAGTTCATCTGTTACCTGTTTTGCAAGCAATGCTGGAACCAATTCCAGGACAACAGCGAATGCTCCGGCTGCCTGAACTGCTCGAGCATCTTCGAGCAACTGTTCAGCACCCTCACCCCGACCTTGCACTTTTGCGCCACCGAGTGAATGGATGCTTTGCGGTGTGAAGCCTATGTGTCCCATCACAGGGATGCCAGCCATGGTTAGAGACCTGATTTGAGCAACACTTCTCAGACCGCCTTCGAGCTTGACTGCGCCTGCGCCGGTAAGTTTCATGATCTTTACTGCATTCGCCAAAGCCTGATCTGCGCTTGCTTCGTAGCTACCGAATGGCATGTCTATCACAACTAGCGCGCGCTTAGCTGCTCTGGCAACCGCTCTTCCGAAAGGAATCATCTCCTCGAGAGTTATTGGGAGAGTAGTTTCGTAGCCTAACGCGTTATCAGCAGCCGAATCTCCAACCAGGAGCACTTCAATCCCTGCTTCGTCGAAAATCCCAGCTGTTAGTGAATCGTAAGAAGTAAGACAAGAAAACTTCTGTCGCTTTACCTTGAACTCTTGCAAGGTGGCGGTACGAATCACTTTTGGGGTTAGTTCGGTCATTTGCTATCCCTTGTATTTATTAGTGATTGGTAGTCTGCGGTCTCTTCCAAATGCCATCCCAGTTATCTTGGGACCAACCGCACCTTGGCGTCGTTTCCATTCTGCTCTATCAACCAGGGTTAAGACCTTGTGAACTATCGTTTCATCGAAACCAGAGGCTATTATTTCTGCTCTTGATTGTCTCTTGTTTATGTATGCATCGAGGATCGCGTCTAGGACATCATAGGGAGGAAGACTATCTTGATCTACCTGATCTGGTTTCAATTCCGCCGAAGGTGGCTTTTCAATTGAGTTGAGAGGGATTGGTTCGATTTCACCCCGTGATACCGCGTAAGCATTTCGCCAACGAGCCAGTTCCCAAACTAATGTTTTCTCAACATCCTTTAGGGGAGCGTAACCACCAACGGTGTCTCCGTAGATAGTTGAGTAGCCCACTGCCAACTCGGATTTATTTCCTGTTGTCAGGGTTAGGTGGCCCTCTTTATTGCTCAGCGCCATCAAGATAATGCCTCTTACACGAGCTTGCAAATTCTCTGCCGGTAATCCCTCAAGAATCAGCTGCGACTCAAAAGGATGAACTAAATCTTCTATGGCTTGAATTTGAAAATTTATGCCACCTCTAGTTGCAAGATCAAGTGCGTCTTCTTTGGAATGGTTTGAAGAGTATCTGCTTGGCATGGAGACTCCAAACACGTTGATAGCTCCCAGAGCATCGGCTGCGATGGTCGCACAGACGGCAGAATCAATACCACCGCTAAGACCTAGCACAACTGATTTGAAACCATTCTTCTGCACATAGTCTTTGAGGCCTAGTACCAGAGCATTCCAAGTTTGCCAGTTCTCGTTTGGCTTGGTTAGGTAATGTTCACCAACTACGGCTAGCTGATCTTTAGCCTCGATGTCGATTAGTACCAAGTCTGTCTTGAACTGTTTCAATCTCGCGATCACTTTTGCATGACTGTCAACAATTATGCTGTCGCCGTCAAAAACAAGATCGTCCTGTCCACCAACGAGATTCACATAGGCTGCAGCACAGTCATACTTCTCAGTTAGCTCAGTTACAAGAGCAAGTCTTCTGTCATCTTTATCAATCTCAAAAGGCGAGCCATTGAGAATCAGTGCAACATCGGTTTTTGCCTCACGTAGTTTTGCAACCGGCCCACCAGATTGCCAAATGTCTTCGCAGATAATCGTCGAGAATCTTAAATTCTTATGTTCAAAAGTAAGCAGTTCATCGCCAGGCACGAAAGTGCGGTACTCATCAAATACCGAGTAGTTTGGCAGATGGTGCTTTGAATAGGTGCCGACAATTTTGCCACCGATGATTACGGTTGCACAGTTCTTAGCAATAGCCCAACCGGTTCGCTCTTTTGCACTTGCCAATGCCGGATGTCCTATGACCACAGCCAAGTCAACGAATTGAGGATTGCTTAGTTTCTCAGCCAAAGTCTTTATGCCATGTTGTGCTTCCAGAATGAAGGATTCGCGACTTGCTAGGTCCTCTATTGGATAACCCGTGATAGCCATTTCACCGAATACCAGTAGCTCGGCCTTTTTCTCGGTCGCTTCAACAATTACCTCCCAGATGGTAGCTAAGTTTCCCGCGATGTCACCAACTGTTGGGTTGGTTTGCGCTAAGGCTAGGCGAACGTTGGGCATAACCACTAGCCTAGTAGGAGGAAATAGAAAGGTTTTTTGATGGATAAGCAACGCGATTTTGTACTTCGGACAATCGAGGAACGTAACGTCAAGTTTGTTCGCCTTTGGTTCACTGATGTCGCGGGAACTCTCAAGTCTGTTGCTATCGCGCCAGCTGAGATCGAGGGTGCTTTTGCAGAAGGAATCGGCTTCGATGGCTCTGCAATCGAGGGCTTGGCTCGTTCTTACGAGGCTGACATGTTGGCCCAGCCGGATCCTTCAACCTTTCAAATCCTCCCTTGGCGTGGGGAAATTGACCCAACTGCTCGTATGTTCTGCGACATAACAACTCCGGACGGCGTGCCGGCAGCTGCAGACCCGAGGAACGTTTTAAAGCGTGCTCTTGCCAAGGCGGCCAACATGGGGTTCTCGTTTTATATCCACCCCGAGATAGAGTTCTACCTTCTTAAGTCCTCTCAGATAGGTCCAGAAGGTCCAATTCCTGTCGATAAAGCTGGTTACTTCGACAATGTTCCTGGCGGAACTGCTAACGATTTCAGAAGACGAGCAGTAATGATGCTGGAACAACTAGGAATTTCAGTTGAGTTCAGTCACCACGAGGGCGGACCTGGCCAAAATGAGATTGACTTGAGATATGCCGATGCTTTAACCATGGCCGATAACATTATGACTTTCAGAACTGTCATCAAGGAAGTTGCTATTGAGCAGGGTGTTTATGCAACTTTCATGCCGAAGCCGTTCACTGAGCACCCGGGCTCTGGAATGCACACTCACATGTCACTATTTGAAGGTGACACCAACGCTTTCTTTGATCCATCCGGTCAATACAGCTTGTCGAAGACCGGTAGGAGTTTCATCGCAGGTTTACTAAAGCATGCGCCTGAGATTACTGCTGTGACAAATCAATATGTGAACTCATACAAGAGACTATGGGGTGGCGGTGAAGCTCCATCATTTGTTTGCTGGGGGCATAACAACAGATCTGCTTTGATTCGTGTTCCGTTGTATAAACCGAACAAGGGCAACTCATCTCGCATTGAATACCGTGCAATTGATTCAGCGGCTAACCCTTATCTTTCATATGCTTTGCTGCTTTCAGCTGGATTAAAGGGTATTGAAGAGGGCTATGAGCTTCCAGCGGAGACTGAAGATAATGTTTGGGACCTAACTGATGCAGAGCGCAGGGCTATGGGAATCCAGCCATTGCCTCAATCCTTGGACCATGCCATTCGGAAGTTGGAAGAGTCTGAACTTGCTGCTGAGACTCTTGGCGAACATGTATTCAGCTACGTCTTAGCTAATAAGCGCCGTGAGTGGAGTGATTACCGTGCCCAGGTTACTCCTTATGAATTGAAGACCAACCTCGAAGTTCTCTAATGGCTACGGCTTCGGAAAGATCCGGAGGGGCACTCCAATCTCTTGCACGTTTTGGATTTGTTGACCTAACAGGTACTATTGCCAAACTCGATGAACTGGTTTCTCTAGTTGGTGATTCAGGCAGGTCGGCTCTGGCTGCCCTGTCAAAGTCAGCATCGCCGGATGACGCCCTTAATAACATCATCGCACTGGCACGTTTTGAGAAATCAAAAATTAAGAAAATCCTATCCAAGGAAGAATCGGCTGAGCGTCTTGCAAAATTGGTCGGAGCATCCACGGCACTCAACGATTTTCTCTCGCGAACTCCTGAGAATTTAGTTCTATTCGAAAAAGCCGTGCAGATTCTTCCTGATAGAGCATCCTACGATCTCATTTTCAATACAGCAATCAGTGGACTGCGGCAAAAGGAATTCAATTCTGCAGAGTTAGTGACCTGTTTACGAATCACTTATCGAACAGAGTTGCTCAAAATTGCTATCTACGACCTTTCACAAGCCGACCCACAGCTTGCTCAACCTAGAGTTTCTCTTGCCTTGGCTGATTTAGCCGGAGCTGCATTAGAAGCTGGACTAGTCATAGCTCGCAAAGAGTTAGCTGAAAGTACTGACTTTGGGATCTTCACTAAAGATGAAATCGCTCAAACAAAGCTCGCTGTTATAGGTATGGGTAAGGGAGGAGCCGGTGAACTGAATTACATCAGCGATGTCGATGTCATCTATGTTGCGGAATCTGCGGGAGACTCTCTGGATAACGAACGGATGCTAGCCATTGCAACAAAACTGGCAACTCGACTTATGCGAGCTATGGATTCCAACAATCCAGAGCCAGCGTTGTGGCAAGTGGATGCAAATCTACGTCCTGAAGGAAAGTCAGGAGCATTGGTTAGGACACTTGACTCACACCAGGCATACTACGCAAGGTGGGCTGAGAATTGGGAATTCCAGGCGCTACTAAAAGCCAGGCCAATTGCAGGAGATCGTGAACTGGGTTCTCGCTACTTTGAGGCTATCCAACCTCTTGTCTGGCAGGCGACTCAGCGCGAGAATTTTGTTGACTCAGTCCAAAAAATGCGTGAAAGGGTAAGCGCAAACATTCCAGCGGATGAAGTCGATAGACAAATCAAGCTAGGAGCTGGTGGACTTCGGGATATTGAATTCACGGTGCAGCTGTTGCAGTTAGTTCATGGTCGCACCGATAACTCTGTTCATGCTGCTGACACTGTCACTGCAATAGACGAATTGGCGGCTGGGGGATACATCGGTCGACTCGAGGCTCATGAATTCTCTCAACACTACAAGTTCTTGCGTCTAATCGAGCATCGAATTCAAATGTCTCAGATGAGAAGAACGCATTTGATGCCAATCGAGGAGAACGCTCAACGATCCATAGCTAGATCAGTTCACCTAAGTTGGACAGCAGAAGACTTGATCAACTATTGGCAAGAAGTAAAACTACAAGTTCGAGCATTGCATCAGAAGATCTTCTATCGACCTCTTTTAGTTGCTGTTTCTAAGGCAAACGATGGTTCTGAATTGTCTAACGAGCAAGCAGCAGATAGGTTGGCGGCAATTGGATTCATAGATCCAAAAGTAGCCCTAACTCACATTTCGGCACTCACCTCAGGGCTATCCAGGCGGGCACAGATTCAAAAGCAGTTGTTACCGGTTCTAATTCAATGGTTCGCCGAAGGCACTGATCCGGATTCAGCCTTGCTGGCTTTTCGCAGGCTAAGTGAGAATCTTGGCGACTCTCACTGGTACTTGCGAATGCTGCGTGACAGCAGTGGTGCCGCAGAGCGAATGACAGTTGCACTTTCAACCAGCCGCTTGGCTACCTCCATGCTGGAACTAATTCCGGAAGGGGCCGCCTGGTTCGAGGATGTTGCACAGCTACAACCACAGAGCATGGATACTCTAAGAGCTCAATCAGATGCCTTGGGGGCCAGGCGAGAGGCCTTAGATGATTTCGCTAAAGCTATTCGACACATCCGCAGGAGGGAAACTCTTCGTCTTGCTCTCGGCGCAGTTGTCGGGGAGTTGACTCTGGAGGAACTTGGAAAGGGCCTTACAGACATCACGCAGTGGTATTTAGAGACACTAACAACAACCGTGATCGAGGCCATGACTCATAATCAAATGCCTATAGCTGATTTAGTTGATTTCGGTATCGTGGCGATGGGTAGATTCGGTGGGGCTGAACTTGGTTTCGGGAGTGATGCTGATGTGATGTTTGTTTATGACCCAAGACCAACTATTCCAGTTGCCATGGCTCAAAAAGCTGCTGAGTTAGTTATTAGCGAGATAAAGCGACTCGCTACCGATCCACAATTGGAATTTGAATTGGATATGGATCTTCGGCCCGAGGGTAGAAATGGCGCAGTCACCAGATCTCTGGATTCTTACAAGGCCTATTACTCAAGATGGGCTGACATTTGGGAGAACCAGGCTTTGCTACGTGCCCGGATGATTTATGGTTCACCAGAACTTCGTAATGGGTTCCATGACCTTGCTGATGCATATCGTTATCCTGAACAATTCGACAATAAATCCATAGTCGAAATCAGAAGAATTAAAGCGCGTGTTGAAAACGAAAGGCTCCCGCAAGGCGCAGATCCTAAACGTCATCTCAAACTTGGTCGTGGTTCGCTTAGCGATATTGAATGGCTAGTGCAGTTATTGCAATTGAAGTTTGGTAATGAGCATCCATCGATTCGCACGCCTAGAACACTAGAAGCGTTGGAGGCTATTGTTTCGGCCGGTCTCATGCAAGCTCATGATGCTCGAGTATTGGAAGAAGCTTGGTTGCTAGCAAGTCGCATTCGATCTGCCTCAGTGCTCTGGTCCAATAGGAGAACTGATGTTCTGCCAACCGATAGACGGCAGCTCGAAGGCATCGCGAGAATACTCGAATATCCGCGAGGCTCAGCTTCAAAACTTGAAGAGGACTATCTTGCCTTTACTCGCAGGTCTCGAATGGTCTTCGAAAGACTGTTCTTCGCTTAAAGCAAAAGCGGGCCA
This sequence comes from Actinomycetota bacterium, assembly GCA_009921165.1. Classification (GTDB taxonomy): domain Bacteria; phylum Actinomycetota; class Actinomycetes; order Actinomycetales; family Microbacteriaceae; genus Rhodoluna. Next base: position 5,717 of record RFYI01000002.1, on the reverse strand, counting down.
TCTTTAGATGACCCGCTAAAGCAATACGACTAAACGCCGTAGTAAAGCTCGAACTCATATGGGTGAGGACGCTGAGCGAAAGGCTTGATTTCCTTCTCGCGCTTGTAGTCAATCCAAGTTTCAATAAGATCCTTGGTGAACACATCGCCTGCCAATAGGTAATCGTGGTCGGCCTCTAGCGCTTTGAGTACTTCTTCAAGAGATCCTGGAACCTGAGGAATGTTTTTTGCTTCCTCTGGTGGTAGTTCGTAAAGATCCTTGTCCACTGGGGCGTGAGGTTCGATACGGTTCTTGATTCCGTCAAGACCAGCCATCAACATCGCAGCAAATGCCAAGTAAGCGTTACCTGATGCATCAGGCGCACGGAACTCAATGCGCTTAGCCTTCGGGTTAGTACCGGTCATCGGAATTCGAATAGCAGCTGAACGGTTACCAGCTGAATAAACAAGGTTTACTGGAGCTTCGAAGCCGGGAACTAGACGGTGGTAGCTGTTAACTGTTGGGTTAGTGAATGCCAGCAAGCTTGGAGCGTGCTTTAGAAGTCCACCGATATACCAACGAGCCAGATCCGATAGACCACCGTAGCCGTTCTCGTCATAGAACAATGGCACGCCGTCTTTCCACAGTGACTGGTGAACGTGCATACCTGAACCGTTGTCACCAAATAGAGGCTTTGGCATGAAGGTAGCGGTCTTGTTGTAGTTGTATGAGGTGTTCTTCACAATGTATTTAAATTTCAATACATCATCAGCTGACTGAACCAGAGTGTTGAATCTGTAGTTGATCTCACACTGACCCGCAGTTCCAACTTCGTGGTGGCTGCGCTCAACAACAAGTCCTGCTTTTTCAAGGTTGAGAACAATCTCATCGCGAATATCTGCCAGGTGATCTACTGGAGAAACAGGGAAGTAACCACCCTTGAATGGAGTTTTGTTACCAAGGTTGCGGCCACCGTCTGATTCGATTTCCTTGGCAGTGTTCCAAGTACCTTCGATTGAATCCACAAAGTGGTAAGCGGTGTTCGCTTTGGTCTCGTAGCGCACCTCATCGAAGATAAAGAACTCAGCTTCAGGAGCAAAAAATGCTGTGTCTGCGATACCAGTTGATGCTAGGTACGCTTCGGCCTTCTTAGCAACCTGACGAGGGTCACGGCCGTATATTTCACCGTTACGTGGGTTGTAAATGTCGAAGTTGATGATTAGTGTCTTTTCGACACGGAAACCATCAAGATATGCGGTGGTGACATCAGGAATGAGCTGCATGTCTGATTCGTGAATCGATGCGAAGCCGCGAATCGATGAGGCATCGAATAGCTGGCCATTAACGAAGAAGTCTTCATCAATCTGACTAACCGGTAGGTTGAAGTGTTGCTGAACACCAGGTAGATCGGTGAAGCGAACATCAACGAACTTTACGTCTTCATCTTTGATGAATTTGATGACCTCAGATGCTGATTTGAACATAGGGAGAGCCCTTCAAAGGTTTATGGGAGTCGAGCGATTCATTACGCTCAAGACCACTTTATCGTCCTTGAGGCTTAGGTTCTCTCAAATCTATGTTTCGGGCTTGTAAAAAGTTTTATTACTATTGAACCCGTCTGGAAGCACGCATCTTTGCTGGATCCATACCCTTGGGAATTGGCATACCAAAACGGGTATCCAGAGCGGAGAGGCGGTTCTGAACGGCAGCGATTTCGCTCCTATTTAGAGTCCTTTTTAATTTAGATACTTTCTTATGTAGTTCAGTGAGGGGGATACCATCGCTGTCCTGAGAGCAGTAGAAGGTGTGAACGGTGACACCAGATGCGACTCTTTGCACTTTTCGTCGTTCATCTTCGAGCAAGGCCTTTGTGCTGGTTTTAGCGCCTTCACCCATTAGGACGACACCTGCTGGACCCACAACCCTAAAGACCATGTCCTTGGTCTTTGCGTTTATGGCGATTGGCTGATTTGAACCCTTATAGGCTCTACGGGTTAGGGTTCCGACCGTGATGCTAACCCGTCCCGGTTCAGTCTCATACCGCTTGAAGATGGCTGCGTTGGCCCTTCTAGTAAGAAAAAGTAAGCAGGTTAGGTATCCAGCAGCAATACCTAAAATCGCCCAGATTATAATTCCCAAGAAACTGAAGTTTGAAAGAACCGAGCCCAATATGGTTAGCAGGATGAAGACCAAAACACCCACCGCTATGGCCAATGGGAAGGCTTTAGGGTCAGCGTCCTTTAGGAATCTAACTTGATCTCCAAATTGCTTAAATAATCCTGGAGCTTTATCTGTTTTTGTATTGGTCTTATCTTTTGCCATGTGGTTTAGCCTATTAGTTATTTAGTTGACAGCCTGACTGAAACCGTCACGAATGGCAGATTCAGCTAGATGCTGGAGGTTTTCAGGAATCGAATCTCCGCGCTTGATCATGCTTTGAGCCCATAGTCTTCCAGCGCGGTAGCTGCTGCGAACTAGTGGACCGCTAAGAACCCCTAAGAATCCAATGCCCTCAGCGATGTCTTTAAGCTCTACGAATTCCTGTGGTTTGACCCATCTCGAAACTGGATGATGCCGAACAGTGGGCCGGAGGTACTGCGTAATTGTCACAATGTCAGTCCCTGCATCGTGGAGGTCTTGTAAGGCTTGAATGACTTCCGATATCTCTTCACCCATGCCTAAAATTAGGTTGCTCTTCGTAACCATTCCAGCGTTTCGAGCTTGTGAAATTACATCGAGTGAGCGTTCGTAAGTGAATGCTGGCCTGATTTGTTTGAATATGCGAGGCACGGTTTCAACGTTGTGGGCAAATACCTCCGGCTGGGCGTCGAATACCTTTTGCAAATGTTCAGGCTTACCTGAAAAATCTGGGACAAGAATTTCAACACCTGTCCCAGGTGATTGCTTGTGTATTTGACGGATGGTCTCTGCGTATAGCCATGACCCTTCGTCTGGAAGATCGTCTCTAGCAACCCCCGTAACTGTTGCATAACGTAGTTGCATTTTCACAACAGATTGCCCAACGCGTCTAGGCTCATCTGGATCTAGATTTGCAGGCTTCCCAGTGTCTATCTGACAAAAATCACATCGACGCGTACATTGCGCGCCACCAATTAGAAATGTTGCCTCCCGGTCTTCCCAACATTCGAAGATGTTAGGGCAGCCTGCCTCTTGGCAAACTGTGTGTAGTCCCTCAGTTTTTACAAGAGTGTGCAGCGCTTGATACTCCGGACCCATCTTGGCTCGAGTCTTTATCCACTCTGGTTTACGTTCAATCGGCACCTCAGCATTGCGTGCCTCAACACGTAACATTCTCTTTGGAGCTGGCTCTTGGGTCACTTGTTCACTTTTCCAATCGAAGTTAGTTGCTTTTGAATAACCTCTGATGCCATGGCAGGAGTTATTTCACTTTGCACTAACTCGCTTATAGTACTCGTTTCAGCATCCTTGATACCGCAGGCGATGATTGTTTCGTAGGGTTTCAAAGAGTTATTGCAGTTCAGGGCGAATCCATGCATAGTAGTTTTTTCAGCAACCCTGATTCCAATTGCGGCAATTTTGACATGCTTATCACCAACTGGTGCCCACACTCCAGACCTACCCTCGACTCGCTCAGTAATTAGTCCAAACTCAGCGACGCTATCAATAAGAACTTGCTCTAACCACCTAACATAGCCAACTACATCGATTGGATCAGGGAGTTTCATAATTGGATATCCGACTAGTTGGCCAGGTCCGTGCCAAGTGATTTTGCCACCACGGTCTACATCAATCACAGGTGTTCCATCAAATGGACGTTCCTCATCTTCGGTTCGTTTACCGGCGGTATAAACATCGCTGTGCTCTAGAAGTAAGACCGTATCCGGTCTTGAACCTGAGACAACCTCTGCGTGCACTTTACGCTGCAGTTCCCAAGCAAGTTGGTAGTCTACGAAATTCGGGCTAAGCCCCACTACTTCGAATGCAGTCATAGACCTATTGTAAATCCATCCACAAATCCGCTAAATCCAGTTAGTTCACAGATGGAAGGCTTCGCGAAGAGCTAATCGCCTGATTTACAAGAATTAGGCAGATGCTAACCAAAAAGCCCGCAATTCGACATTATGCAGTCATTTCTCTTTGTAGTCGAGGAGTTCATTCCAAAATTTGGGAAGTTCGGGATAGGAGGTCTCCCGACACAACTCAGTATTTGTTGCAACCGAGCTTTTTGATTGCATGGCCTCGATGGGTTTCAGTTCTCGGCTCGTCATGCACTCCAGTTCACCTCAGAAATGGAAAAGTCGCACTCTTGATTGAACGCGGTCAAGAACTCGAGAACTTAGTTGCGAATTCATTCACCAAAATGTTCAAGAGGGATTTCGTATTGGAGCCAATGATCGGCTTCTCAGAGTCCAAGCGTAGCGTCCGTAAAGGGCTACTTCTTTCAATTGGTATTTCGCTCATAGCTCTGATTGCAATCATCAATCTGTTTAAGCCATTCGAAGCTGGTCAAACAATTACTAAAAGAACCTTCACGCAGAAGATACAGCACTGCGGTGCAGGTCTAGTTATCGGTAGTGAGGTTCCAGGCAATCCTAAGATCAATGCATCGCTCAACATAAACAACGATGAATACAAAGTACTTAGTCTTAGAAGGTTCGGAGGCCTAACTCAGATGAAGCTCCAGCGTAAGTGCGACCGCAAGATAGTAAGCATTGATAGCTGGCGAGTAAAAGACTTTCAGCGAATTTCTAAGATTTACTAAAAACCAAAGTTTGCTTGGAAGTTCGCAGCTTCAAGGCGTGCCTTGACATCGACTAAGAATCTGCTTGCGTCAGCGCCATCAATCAATCTGTGGTCGTAAGACAGAGCAAGATAAACCATGCTGCGAATTGCAATACTGTCCTGCCCGTTTTCATCTGTGATCACAACTGGGCGCTTGGCAACTACTCCAGTACCTAAGATTGCAGATTGAGGTAGGAACACAACCGGGGTATCGAATAGGGCACCTCTTGAGCCAGTATTTGTAAGCGTGAATGTGCCGCCTGACAGTTCGTCAGGCTTTAGCTTGTTCTCGCGTGTTCTTGAAGCTAAGTCGGCAATTTGTTGAGCGATTGACACTAGCGAAAGAGAAGCTGAATCACGAATGACTGGGGTTAGCAAACCACGCTCAGTGTCAACAGCGAAGCTAATGTTCTCAGACGAATGATAAACAATGTTCTCACCATCAATACTCGCGTTGATCTTTGGATGTGCTCGCAAAGCTTCTGCAGCGGCCAAAAAGAAGAATGGCATAAAGTTCAGCTTTACTCCCGCTTTAGCTGTGAACTCTGTTTGAACTTGGGTTCGCAATTGAGCGATGCGAGAAATGTCAACCTCGACGACCGTGGTTAGTTGAGCTGTCGAGACCATTGACGCAACCGCTCTTTCGCCAAGAACCTTGCGAAGGCGGGACATTGGTTCAGTGGTTCCACGAAGTGGAGACGGAGCAGACAGGACAACTGGTTCTGAAACCTTCATTGAAGTGGATGAACCATTAGCGGCAGCAGTTACATCTTCACGACGGATGCGTCCACCAACACCGGTGCCTGCAACAGTTCCGAGGTCAACACCTGTTTCTGCGGCTAGTTTGCGAACCAGCGGTGTCACGTAATTCGGGTCGCTGATAGATTCTGCCCGCGTTGCGGTTGCTGACTGAACTAAAGGTGTTGAAACCTGAGGCGTAAACACAGGCAGGCTAACCGGATTTGCCAGTGGAG
>RFYI01000001.1 GCA_009921165.1 Actinomycetota bacterium | reverse complement strand
CCAATTTCTATTAATCTCAGGCACTCCGAGCTGGGTGAATGTGAGGCTAGAACCAATTTAGTGTTTTCGTTTTCATGTCTTTGCAGCAAGACTTCTCTAGAGCACCAATAGGGTGAGCTCTGCTCCAAGTGTGACTCATCGCCGTCGTCCCAAAGCATGATCAGTCCAAGGTTCTTTGCCGGAGCAAAACAAGCCGACCTGGTTCCATAATTTATTCCAACATCACGTAATGCCAACAAGTGATTACGGTAAGCATCTGAACCGGTATCTGAACTTGCATGTCTGTGAGAGAAGTCTCCAAGCTTTAAGAGTTCCAACGCCATTTCGAAATGTCGCATTTCTCGGTAATCAGGAAGAACCACCAAGGAACTTCTCCCAATAGCCAACTCAGCGGAACATGCCAATGCGAAGTCAATCGCCCAGCTCGGTATGTTGTCAGTACCAGCGAGAAGCCTCGGAGTGAAATACATCCTGTTTTCCGTCTCTAACGCTGAATTGAGGATTGAATTCAACTCGTGCAAATGCTGGACAGAGTCTTCCGTAGATTCGAATGACTTTTCTACCCGAATAAACCGTTTTGGAAGGGCGGTTGCCAAGAGTTCGCCAACTGTCCCTGCTTGCCTTAGCGCAACTTGCCCGCAGAGAACAAGCACTTCACGACTAATCTGTTGAAAGGGTGAAACGATTTGAGAAATTTCTGTCAGTTTGCCATCGTGGCTAGAGATGTTCTTCAGCTCAACAACTACTCCTTGCTTTGGCCTCTTTCCATGTCCAAATGGGACTTCTACCAGTGCACCAATGTCCAGGTGGAGACCATCTCTCACTAAGTAGTCATACTCGCGATCAAGTTGTGGCAAAGGCGATGGAAATCGGATTGCTGCAATTGTTTGCAATTTAAAGCCCTACGGATGAGCGCAACTCCGAGACTCGGTTAGTTACTTCCCAGGTGAACTCTTCAAGCTCACGTCCAAAATGTCCATATGTGGCAGTCTTAGAGTAAATGGGTCTCAATAATTGAAGCTGATCAATTATTGCTTTAGGTCGAAGATCGAAGACATCAGAAATGGCTCTTGTTATCTCGGCTTCGTCAACATGGTTGGTTCCAAAAGTTTCGACATAGAGCCCAACTGGCCTAGCCTTTCCAATTGCGTAGGCAACCTGAACTTCAACCTTGTCAGCCAAACCAGCCGCCACCACATTCTTTGCAACCCAACGCATGGCATAGGCTGCAGATCTATCGACTTTCGAAGGATCCTTCCCGCTAAAAGCACCACCGCCGTGTCTCGCATAGCCTCCATAAGTATCAACAATAATTTTTCGACCGGTTAGTCCAGCATCCCCTTGAGGTCCACCAATAACGAACTGCCCTGTCGGATTTACATAGAGAGTCGAGTCAGCGACGTCAAAGCCGAAGGATTCCAACACAGGTGCAATCACCAACTCAGAGACTGCTGCTTCTATTTCTGCGTGAGTCACGCCTGGGTTATGTTGGGTGCTCAATACAACAGTTTGAACCGACACTGGCTTCCCATTTTCGTAGCCAACAGTTACCTGAGTTTTGCCATCTGGCCTAAGAAAATCAATCAACTTTTCGTGTCGGACCGTCGCCAACTTCTCGGCAAGGCTATGGGCAATTTTGATTGGGAGTGGCATCAGCTGAGGCGTTTCGTTACAAGCAAACCCGAACATTAGACCCTGATCTCCAGCCCCCTGTAAATCGTAGCTATCCGAACTTTCAGTTGATCGTGCCTCGGCTGACCTTTCTACACCCATTGCGATATCGGTTGATTGTCTGCCAATAGATAGTGAAACACCGCAACTATTTCCGTCAAAGCCAATCTCGGAAGAGTTGTAACCAATTTCCAGTAGTTTTGCTCGGACGATGTTTGGAATTTCCGAATAGCCTTCTGTGGTTACTTCTCCTGCTACATGAACTAATCCGGTAGTGACAAGGGTTTCTAAGGCGACCCTTGATCCGCTATCTTGGCTTAGAAGATCGTCGAGTATGGCGTCACTGATTTGGTCACAGATTTTGTCCGGATGACCCTCAGTAACTGATTCTGAAGTGAAGAAGCGTAAATCTTTCATAGAGCACAAGTATATAGGCGAGGTGAGACAACTAACCTTGTCCAGGCAATTACGCTAAAGATTTGCCAGAAGGGGCTTGATGTAATCGAGGATTGCCCTTGCAACTTCGTACTTGGTGCCAGCGAAGTCAATTGGATTCAAATCTTTACCAACCATTACAACTTCGTTTGTTTCAGAGGAAAAGACACTACCTCCGCTAACATCGTTAGATACCATAACGTCGACACCTTTGCGGTCCAGTTTTGCTTTGGCAAGTTCCTGCAGGGCTTGGAGCGAATCACCAGGTTGCAAAACTTCTGCAGCGAATCCAACTAACACTTGATTCTTTGAAGTCGATTTTCTGCTACTGACAAGATTTGACAATAGATCAGGGTTTGCTACCAAATGCAATTCCAGGGTCGGTTGCTCTGCGCGATGAAGTTTTCCGCTAGCTGGGTTTACAACTCTGTAATCGCTAATTGCAGCCGGCATAAGGATGCAATCGAAATGCGGACCTAGTTCTTCTAGAAGAGCTTGCACGTCCGAAGTTGTTTTAGCTTTATGAGTGTGTGGAAAAGATGAGACTTCAATGTCGATGTTGATCGCGATGAGCGATACTTCAGCGCCCCTATCTTTGGCGGCTTCAGCAAGAGCCAAACCCTGTTTACCTGAGGAACTGTTTCCAACAAAACGAACAGCGTCAATCGGCTCTCTAGTTCCACCCGCAACCACTAAAAATCTCTTGTTAGCCAAATCAAGACCGGATGAATAGAAAGCTAAAGCAGATCGTACGATTTCAGCTGGTTCAGGGAGTCTGCCAACTCCACTATCGTTGCCGGTAAGCCTTCCAGAATCTGGTTCAACTACTAGCACCCCTCTGTTACGAAGTTTGGCAACATTTTCAATAGTTGTTGGATGTTGCCACATTTCGCTGTGCATAGCTGGAGCAACGACTACCTTGGCGTTGGTCGCCAAAAGTACGTTGAGGAGTAAATCATCTGCGAGTCCTGATGCATACCTTGCTAAAAATGCTGCTGTTGCTGGCGCAACAACGATGAGATCTGCCTCCTGAGCTAGAGCAATGTGCTTCACGTTCTCGACATCGGAATAAAGATCTGAGTCAACTACGTTATGCGAGAGGGCTTCTAGAGTTGTTGCGCCGATAAAACGCAAAGCATTCTGAGTTGGAAGCGCTTTGACCACGTGGCCAAGTTCGCTGAAACCGCGAACTATGGAAGCGGATTTGTATGCCGCTATCCCGCCAGTGATACCAACCAGGATGTGCAAAGGAATTCTTTGTCTATTCTGCTTTGTCTTCTGCTACGACAGCACCAGAAACGATCTCACGCATAGCGATAGAGAGTGGCTTGTCGTCAACGGCAGCGTCAACGAGTGGGCCGACGTTGGCAAAAAGACTTCCCTCATGAAGTGCTGAGTAGTAGTCGTTGATTTGACGAGCACGCTTTGCAGCGAAAATTACCAAGCCATACTTTGATGTGTGCTTAGCCATAAGCGCGTCGATTGATGGGGACACAATACCCTCAAGTTTTTCAGACATAAATTAGTTGCTTTCGTTTAGTTGATTATGTGAATTTAGATGATTCACGAAGCCTGCATCAAGTCTAAGACTTGCTGGCCACATTCCGCTACCTCATAGTTGATTACTTTGTGGTCGAATTCAGAGGCAGCCTCAAGCTCCGCTTTGGCTGTTTGCAGGCGAATTTCGACCTGATCTGAGCTCTCAGTGCCACGTCCCTCTAACCTGCGTCTTAGTTCTTCCCAACTAGGCGGAGCTATAAAGATCAGGTTTGCAGTTGGCATGGAATGCTTTATCTGCCTAGCACCTTGGACATCAATCTCCAGAATGATCTGTTTACCTTGAGCTAAAGCGTCCTCGACTGGCTTTCGTGGTGTTCCATAGCGATGGTTTTGATGAACTACTGCATATTCCAGGAGCTCATCCTTGGCAATCATGTCATCAAATTCATCATCAGATACAAAAAAGTAATGCTCACCATCGACCTCTCCCGGTCTAGGAAATCTCGTAGTGGCAGATATGGACACTCTGATCTCTGGATCTCTGTCCAGTATCCAGCGAACAACGGTGCCTTTACCAACAGCAGTTGGGCCAGCTATTACCGTCAGACGAGTCATATCAACAGCCTATTTTGTAAGAGCCTGTAGAAGCTCTTCTTTGTCATTTTCGAGAGTGCGAGTTAGATTTTGCAAACCGTTCCTCAATGCGCTACGACTAATGGAATACAACACTGAGTCACTGTCTTTATCGAAAATGTTCTTAGCATCGGCAAGGCGTGCACCCTGTGCTCCAAAGCCAGGTGCCAATATCGGTGTTCGCTGCTGAGCGCTGCCTACATTGGTATTGGCTAGACCGAATGAATCTAAGTCAACAGTCGCACCTAAAACCAAACCGATGGATCCAAATACGGACTTGCTTTGAGCAATTTGATGGTTCAGAGAGCTAACTTGGTCAGCAATCGCCTTCGCCACAGTCAATTCCACGGTCTTCGCACTTTGCAACCCTAGTGCCTCCGGATTTGAGGTGGCCGCCAACACAAAAAGTCCTTTTCCACGTTCAACGGCTGCAGTAACTGCCGGTAGTAAAGCCCCAACGCCTAGATAGGGGTTGACTGTTAGTGCGTCACAGATGAAGGGAGCATCTTTTGCTAACCAAGCATCGGCGTAGGCTGCCATAGTGGTCCCAATGTCTCCCCTTTTTGCATCAGCAATAACAAGTAAGCCCGCACGATTTGCCTCTGATAGAACTCTCTCCAAGACGGCAAAACCTTCAGAACCAAATCTCTCGAAGAAAGAAACCTGGGGTTTGACTATTCCAACTACACCACTAATGCCCTCAAGCATTTGCATACTAAATGCATAAAGACCCTCTGGTGATTGAAATAAACCTTGCTCCTCAAGAAGCTCGGGATGTGGATCAATGCCAACACATAGTTGACCATAAGCTGCGAACGCGCTTTCTAGCTTTCTAGAAAAAGTATCAGGCAAGGGCTGCCTTTCTATCGGCTGCGTGTTCCTGCAGAGATCTAACATTGAAATCCCCAGCGATTACCATCTCGAATGAACCAATTGCGGCTGACAATTGGGCGATGGTAGTAAAGATTGGCGCATCTGCTGCAGTTGTTGCAGCCCGAATCTCATAACCGTCTTTTCTAGCGTCTGTACCTGATGGAGTGTTTACTACAACATCAACTTCCCCAGCAAGAATCAAATCGACAATCGAAGGACCAGCGGGAGCTTTATCGTCTGCGCTATGTTTTCTAACCACTCTGGTTGGGATGCCGTGCCGGCTAAGTATCGCTGCTGTGCCTGATGTAGCTAAAATCTCGTAACCTAACTGCCACAATCTTCTGACAGGTAGCACTACTTGATGTTTATCACGGTCTGCAACAGAGATGAAGATTCTTCCTGATGTCGGCAATGCACTTCCAGCGGCCGCTTGACTCTTTGCGAAGGCTGTTGGGAAATCTACATCTATTCCCATTACTTCACCGGTAGATCTCATCTCTGGTCCGAGTAATGAATCTACGAAGCGACCATCTTTGGTGGCAAACCGCTTAAACGGAAGCACAGCTTCCTTCACAGATATGGCTGAGCTTGCCGGTATGTGAGTGCCATCGACTGGCGGCAGATGACCTTCCGCAATCAGTTCTCGAATACTCTTACCGACCATTACTAGAGCCGCCGCTTTAGCAAGAGTAATACCCAAGGCCTTTGATACGAATGGCACGGTTCTAGAGGCTCGAGGATTAGCTTCAAGAACATAAAGCACATCATGGGCAAGAGCAAACTGAACATTAAGCAAGCCTTGAACCCCGATACCCTTTGCAATTTCCAGAGTTGCTTCGCGTACTCGATCAATTTGGGTATCACTTAGTGTGATTGGCGGAAGCGTGCACGAGGAATCGCCTGAGTGGATTCCTGCCTCCTCAATGTGTTCCATAACTCCACCGACGTATAGTTCAGTTCCGTCGTAGAGTGCGTCAATGTCGATTTCGATTGCATCGTCCAAGAACCTATCCACGAGTAACGGATGCTTTGGACCAACAATCGCCTGATCTGCAATTCTGGCAAAGTAGCCCTCTAAAGCCTTTGAGTCATAGACAATTTCCATTCCTCGACCACCCAAGACGAACGAAGGTCGAACAAGAACCGGATAGCCAATCCGTTCTGCTATTTCGGTAGCTTCGGCGAGGCTTGTCGCAGTGCCGTTTGCTGGAGAAAGGAGCTTTGCTTCGTCGAGAATTCTCGAGAACGCTCCGCGCTCCTCTGCTAGATCAATTGCATCTGGGCTGGTTCCAAGAATAGGGATGCCGTGAGAAGCTAGTCCCTGAGCGAGACCCAAGGCTGTCTGCCCTCCCAGTTGAACTATTACACCTACAAGTTCCCCGCTGGACGCTTCTGCGTGAATTACTTCAAGAACATCTTCAAGTGTTAGCGGTTCAAAATACAAACGGTCACTGGTGTCGTAGTCAGTCGAAACTGTTTCGGGGTTGCAATTAATCATGATTGTTTCGTAACCGGCATCATGTAAAGCAAAAGACGCATGCACACATGAATAATCGAATTCGACACCTTGACCAATGCGGTTAGGACCAGATCCCAAAATAACAACCTTCTTAGCCGTTGATGGAAGAACCTCTGTCTCCTGCTCGTAAGTGCTGTAATGATACGGAGTAAGAGCCGGAAACTCTCCAGCGCAGGTATCAACCGTCTTGTATACAGGTCGAATGTTAAGGGCATACCGCCGAGCTCTGACATCGCCTTCTTCCAAGTTACGCAGCTGCCCAATTTGAACATCTGAGAACCCGAAGGACTTCGCGTAGTCAAGAATTGCTGCGTTAAGTTCGCTCGCGGATTCGATTTCCATTGCGATTTCGTTGATCAGAATGATTTGGTCGATGAACCATGGATCAATCTTTGTAGCTTCAAAAATTTCCATGGCGGTAGCTCCAAGTCGCAATGCCTGTTGGACAGTGACTATTCGACCGTCAGTTGGAGTTTTGGAAAGTTCGACGAGCTCACTCTTGTTTAGTTTTTGCTCTCCCCAATGGAATGAAGAACCTCGGCGTTCAAGACTTCTTAACGCCTTTTGTAGAGCTTGTGCATAGTTGCGTCCAATCGCCATCGCTTCACCAACAGATTTCATAGTTGTTGTGAGAGTTGCATCAGCGGCCGGGAACTTCTCGAAAGCAAATCTTGGTACTTTCACAACGACATAGTCGAGTGTTGGTTCGAAAGAGGCAGGTGTAACCTTTGTGATGTCATTCGGAATTTCATCTAGTCGATACCCGATGGCAAGCTTCGCTGCAATCTTTGCAATTGGAAAGCCGGTTGCCTTAGAGGCCAACGCAGAAGAGCGACTAACCCGTGGGTTCATCTCAATGACTATTATTCGACCAGTATTTGGCTCAACAGCGAATTGAATGTTGCAACCACCGGTATCAACACCAACCGCTCTGATGATGTCTATACCAATGTCTCTTAGCTTCTGATACTCGCGATCGGTAAGTGTAAGAGCAGGAGCGACTGTTATCGAGTCCCCGGTGTGAACACCAACTGGGTCTACATTCTCAATAGAGCACACCACAACAGTGTTATCCGCTGTGTCTCTCATCAGTTCAAGTTCATACTCTTTCCAACCCATGATTGACTCTTCAAGCAGTACTTCAGTTGTTGGGCTTGCCTGTAAACCAGCCCCAGCGATTCTACGCAAATCTTTTTCGTTGTAAGCAAAACCTGAGCCCAATCCACCCATAGTAAAAGACGGTCTTACCACCACTGGGTAGCCAAGTTGTCCTGCCCCGGCAAGCACCTCATCCATGTTGTGAGCGATGACTGATTTTGCAACATCGGCTCCGGCATCCAAAACCAATTGCTTGAAGGATTGGCGATCTTCCCCGGCTCGAATAGCCTCTACTTTGGCCCCGATTAGTTCAACATTATATTTCTCCAAAATACCTAGCTCATGTAGAGACATGGCGGCGTTTAGAGCAGTCTGTCCTCCGAGAGTTGGCAGTATCGCGTCCGGCTTTTCTTTAGCGATAATTGCCTCGATAACTTGCGGTGTAATCGGTTCAACATAGGTAGCGTCAGCAAAATCTGGGTCGGTCATGATTGTCGCTGGGTTGCTATTTACCAGGATGACTCTAATTCCCTCGGCCTTTAGCACGCGACAAGCCTGGGTTCCAGAGTAATCGAATTCACAGGCCTGACCAATGACGATAGGTCCCGAGCCGATAACTAAAACGCTTTTAATGTCTTCTCTACGGGGCATTACTTCGCCTTCTTTTCTTGGTATTCCGTGATCATGTCGACTAGTCGGTCAAATAGATAATTGGCATCGTGTGGACCAGCAGCAGCTTCGGGGTGATATTGAACTGAGTAGGCCGGAATGTCTTGGCACTCAAGACCTTCAACCACGTTGTCGTTCAGACAAATGTGGCTAACTCGGACTTTTCCAAAGCCGGCGGGCGAATCAACGTATTCTCCACCATCGACTCGAACAGCGAATCCGTGATTGTGAGCAGTGACTTCAACACGACCTGTTTTTCTATCTAAAACAGGTTGATTAATACCTCTGTGTCCAAAAGCAAGTTTGTAGGTTTCAAAACCGAGCGCACGTCCTAGCAGTTGGTTTCCAAAACAAATTCCAAAGTATGGCACCCCTGCTCTAAGAATTTCTCTCAAAGTTTCCACCTGCTTGACTGCCGTCTCAGGATCACCTGGGCCATTACTGTAAAAAACTGCATCAGGGTAAATAGACAACAACTCTGACGCACTTGCTGTTGCCGGAAATACTTCAACATCGAGCCCACGTTCAACCATGTTCTCGATTGTTGATCTCTTAATTCCCAGGTCAAGAATCGCCACAGTTCCTGTTTTGACTCCCTTATGCTCAGCCTTATAGCGAGAGCTAGTTGAAACAAGTGCTGATAAAGATTTGCCCTTCATCTGTTCAGAAGCCCGAACACGCTCAACTAGATGCTCAATCGGCTCATTAGCATCTGCTCCGCTGAAAATACCCGCTCGCATCACACCGATGTCTCTCAGATGAAGCGTCAAGGCTCTGGTGTCTAGGTTGGAGATGCCAACTACTGAATCTCGTTTAAGGTCAGTCTCTAGCGAACGCTCGCTTCTAAAATTCGACACAATTCGGCTAACATCCCGAACGATGTATCCGGAAACCCAAATCTTGTCAGATTCTTCATCTCTGTCGTTCATGCCTGTATTACCTATGTGAGGTGCGGTTTGCAGAACAATTTGTCCAGCATAGGAAGGATCAGTCAAGGTTTCTTGATAGCCCGACATTCCTGTCGCAAACACAATTTCACCTAATGTTGAGCCGATTGCCCCGAAAGGAACACCTAGAAATGTTTTACCGTCCTCTAGTACGAGAATCGCGGACTTCGTCGGTATTGCCATTACTTAGCTCCTAGCCTTTGAATTGCGGAGTTCTTCACTGTGAAAACCCCTTTGTAGATTGTGTGGATGATTTCTCCGCTAAGTTCATGACCTAGGAAGGGGTTATTAGCGCTCTTACTCTCTGAGTTTGAGCTCACAGAGAATACCTTCCTTGCATCCATCAAGGTAAGGTTTGCAAAATTGCCTTCAGCGATTTGTTGGCCTTGATCTCGGAGTTTTCCAATACGTGCTGGATTGGTGGATAGAACCTCTTCGAATCTAGACCAGCTAATTAGTCCAGTGTCGACAAGAGTTGTCTTGACTATCGCAGCGGCAGTTTCCAAGCCGATCATTCCAAAAGCTGCTTCGCCCCATTCACAATCTTTGCTGTCAGCCGGATGCGGTGCATGATCTGTCGCAACAATGTCGATAGTGCCATCAGCAACGGCCTCTCTTAGCGCTTGGACATCTTCGTCAGTTCTAAGCGGCGGATTAACCTTAAAGATGGGGTTGTAATCACTAGTTAGTTTTTCAGTAAGTAGCAGATGATGCGGGGTCACTTCAGCTGTGACTTTTATTCCCTTAGATTTAGCCCACCTAATAATCTCGACTGAACCCTTAGTCGAAACATGGCAAACATGAAGTTTCGACTGAACCTGCTCCGCTAGCAAAACGTCTCTAGCGATAATCGCTGTTTCAGCAACCGCCGGCCAACCCGTAAGTCCAAGCTTTAGAGAAAGTTCACCCTCGTTCATCTGAGCCCCGATGGTAAGGGCGGGGTCTTGAGCGTGCTGAGCAACAACTCCGTCGAAGGCTTTTACATATTCCAAAGCTCTACGCATTACGAGTGAATCATTAACGCACTTGCCGTCATCACTAAAGACTGTGACATTGGCCTTTGAGGCGTTCATCTTCCCAAGATCAGCAAGTTGCACTCCGTTTAGGCCCAAAGTTACAGCACCAATTGGCTGAACTTGAACATAGCCAGCCGATTTGCCAAGAGCGTAGACCTGTTCAACGACGGCGGCATTATCAGCAACAGGCATAGTGTTAGCCATCGCGTGGACTGCTGTGAACCCACCTTTGGCAGCAGCCCTGCTTCCAGTGAGGATAGTTTCTGATTGCTCAAAGCCTGGTTCTCGCAGATGAGTATGTAAGTCAACAAAGCCTTGCAAAGCGATCAGGCCAGAACAATCGATGAGTTCCCCCTCGTTCATACTTTGCCCGACAGCCTTTATATATTCATCTTCAATGACGACATCGCAAACTTCGCCATTGGCTAGCTGAACGTTTTTGAGTGTAAACATAGTTTTCTTCAACTGAGACTCGATTCCTTAGCTAATAATTTATATAGAACGGCCATTCTCACGGCAACCCCATTCGTCACCTGTTCCAAAATTGCTGACTGTGCTGAATCGGCTGCCGTAGAGGAGATTTCAAGTCCTCGATTCATAGGACCAGGATGCATGATCAATGTGTCATTGCTTAGTGAATTGAATCTCGATTCAGTTAGCCCCCACAGAGTTGCATACTCGGTCTCGCTTGGGATAAAGGCCGAGTTCATTCTCTCCCTTTGCATTCGCAACATCATGACAACGTCAAAATTGTCCGCTAATGCCTCATCTAAGTTGAAATAGACCGAATCGGCTAGCTTCAAAGCGTCATTGGGAATCAAAGTTGCCGGTCCACACAATCCAACACTTGCTCCGAGCAGACGTAACAGTAAGCAGTTCGACCTTGCAACGCGACTGTGCAATATGTCGCCGACTATCAACACTCTAAGGCCAGCTAAGTCTCCGCTGTCAGCTTTCCCCTTTAGTCTTTGACGAATGGTTAGCGCATCAAGTAGAGCTTGTGTTGGGTGTTCATGAGTCCCATCGCCCGCATTGATAACTATCGATTTAGACCAATCACTGTTGGCGATTGTTTTAGCTGCCCCGCTGTGGTGATGTCTTACAATCAAAGCCTCGACACCCATCGCCTCAATGGTTTGCACGGTGTCCTTTAGTGATTCACCCTTTGATACAGAAGATCCTTTGGCTGAAAAATTAACAACATCCGCAGAAAGCCTTTTAGCAGCTAGCTCAAAGGAAAATCTAGTTCGCGTTGAATCTTCGAAGAATAAGTTGGCCACTGTTCTTCCGTTCAAGGCTGGAAGCTTCTTCACTTCCCGGGCATTAACTTGCTGCATCTCTAAAGCTAGATTCATGACACTGAGCGCAGATTGCACATCCAAATCGTTGATGCTAAGTAAATGTTTCATTGTTCAATCACCACGGATTGCTCATCGTCGCTCTCCGTTAGTTTGACAGAAATGCGCTCTGAGAAGCTGGTTGGCAAATTCTTGCCAACGTAGTCCGCTCTTATAGGCAGTTCACGATGTCCACGATCGACCAACACTGCCAACCGAACGGCCTTAGGTCGTCCGTAAGAAACTAATGCATCCAGCGCGGCCCTTATTGTGCGCCCACTGAAAAGAACATCGTCAACGAGCACCACTGTCTTGTTGTCCAATTCATCAACTGGGATCTCAGTTGGTGTGACTTCCCTACCTGGCTTAGTGGATAGATCATCCCGGAACATGGTGACATCCAATTTGCCTAATGAATGTTCAAGATCGAAGTCTGGGTAGTTCCTTTTGATTGAACTTGCGATGCGCTGGGCCAGGAAGACACCTCTGGTTGGGATTCCAAGTATTAATAGATTGTCAGATCCCTGATTGCCTTCGACAATTTCATGTGAAATGCGAACAATTGCCCGCTCGATATCCGATGCGTCTAAGACGGTGCGTGTACTCACGCCCACCTCCTTCTGTGCCTCACAGGACACTTTTAAAGGATGAATTAATCAAAAGTCTAGTGCATAGAGTTCTTCAGGTCTAGATTGGCTTGCGAGTTGCCGCGACACCAGCCAAAACTCCGTTTATGAATGCTGGTGAGTCAGCCGTACTTAATTCACTTGCTAAAGCCACTGCCTCGCTAATTACCACTTCAGCGGGCAAAGGGTTAGCGAAGCATAGTTCGTAAATGGCAAGACGCAATATGGCTAGATCAACTGCGGGCATGCGATCTAAAGTCCAGTTTTGAGCCGTGGCTGAAATGACTTCATCGATTTCCATCTGATTAGCCAACACGCCAGTTACAAGTTCCTCAGCAAAGTCGAAGATTTCATCCTGGTTTTGCCGATCCGAAACTTGCTCCTTAGTGGTAAGAAGAAGGTCTGTGGCCATCTCGTCGCGCAAATCTGAGGCATAGAGAGCGTCAACAGCTCTCTTGCGCGCTTTAGTTCTAGAGCTCAAGGCTTAGTCGGTAACTCGACCAAGGTATTCACCCGTACGGGTGTCGACCTTGACTTTTGTGCCCTGTTCAACGAACAAAGGAACTTGGATTTGTAAACCTGTTTCAACCGTCGCTGGCTTAGTTCCTCCGCTTGAGCGGTCTCCCTGTAAGCCAGGTTCGGTGAAAGTAATCTCCAAAACCACAGAGGCTGGAAGCTCAACATAGATTGGATTACCCTCGTGTATAGCCACAATAGCCTGCTGGTTTTCAAGAAGGTAGTTAACAGCATCGCCAACTAGGGCGTTGCTAAGAGTGATTTGGTCGTAGTCATGGGTATCCATGAAAACGAAGCCATCGCCATCGCTATACAAATACTGCATTTCACGTTTATCTACGTTTGCGGTCTCGATCTTGACTCCAGCGTTTAGAGTCCTATCAATAACCTTGCCTGAGATAACGTTCTTCAACTTGGTTCTAACGAATGCAGGGCCTTTGCCTGGCTTCACGTGCTGGAATTCGATAACGGTCCAGAGCTGGTTGTCCATGCTCAAAACCATGCCGTTTTTAAGGTCGTTGCTTGTTGCCATTTTTGCCTCGCTGGTTAGTTAGTCGGCCGACCGGCCTTTAGCAGTTTATCAGGATGCTAGTTGTGTAAGAGCGAGCAAGTAAGAATCTATGCCGAAACCTGCAATCACCCCAGTGGCAACCGCGCTAATGACTGAATTGTGTCTAAATTCTTCTCTTGAATGAGGGTTTGAGATGTGCACCTCAATAAGTTTGCAGTCAGCAGCGCTAAGCATTGCACAGGCGTCCCTTAATGCGTAGGAATAGTGCGTGAAAGCCGCTGGGTTCAAAATCACATCAATCTTGCTATCGATGGCCTCGTGGATCCAACTGATCAGTTCCGCCTCGTCATTGGTTTGCCTAACATCAGCACTAAGCCCTAAATCTTGCGCCTTTGAAGTGCAAGCGTTTACCAAATCGGTGTAACTGGCCGAACCATACACTTCTGGCTCTCTAGAGCCAAGGCGAGACAGATTCGGACCATTCAGGATTAGTACTTTAGCCATATGACAAATCTACTTTCTATTCGGCTATCTCTTGGTAGGCAGTGAAGAGCAACTCTTTGGTTGGAGCTTCAAGAATTCCAGGTTTACCCAAATCATCCAGAACAATAAACCTGAGCATTCCGCCACGGCTCTTCTTATCAACTTGCATTCCTGTGTAAAGGGCTTCCCATTTTTCTCTTGGATAGGTAGTTGGTAAATCCAAGCTCCTAAGGATGCGTGCATGTCGGTCAGCCACTTCGTCACTTAGACGTCCAGTAAGCCTGCCTAGTTCGGCTGCGAAACATAGCCCTACTGCTACTGCTCTTCCATGACGCCACTTGAAATGTTCTACGAGCTCGATTGAGTGTGCCAAGGTGTGACCATAGTTCAGAATCTCACGAAGTGACGATTCTCTGAAATCCTGTCCAACAACACTGGTCTTTATCTTGATAGATCTGACAACCAACTCTTCAAAGCGCTCAGAGTGAATGTTACGAGCGTCCTCGACGTCCTCTTCAATCAAATCTAGAATAACCGGATCAGCAATGAATCCATACTTAACTATTTCCCCAAAACCTGAGATCAATTCCAATTTAGGTAATGATTCCAGAGTGTCTAAATCCACGATTACAGATTTTGGTTCGTGAAATGCCCCAACAAGATTCTTACCTTCAAGAGTGTTTATTCCTGTCTTTCCCCCAATTGCAGCATCAACCATTCCCAAAAGTGTGGTCGGGATGTGCACTACAGATATTCCTCGCAACCAAGTTGCCGCAATGAAACCCGCCAAATCTGTAGTCGCGCCTCCGCCGAGAGACAGGATAGCGTCACTTCTTGAGAACTCTGCTTGACCCAAACTTGACCAGGCAACCGAAAGCCACTTATCCGTTTTAGCGTTCTCACCATCTGCTACAGCGAGCTGCCAAACTTGGTTACCTGAAGCCACGAGTGCACTGGAAATCATTTCAGCGCTAGCCTGCATGCCTTCTGGATAAACCAAGAGGACTTTCTTAACTGCATCGCCAAGAGACTGACTCACTTCATCGAGAAGTCCCCTGCCGACTATAACTTGATAACCAGGTGCTCCTGGCGCGTCGATGAAGTAAGGTGAGCTATTCATAATGCATCAAGTTTCTCGCATATTTTGCTGATTGTTTCTGCTAAACCCACATCGGAAGTCTCGATTTCAATGTCACTTAGAGCGATATATAGTGGTTTGCGCTCTTCATAAATCCGATTCCAATCTTGCATTCCTTCTTTTAGAAGTGGTCGATTCCCCTTTTCCAAGCGAGATTTCATGTGCTTACCGTTCGTCGAAAGGTATATCACTGTTGCCTGATCAAGAAGACGCTGAGTCTTACCACTTAGCACAGCCCCTCCACCGGTGGCTATTACTTGTATGGTACTCAGAGCGGATTCGACAGCTTCCTCTTCGTAATTCCGAAAGACTGACTCGCCTTGCTTGGCAAAAATGTCGGAGATTGACCCGTGCGAATTAGTAATTAGGACATCCGTATCCACAAATGGAAGTCCGAGTTTCTTGGCCAATTTCCTACCCAATGTGGTTTTGCCAACACCCATTGGTCCGATAAGCACTATAGGTTTTGAGAGCATGGGGCTAGCGTTGGATATTTGAACGAAGATTCTCGGGGATGCTATCTAAGTACGAAAGCATGTTTCGCTGAGTTTCCTGTAGGGAGTCTCCGCCGAATTTTTCAAGAACCGCATTCGCGATGGTCAAAGCCACCATTGCTTCAGCAACTACTCCGGCCGCAGGCACTGCGCAAACATCTGATCTTTGATGATGAGCCTTAGCTTGTTCACCTGTGGCCACGTCAATAGTCTGCAGAGCGCGAGGAACTGTTGAAATAGGCTTCATCGCAGCGCGAACGCGGATGATTTCACCGTTGCTCATTCCACCTTCTATTCCACCAGCACGATCAGAGAGTCTTTCAACTAAACCACTCTCGCCTACCTTCATTTCATCGTGGGCTTCAGAACCACGTCGCTTAGCAGTTTCGAAGCCGTCGCCAACTTCAACACCCTTAATAGCTTGAATACCCATCAGAGCGCCAGCTAGTTGACTGTCAAGTCTTCTATCCCAATGCACATATGATCCAACTCCAGGTGGCATTCCATAGACAAGAACTTCAACAACTCCGCCTAGAGTGTCCCCATCCTTATGAGCTCTATCTACTTCCGCGACCATAGCGGCGCTTAGTTCAGAATTGAAGGCGCGCAAAGGATCTTCATCTATCTGATCAACGTGGTTTGGTTGAGGAAGCTCAAGCGATGAAGTTGCCTGGACAGTACCAAGAGCGACAGTGTGCGTGACTAGATGAATTTCTAGTTGCCTTAGAAACGCTGAAGCTACCTCACCTAAGGCAACCCGAGCAGCTGTCTCGCGTGCCGAAGCACGCTCTAACACAGGTCTGCTGTCTAGGAAACCATATTTCTGCATTCCTGTGAAGTCTGCATGCCCAGGTCGTGGTCGAGTTAGAGCTTCTGCACGAGCACCAGTTAGCTCTGCTTCATCCACTACATCAGCGGACATGACCTGTTGCCATTTAGGCCACTCAGTATTTTCGATGACTATTGCAATTGGTCCACCAATTGTCTTGCCGTGCCTCACACCTCCCGTGAAGCTTGCCTGATCGAGCTCCAATTTCATGCGAGCGCCTCGACCATAGCCCAAGCGCCTTCTAGCAAGAGCTAGTTGAACATCTTTGGTGGAAATTTCCACACCGGCGGGCAAGCCTTCAAGAACAGCGGTAAGTTGGGGGCCATGAGATTCCCCTGCAGTAAGCCAACGTAGCATGTCTTCTATTCTCGCACACTTCAAACAAATCGGTTATAGAGCGTCGAACATGGCTTTCACAATCAAGTCTTCATTCGGCAGAACCTGGTCAATCTTTAGTCCATTGAATAGGCGAATTTGTTGCAATGCTTGCCAGACCAACATGTTGTGTCCAGAAATTACCTTGTTTGGATCGAAGGAACCAACAAGCGCTACATCTGCTCCAGAGTAATTCACATTGAAAAGGAATCCGCTCTGGTCTAAAACAGGAAGAGCCTCAGAGGCGTTCAAAGGCAGAGTGTTTACAGTTAGCTCTTGGAAGTTAGAGAACTCTGCAAGATCGTGCACGCTAGTAAACACTTTCAGTTCTCCAGCAAGTTCCACAATTTCAGTCGTCCTTGAAGAATCACGAACATAAATGTCAAAAAGTGCGAATGGTTTAACCTTGGAGATGGCTACCATAACGGACTTAGCGGTTGCTCCTGCACCAAGCAATGAAACGACTTCTAGTGGCCGATCTAAAACTGACTCCAGGGCTTTTGACGCCCCAAATACATCGGTGTTATAAGCCTGCCAACCAGTACTCGAGCGAATCAAGGTATTGGCAACACCAGTTAGTGAAACCAGAGGATGCCGCTCATCGGCGAGAGCAGCTGCCTCATACTTAAGCGGCATCGTCAAGCTGAAGCCATCAGCGCTAGTAGTTTCTAAGAACGATGCCAGACTTCCTTTTGAAAGTTGCTTAGAGCCGTAGCTCCAATCCAAACCAAGAACTTGATATGCTGCTGAGTGAATCTTTGGGCTTAGACTGTGCGAGATTGGATCACCAAGTACCATGAAGGATTTCTCAGTCATTCCAACCTGGATTCTCGAGCATCCATGCTCGCCATCTTGCTACTGCTTTCTCATGTTCAGCAACTGTTGTACTGAAGACCGTCTCACCTGTCTTTAGATTTATTGCACAGAAGAATAACCAACTCCCATCCGCAGGATTTAGAGCCGCGTCAATAGCGGTAGCTCCCGCGCCTGAAATTGGCCCCAATGGCAAACCAGGATAGCGGTAGGTGTTGTATCTATTTGGGTCTTGGCGATCGGCATTTGACGTTGAAACAGTGGAACCGTTGACGCCGTATGACACTGTGGCATCGGATTGCAGGTGCATTCCGATCGCAAGTCTGTTCTTGAAAACTCTAGAAACCTTATAGAAATCAGGTGTTTGTCTTGCTTCCATTTGAATCACAGACGCTAAGGTAAGGACTTTATGCCAATCCTTTTTCGCGACACCATCTTTGGTGAGTTGTTCTTTTGTCCTAGCAACCATGACGGCAAGTACTTCATGTGCGTTAAGTCCCGGGCTGAATGAATAGGTCGCTGGAAACAGGTAACCTTCCAAACTTGGTGCGGACTTAGGAATGTCGAAGCTTGATAAATCCTTACTTGCTGAAACGAGGTCTGACTTCTGAATCCCAGTTCCACTAGCCAAAGCAGTAAGCACTGAAGGTAATCTCAAACCCTCACGAATCATGACTTTGTTAACAACCATATTCGATGGGTCCGTCAGGATTCGAATTGCTTCGTCGGTACTAATTTCCTTAGGTAAAAGATAAGTGCCAGGGAAAAATGTTGGATTGGATGCATAAATGTGTCGCAAAGTCGATGAATATTCTTTGGTGATGCCAAGACTTACCAATTGTTTTGCTATAACCGTACCGTCATCCCCACGGTTTACGACGAAAGTGGTACCAGTTGCGCCTTTGCCGCTGAATTCCGACCCGCTAATGTTGTCGAGCCATTGTCTAACCAAGGAGCGGTTCGCATAAGCAGATGCTCCAATAATTAGGGATATAGCAATTCCGAAAATAACGAGTCTTCTAATAGCTTTAGATTTCCGACTTCTGTCTCTGCGGGTTTCGGTTGTCGAATCACTCATGATCCAACCTCCAAGTTTGAATATCAGTACCAGGCCTGCCGCCCGAACGTTTCTCTATAGATAAAGCGTATTCAAGAATCGCTACCGCAGCCATCTGATCAATTGTGCTACGAGCGTCTTTTTGTGACTTGCCTAATTCCCTTAGCTGACGGTTCGCTAATGAAGTCGTGAGTCGCTCGTCAATGAGTGCAACTGGAACCCTAGTTGCTTCGGAAATTGCCGTAGCAACCTCCAATGCGTCCTGAGTGGAAGCTGTGCTGACTCCATCCAGATTTATAGGAACGCCGATGTAGATTTCGAGCAAGTCCCCTTCTACAGATGCCACTCCGAAGATTTCTGCGATAGTTTGACTCAAATCCTCGAGTCGCAAAACTGTAGTTAATGGGCTCGCCAGAATTCCGTGGAAATCTGAAATAGCAAGGCCGATACGAGCCTTCCCAACGTCGATTGAAAGTCTTCGACCCTTGCGAACCAACTAGACGAGACTTTCTTCGATAGCTTCGATGGCGGCATGGAATTTGGACGAATCGGTTCCACCGCCTTGCGCTAGATCCGGCTTGCCTCCTCCGCCTCCACCCAGAATCATTGAAGCTTTGCGAACCAAATCACCTGCCTTGAAGCCGTTGCTCTGAGCAGTGGTAGTCGCGGCTACAATCACCACAGGTTTCAGGTCAATTGTTGCGAATAGAGCAATTACAGCTGGTTCACTAGTAACTTGATCTCGTAACTTTATGACTAGTTCACGGAGTCCATCTGCACTGGAAACATCATCAATCACCTTAGCTATGTACTTAGTGCCGACAACAGTCTTTGCACTAGCGACTAGTTCAGGAATAAGTTTGGTCAGAGTTGCGTTCTGGGCAGCATCAAGTTTCCGTTGGGCCCTACTAAGTTCAGCAAGAATGTGCTCTAGTCTCTCGCTTGCTCCAGCTGGAGTAGTTTTCAGCTGTTCAGCGATTTGATGAAAAAGAATGCGTTCTTGCGTCAGCGATCTGAAAGCTTCAATTCCAACTAGAGCCTCTATACGTCTGGAACCAGAGCCTACCGATGACTCATTTGTTACCGAGACGAGACCAATTTGACTAGAGCGTTGAACGTGGGTTCCACCACATAGCTCTCTAGACCAAGGGCCCCCTACTTCTACTACTCGGACACTCTCATCGTACGTTTCACCGAAAAGGGCAACCGCTCCCCAGGCTTTAGCCTCCGGAAGGCTCATGTACTGAGCACTAACAGCGAGATCTTGTCTGATTGCAAGGTTTGCAATCTCTTCGATTTCAGACTTGGTGGCAGCGCTTAATGCTTGATTCCAGGAAAAATCCAATCTCATGTAACCCGGCTTATTATATGAACCAGACTGCAATGCTGTCGGACCAAGAACCTCTCTCAACGCTGCATGCACCACATGCGTTGCGGAGTGCGCCTGAGCAGCGCCTAAACGCCAATCAGGATCAACTGAAGTTGTAACTGATGCGTTAGTCCCTAACTCACCTTTACGGACAATAACCTTATGCGATACAAGTCCCTTAACTGGCTTCTGAACATCAAGCACTTCTAGTTCGAAACCGTCACCATGGATGAACCCGGCGTCCGCACTTTGACCGCCTGATTCCGCGTAGAAACTCGTAACATCAAGAATGACATCTGCGATGTCGCCAACTCCAATTGAACCAACGGTCTCACCATCCGAAATCAGACCAAGCACCTTCGCGCTAGATTGCAACTCTTCATATCCGGTGAATTTTGTTTGGCCCAGAGCTCTGAAGTCTCCAAAGACTGATAAATCTGTTCCTCCAGCCTTTTTTAATTTAGCGTCGGCCTTAGCCCTCGTCTTCTGCTCTAGCATTAGCGCAGTGAAGGATTCGCGATCCACATCCAGGTCGCTCTCTTCTGCTATTTCAACCGTCAAGTCAATTGGGAAACCATATGTATCGTGTAGGAGGAAACTAGTTTCACCACTAAGAACTTTTGCTCCAGAGTTCTTTGTTTCTGTAATCGCACTTTCTAGAACAGAAGTTCCTGCAACTAAAGTTCGTAGGAACGCTTCTTCTTCGGCCTTAACGGTAGCTGCAATTCTTGAGTACTCATCTTCGAGTTCTGGATAAGCGTCAACCATGGCATTTTTGGATGCTAAGAATAGCTGGGAGAAAACCGGCTGGCTGACGCCAAGCAGCCTCATGGCTCTAACAGTTCTCCTCAGTAATCTTCTAAGGACATAACCACGGCCATCATTCCCGGGACTGACACCATCACCAATTAGCATCAAGGCACTTCTAACGTGATCCGCTACAACTCGAAGACGAACGTCATCCTCTTCATTCTCACCATATTTTCTGCCAGCAAGTTCAGCTGCTAGGTCAAGAACAGGGCGCACTTGATCGATCTCGTAGAGATTCTCCACACCTTGAAGTAGGAAGGCAACCCGTTCCAGCCCCATACCAGTATCGATGTTCTTCTTAGGAAGTTCGCCAAGTATTTCGAAATCTTCCTTGCCCCCACCAGCGCCACGCTCGTATTGCATGAACACAAGATTCCAGATTTCGATGTATCTGTCCTCGTCCGCCTCTGGACCACCCTCAATTCCGTAGTCTGGGCCTCGATCAAAGTAAATTTCAGAACATGGTCCGGCAGGTCCTGGCTGTCCCGTTGACCAGTAGTTGTCTTTCATCCCTCGCTTTTGTATACGCTCTAATGGAATGTCCGCGACCTCTCGCCAGATGGCGATTGACTCTTCATCATCTCTAAAAACGGTAACCCAGAGTAATTTCTTATCGAAGCCAAGACCTCCATCAGCTACAGACTTAGTTAGGAATTCCCAGGCGTAGGATATGGCTTCTCGTTTGAAATAGTCCCCGAAAGAAAAGTTACCGTTCATTTGGAAGAACGTTCCATGGCGAGTCGTTTTACCGACCTCTTCGATGTCTAAAGTTCGAACACACTTCTGAACGCTGGTTGCTCGCGTATAGGGAGCAGGAATCAGTCCTGTCATGTATGGAATGAATGGAACCATTCCTGCCACAGTGAATAGTAGTGAAGGGTCTTCACTTATGAGTGACGCACTTGGAACAATAACGTGCTCTTTGCTTTCAAAGAAGTTTAGCCAGCGGTTACGAATCTCAGCTGTCTTCATCTTTGGCTCTTGTTTCTTGTTGGCTTTACCGTAGATTTCGACTCTTGTTCTCGATAACCGTCAGATACAGCGTTCGCAAAAGTCTTAATCTTTTCACCTGCATCACCTAAAGCTTGTTTTGCTTCAGGGTTGGCATCAATCTGTCGGGCAAGATAAACGCCTATTGCGATGCCTGCAATAAGCACAGCTGTCTTACGCATTTCTATTTCTTCTTTTTCTTACCGAGAAATCCTGAGACGCCAGCAACAATTTCACCAACACGCACAAGTGGGCCGCCAATTGTTGTTGTGAAGGAGTTGATGAGAGAGGACAAGTTTGAAGTAGCATCGACCACATTATCTGTAATCGTGTCGATCTTCTCCAGCTGCCGATTGGTGGACTTCGTTGTTTCAGTTAGTTCATTAAGTAACGGGATGAGAGAGTCCCCAGTTTCACGAATAGCCGCAGATGTAGCGTCAATCAGTTTAGCTAACCTCAGTAAGGTCAGCGTTAGGGCTAGCACCAGAACAGCAAAAGCTGCCGCACTTATGATTGCCGCTAAATCTGCTCCATTCATGACTTGAACCAATTTGTTTATCGAGCTGCGTAATACTCAACCACAAGCTGAACTTCACATGTGATTGGAACTTCAGCACGCTTTGGACGGCGCACTAATGTTGCCTGAAGCTTGTCTAGTTCAACTGACAGGTAGCCAGGAACCGCAGGAAGAACATCAACATGTCCGCCAGCTGCTGCAACCTGAAAAGGTTCGGTGGATTCACTCTTTTCATGAACATGGATCATCTGTCCAACCTTGACCCGAGCAGAAGGACGGTCAACGCGTAAACCGTCAATCAAAATGTGACGGTGAACTACCATCTGACGTGCCTGGGCGATTGTGCGAGCGAAGCCTGAACGAAGAACAAGAGCGTCAAGACGCATCTCTAGAAGCTCTACCAGGTTTTCACCTGTCAGACCTTCGGAACGCTTGGCATCGTTGAAAGTCTTACGAAGCTGAGCTTCACGAATTCCGTATTGAGCGCGTAGACGCTGCTTCTCGCGCAGACGGACTGCAAAGTCGCTGTCAGCCTTACGCTTGGTGCGACCGTGCTGACCTGGGGCGTACGGACGCTTTTCTAAGTATTTTGCTGCTTTAGGGGTTAGGGCGATACCCAATGCGCGAGACAGACGAGTCTTGCTTCTTGTGCGTGATGTCTTAGACACGTATTCCTTTCAAAGAATGCTTAACAATAAATTTTTTGCGCCTGGTGCATCTTGGCTAAATCAGATTCACACACCGTTTAGTAGGTTCGCAGCCATGAACGCTACTTGGTCGGCAACCTTTCAATCTTAGCAGTGACAGAGCCGTAGATGCTAGTGATAAGGCTTATGAACGCTTTCTCAAGCCAAGTATTCTGTTGAGTCTTTCTAAGATGGTCTGTTCGAACCCAGAGTCCTTTGGTATGTAATACTGCTTTTCTGGCTGGCCTTCAGGTAGATAGAGCTGACTCGACACCCCTGTTTTGAGATCATGAGGATACTCGTAACCGATCCGATCGTCCTCTATGAAGGAAGACCTTAGGTGAGATGGAACCGGTGGCGTGAAACCAGCTTTTACATCTGCTAGCGCGCTATTTATGGCGACATAAGCAGAATTTGATTTGGGAGCTAAAGCCAGGTAAATAGTTGTTGACGCAAGGGGAATTCGACCTTCAGGCATTCCAATCTGGGCAACGACAGTCATAGTTGAGTTCGCCAGCCCTAAAGCAGATGGGTCTGCCAGGCCAATGTCTTCGGATGCCAAGATAACTAGCCGACGTGCGATAAACCTAGGGTCTTCACCGCCTTCAATCATTCTGGCAAGCCAGTGAAGTGCTGCATCCGGATCGGAACCCCTAATAGATTTTATGAATGCGCTGATGATGTCGTAGTGTTGGTCGCCAGTGGCGTCGTACCTAGCCAGTGCTACGGGCATGCTGGCTTTCAGTGCCCCGAGCGTAAGCTCCTTAGAGTCCGAGTTTTCGGCCGTCACGGCAATGGTCTCAAGAATCGACAGGGACTTTCGTGCATCACCCCCAGAAAGTCGAGCGATTTCCTTGAGCACGTTGGGCGAAGCGGTGAATCTAGAGTTTAGGCCTCGTTCATCAACCATTGCTCGAATCAAAATTGAACACAAATCCCCATCCGAGAGAGGCTCCAGTCGGAGCAAGGTTGCTCGGGACACCAACGCAGAAGTCAGAGCAAATAGAGGATTTTCAGTTGTTGCACCAATCAGAACTATTTCGCCGTCTTCGACCGCTTGCAGGACCGATTCCTGCTGAACTTTAGTGAATCTATGAATTTCATCAATGAAAACGATGGCTGCTAAGCCACCTGCCATTAGAGATCTATTGGATTCTTCAATTGCGGCCCTTAAATCCTTTATCGAGGAGTTGATTGCGCTTACCTCGATAAGCCTTCTACCACCAGAATTTGCCAAAATTCGAGCCAAAGTAGTTTTACCAGTACCAGGAGGTCCGTATAAGAGTATTGAAGGAGGAGCTTTAGTGGAAGCCATTTTGGTCATAAAAGCGGTCAAAGGTCCGCCTTCAAAGACGATGTGAGCCTGTCCAGCAAACTCCGTCAATGTCAGCGGCCTCATTCGCGCAGCAAGCGGCATCCCCACCGGGTAGTCAAAAAGTCCTTCTGTATTCACTCTCTAAGGTTAAACCCTTGGCGAACTACTCTAAAATCAATCTGTACCCTAAACGGAGGCAAAATTGTCAAAGAAAAAGATCAGCAGCTTAGAAGCTTCAGCAAAGAAGAGTTTGAAGAGTTTCGAGGCTAAACAGAACATAGTGGATCACAGAGTTGCTGTTCGCAACAAAGACAACAGACTTGCAGTGATTGTTACCGCTGCCGTCATTCTGATTGCATCCGCCTCTCAATTTTTATACTTCAGTTTTGGGCCGGGTGTTTCGCCCTCCGCATGTATTCACTTCACTCAAACTCATTTCCCTGATGTTGATGGAAAACCAAACCCAGCCCAGATTCCTGACGCAGCAATTTCAGAATGTCGTGACTGGACCGGAAAAATGGTTATCAATAACCAAACTCTAAAGATTACCCTGCACGGTAATGAAGCTCCTCAGGCAGTTGGAAACTTTATCAAGTTGTCTAATACTGATGGCTTCTATAACGGAGTTCCTTGTTCACGTCTAACCACCTCAGGCATTTTCGTTCTGCAGTGTGGAGATAACAGAGGCGACGGAACTGGTGACCCAGGCTATCGATTCGGTCCTATAGAAAATGCTCCAGAAGCTGCCAAGGGTGAAGTTCCAACTTATAAGAAGGGTTGGCTTGCCATGGCGAGAAGATCAGGCGACGCAAAATCGATGGGAAGCCAGTTCTTCATCGTCTATGCAGATTCTAAAATCCCAAATGATGCTGTAGGAGGTTACTCAGTATTCGGAGAAGTTACGAGTGGGCTCTCAAAATTGAATTCAATCATCAAAGCTGGGACTAAGAAAGGCAACTCAGACGGTCCTCCGAAGATTGCAACAAACATAAAGTCAATCAAACTGTCTAAAAAACAGTAACTAGGGAGCAACAATTGTCAACAGTTCAGACAAACCACGGCCGCGTCGATGAAAACGGTAACATCTATGTTCTAGACGCAGGTGTCGAACGTCTTATTGGATCCCAGCCTGAGTTATCTCCCGAGGATGCCTTAGCTCTCTATGTAAAGAAATATGATGATTTAGTTTCATCTGTGCGGTTACTGGAGCAGCGAGTGAAGGCGAAGGCGGACGCAAAATCTATCAACAAGTCCGCTCTCAAGACACTAGAAGAGCTGCGGGAACCTCAGGCAATCGGCGACATTCAGACATTGCGAAACAGAGTTGTAGCAGTGCAAGAAAGCATAATTACCCTGCTTGCAGAAGCTGCAGAGAACCACGCAAAGGAAGTTGCTGCTGCGTTATTAGCTCGTGAAGCGCTTGTCACGGAAGCAGAGAAGATTGCAGCTAGTAATCCACTCAAGACCAACTACAAAGTAGCCTCCGCCAAGATGATTGAACTTTTCGCAACATGGCAGTCGCTTCAAAAAAGCTCCGCTAAGGTTTCGAAGAAGACTGCTGATGAGCTTTGGCACCGCTTTTCAAAAGCAAGAAATACTTTTGATGCGAATAAACGGTCATATTTCGCTAGTCAAGATGCACTAGTTAAAGCCAGCAAAACCGCCAAGTCAGATTTAGTAGCAAAGGCTGAAGCTCTAGTTGAGAAAGGTGCAGACGCGGCTATTGCCTACCGTGAATTGCTTGACGCCTGGAAGGCACTACCTAAAACTAAGACCAAAGTTGACGACACTCTATGGGCTAGATTCAAAGTAGCTGGAGATGCTATCTATGCTGCGAAAAGTGCCAGAGTTGAAGCTGAGAACGTAGAGTTTGCTGCCAACCTGAAGGTTAAGCTAGAGATTCTAGAGGATGCCGAAAAGATCGATGTTACAGACTTGGATGCAGCCAAGTCCGCCATGAAGAACATTCAGGCGCGTTGGGAAAAAGCTGGCAAGGTGCCGCGTGATTCAATCAAATCTACAGAAGATCGTCTAAAGGCAGTCGAGCAAAAAATTAGAAATATTGAAGCTGAGAATTGGCGTAAGACCGACCCATCAACTATCGACAGAACTAACTCTGTTCGAAGTCAGTTGGAGGCTTCAATCGCGAAGCTTGAAATGGAGTTGGCACAGGCCAAGGATTCAGGTGATGCTGGAAAAATAGCCAAGGCCCAAGAGGCTCTAGAGACAAAGCAGGCTTGGTTAGCTGTAGTGGTTGCTAACGCCTAACCATTCTTAACGCGATAGACGTCATAAACGTTGTCGATTTGTCGAACTGCATTTAGAAGACCTTCAAGCGTTGATGGATTGCTCATTTCGAAAACGAATCTGCTCAGTGCAACCCGGTCTGCTCTTGTAGATACAGATGCAGAAAGAATATTCACATGGTGCTCGCTGAGTACTCTGGTAACGTCACTCAGCAACCCTCCTCGGTCTAGAGCTTCGATCTGAATTTGCACTAAGAATAGGCTTTTTGAATTTGGAACCCAGGCAACCTCGATAAGTCTCTCTGGTTGTGAACGAAGATCATCAGCGTTTCGGCAGTCACTCCTATGAACCGATACCCCGGTAGCGCGAGTAATAAACCCAAGAATTGGATCTCCTGGAACTGGAGTGCAACAGCGGGCCAATTTAACCATCACATCGGAATCCCCTGCAACAAGAATTCCTGAATCAGTTGTTCGAACTCTGTTGAGGGAAGTAGTGTGAATCGGAATCTCGAACACGGCCTCCTCTGAGTCTTCCTCTGCCGACAACGCTGATGCCATTTTTTCAACCACGGATTGAGCAGACAGATGGTTATCGCCAATTGCTGCATAGAGGTCAGAAGCCTCTGAGTAGCGTAGGTCGCTGGATATCTTCAGAAGGCTGTCCGCAGCCAAAGCTCGCTGAATCGGTAGGTTTTGCTTTCTAAGTGCCTTCGCTAAGAGATCTTTGCCGCGCTCTATGGCTTCGTCTTTGCGTTCTGCTGAAAACCATGCTTTTATCTTGGACTTCGCACGTTGAGAGGCAGCAAATTGCAACCAATCTTGAGATGGACCGGCTTCTTGAGACTTGGAGGTGAGAATCTCAACTACATCGCCCGAATGCAGATTCGTTTCCAATGGCACCAATCTACCGTTGACTTTTGCCCCCATAGTTCTGTGGCCAATCTCAGTATGCACCGCGTAGGCGAAGTCAACCGGAGTTGAGCCTCTGGTCAGTCCTATTACGCGTCCCTTTGGCGTAAATGCATAAACCTCTTTAGCGCCGATCTCAAACCGAAGTGCATCAAGGAATTCGGAGGGATCGGCAGTCTCATGTTGCCAATCGGATAGGTGCTTAAGCCAAACCAAATCATCCTCTGTACTAATGGTCTTGTCCGAGCCAGACTCCTTATATTTCCAATGAGCCGCAACTCCGTATTCTGCCCGATTATGCATTTCTTGAGTTCGTATTTGAATCTCGACTGGCCTACCGTTTGGTCCAATTACCGTGGTGTGTAGAGATTGATACAGATTGAACTTAGGCATCGCTATGTAATCTTTGAAGCGTCCTGGGACTGGGTTCCATCTAGCGTGAATAGAACCTAGAATTGCATAGCAATCTCGCACGTCCGGAACAATAACCCTGATACCAACCAGATCATAGATATCATCAAACTCTCTACCTCGAATCACCATCTTTTGATAAATCGAGTAGTACTGCTTCGGTCTTCCAGCAACCTTTCCCTTGACCTTATTCTCCTTAAGGTCGTCCTCAATCGCTCCAATTACGGATTGGATAAATTCCTCGCGCTTGGGAGAACGCTGACGGACCAAGTTCACAATCTCGTCGTAGACCTTTGGATACAATACCGAAAACGAAATATCCTCAAGCTCCCATTTGATGGTGCTAATTCCTAGACGATGAGCAAGTGGGGCATAGATTTCTAAAGTTTCTTGAGCCTTGGTGCGTGCCTTCTCCTCGGGAACAAAGCCCCATGTTCTTGCGTTGTGCAATCGGTCAGCAAGTTTGATCACTAGCACACGAATATCTTTAGACATAGCGACGACCATTTTGCGAACTGTCTCAGCTTGTGCGGCGTCTCCAAATTTGACTTTGTCTAATTTGGTAACACCATCCACCAGCATGGCAATTTCTTCGCCGAAATCAATTCGCAACTGGTCTAGCGAATACTGGGTGTCTTCCACTGTGTCGTGAAGTAAAGCCGCAGCTAAGCCGGCAGTGCCGATACCAAGATCAGCAAGTATCTGGGCCACCGCAACTGGATGGGTGATGTACGGATCTCCGCTCTTTCGTGTTTGCCCGGCATGGGCCTTTTCGGCTATTTGGTAAGCCTTTTCAACGATGGCGAAATCGCTCTTTGGATGACTAAGTTTGGCGGTTTGGATTACTTCAGAGATGTTGGTATCTGGTGTTGGTCTAGTAAATATCTTTGGCAGGCGACTGCGAAGAGCAGCCAAGGCTCCTCCACCAGAGATATCTGTCATGACTTCCTCTTTGTAACAGTTCCCTAAAGACTATCCTGACAGTACTGGTTTACGCTCTTTTGGCAAAAACCTTTGCGGCAGCCTTAACATACTTGGTTTCACCCTCACGTAGCTGAGAATAAAACGGGGCCGCGATAAAGATTGTCGAATAAGTGCCGACCAAAATTCCAATGAAAAGCGCTAGCGAGATGTCACGGAGAGTTCCAGCTCCTAGCACATATGCGCCAATAAACAAGATGGCTGCAACTGGAAGAACTGCCACGACTGATGTGTTTATCGATCTCACTAAAGTTTGGTTGATCGCTAAGTTAACACGTTCCTTGAAGGTCGCGGTCTCACTAAATTCAACTTCATTGGTGTTTTCCCGAATCTTGTCAAAAACAACAACAGTGTCGTAAAGCGAATAACCGAGAATAGTTAGGAATCCGATAACTGCCGCAGGAGTCACCTCGAAACCGAGGGCACCATAAATTCCTGCAGTTATGACAAGGTCGTGCGCAAGAGCCAACATTGCGGCAACACTCATCTTAAGGGTTCTGAAATAGAGGGCCATCAAAATTGCCGCTAGCACGATAAAGGTAAGTAACCCAGAGATTGCTTTTGAAGTTATGTCTGCTCCCCAGTTCGGACCAATGAATGAACTAGCAACATTACTGTCCACAACCTTGTATGCCTTTGCTAATGCAAGGCGAACTTTCTCAGATTGGGTATCACTTAGCTGAGGTGTTTGAACACGTATCGTGTCAGCTCCAATGCGAGTTGTATTAACTTGTATGTTGTCAACGATCTTGTGAACTGCCTTTTCAGCAATGAGTGTTGAGTCAACTTTGCTGGCAGAGATACGATATTCTGATCCACCCTTGAACTCGATACCGAAATTGAAGCCACCTCGGGTCATTGGAATAAGGATAGCGAGTGCGAGCATTGCTAGAGCAATAACATAGAAAAATTTCCTGCGCCCAACGAAGTCAATTGAACGTTGACCGCTGTATAGCTGGTTACCAAAATCTGAAAAGCGAGACATTAGTTACCTTCCTCTTGATTAGTTGTGTTCTGAGTCTCTCCAGCCGCTTTGCGTTCAGCAATAGTCTGTCTACGTTGGGCTTCCTTCGATGATCTTGCCGCCTTCCCGCTAGAAACATCTGCAGACACTCTAAATTGACCTCTACCTGTGTAGCCAAACGAAGCAGCTTCTCTGAGTTCGAGTCCTGTGAACTTTCCGCCGGATGAGAAGAACTTAGTCTGTGCCAACAATCTAAATGTTGGGTAAGTAAATAGCCAGACAATCGCAAGGTCTACCAATGTGGTAAGTCCTAAGGTGAAAGCGAAACCTTTGACGTTTCCAACTGTCAAAAGGAACAAGGTAGCAGCAGCTAGAAGGCTGACAGCATCTGAAACAAGAATTGTGCGCTTGGCTCGGGCCCAACCAGTCTCAACTGCTACAGCAAGGGACTTTCCCTCACGTAGTTCATCACGCACTCGTTCGAAGTAAACGATAAATGAGTCAGCTGTGATACCGATGGCCACGATCAGACCTGCAATTCCTGAGAGCGAAAGTCGGTAATCCTGTCGCCATGTGAGAAGGGCAATCATGATGTAAGTCAATATTGCTGCAATCGATAACGAACCGATAGTTAGTACTGCGAGACCTTTGTATTGGAAAACGGAGTAACCGATAACTAGAAGGAGTCCGATGAGTCCAGCTAACAAGCCGGCCTGTAACTGCTCTGAACCAAGCGTTGCGGAAATGTTCTCCTGAGACTGAACAGTAAATGATATAGGCAGTGAACCGTACTTCAGTTGATCAGCTAAAACTGACGAACTCTTTTGATCAAAACTTCCAGTAATCTGAGCTGTCCCACCAGTGATAACAGCTTGCGTCCTAGGAGCGGTAATCACGTATCCATCGACAGTGACAGCGAAGCGGTTCTGCGGCTCCTTAAGTGGAAAGAGTCTTTGCGTTATTTTTCCGAATTTGTCGCCACCAGCGGCATTGAATGAAAGGTTTACTGCCCATTCGTTTGTGCTAACGCCATTTGCTCCGTTTACAGTTCCAGCATCGGCAGTTGATAGATCCTCACCACTGAGTTCGACTGGTCCAAGAATGTATTTCTCCGCCAGCCCTCTATCACAGGTAACCAGGGGCTTGTCGACTGGATCGATCTGCCCAGGTTTACGGAATGTTTTCGAGCAATCGAGCTTCTCGTACTTGCGTTGCAAATCCGCAGAGACATAATTCAAGTCGCTAGGGTTTTTAGGTGTAGCGCCTGAAGTACGAATAGGCTTGCTCCCTTTTTTACCTATTTGAGTTTTTGTGCCAGTAGAGGCCACTAACACAGATCTGAATTCAAGCTTTGCGGAACTCTTGATTAGTGCGAGAGTATTTTTATCTGGGATGCCAGGAATCGAAACCACGATGTTGTTTCCGGAAGTGTTTATCTGAGATTCGGAAACACCCGTTGAGTCGACACGCTGTCTGATGATGGAAACCGCCTGGGTAAGTTGTTCTGGAAGAACGTCCTTACCCTTTTCGACGATTGGGGTAAGGATAATCTGAGTTCCACCGGAGAGATCCAGGGCAAGATTTGGTGTGAAGGTAGCCTTCTTTTCACCTGCAGCCATGTTTGCTGCGATAATCCCTACGATTCCAAACATGATGACTAGCAACCAAGTCAAAGACTTAACTGCGGCTCTAGAAACACTGTTCTTTTCAGACATGGTTGTGCCTAACTTTGCTAAAAATATCCGCTACTTAGCGGTTTTCTTCGTTGCTGATGATGATGGTTTTGCTACTTTGGTGGTTGCTGGTTTGTTAGCAACAGGAGTTTTCGGAGCCGCTGATTTCTTTACTGGAACAGCTGGTGCCTTAACTTTATCTAGACTCGGCGTCGAGACAGAGCGCACCGCTGCCTTCAGGAACTCAATTCTCGTTCCAGGTGTAGTTTCAACAACTAACGTTGAGTCCCCAATAGACGCAACTTTCCCAGTGATTCCACCTATCATGACCACTTCTGCCCCCACCTTGACTGAGTTGGCAAGCTGACTCGCAGCGGCCTTTCTACGACGACCGCTAAAGAACATGAAGGCAACGAAGACTAAAAGAATGATCACTAATGAGTAATCATTGGTATTTGAAGGCATTTTGAACC
This sequence comes from Actinomycetota bacterium, assembly GCA_009921165.1. Lineage (GTDB taxonomy): Bacteria > Actinomycetota > Actinomycetes > Actinomycetales > Microbacteriaceae > Rhodoluna. The sequence continues at coordinate 41,972 of RFYI01000001.1, read as the reverse complement.
AATCCGCTAGAAATTTGCGACAACTACTCGATTATAAGCGACTCTCTAGTCGAATAAGCCCGTAAATCCAGAAGGCGGGGTAATCCCAAGGTGTTTATAGCCCGCGACTGTGGCTTGGCGACCCCGTGCGGTGCGTGCAATTAGGCCGATTCGGAGCAGGAATGGCTCTACTACCGTTTCAATCGTGTCTGGTTCCTCCCCAATTGCGACACTTAGGGTGCTTAGCCCCACAGGCTTGCCTTCAAATCGCAGAATTAGAGTCTCGAGGACGAGCCTATCCAATCGATCCAAGCCCATTGCGTCAACTTCGTAAAGGTTTAGCGCAGATTGAACGGTCGACTCCGAAACGATGCCACCAGAGTTCACTAGAGCGAAATCACGAACTCTTCTAAGCAATCTGTTGGCAATTCGTGGTGTGCCTCTGGATCTTGAAGCGATTGATCCTACTGAGTCTCGATCTATTTCAAGATGCATTAACTTAGCAGCCCTCGAAACCACCTGTTCCAACTCATGGTCGCTATAGAAATCAAGGTTCGCAGTGAAACCAAATCGATCTCGCAAAGGGTTTGGCAGTAGTCCGCTTCTCGTTGTTGCCCCTACAAGAGTAAACGGGTCAAGATCCAACGAAATGCTAGTGGCTCCTGCTCCCTTACCAACCATAACGTCAACGCGGAAATCCTCCATGGCCAGGTAAAGCATCTCCTCGGCTGATCTAGACATGCGATGAATTTCGTCGATGAAAAGGACTTCGCCAGCGGACAAAGAAGATAGTACTGCAGCTAGATCACCTGCGTGTTGAATTGCTGGTCCACTAGTCATTCGGAGAGGTCTTTTGGATTCTTGAGCGACAATCATTGCCAATGTTGTTTTGCCTAGCCCAGGAGGGCCAGCCAGAAGTATGTGATCCGCGGTTCTCTGTTGCATGGTGGCTGCGTCAATCAAAAGCTGAATTTGTTCGCGAACCTTAGTTTGTCCTATGAACTCAACTAACGATTGGGGTCTGATTGCAGATTCAAAAACTAAATCTGAAGCGTCAGCCTCAGTTCCAAGCAACTCATCACTCATCTCTGGTCACCTTTCTACTCAGAGACAAGGCGGCTAAGGATCTTTTGAGCAATTCTTGCTGAGCTAAATCGGGATGTTCTTTGGAAACCGTATCAACTGCAGACCGAGCCTGACGATCTGCGTAACCAAGACCTACAAGAGCATCAACTACTGTGTCGCTGATCAATGATGGTTTCGAACCAGCTGTGCCTACCAATTTGCCAGTTAGTGAAAGCACGATTAACTTTGCTGTCTTTGGACCGATTCCAGAAACTGAACGGAATAAAGAGTCATCTGCAGTTCCCACTGCAGTCGCTATGCCCGAAACCCCTAATTGACCAAGAACAGCGAGAGCGGACTTAGGACCGACACCGTTGACCGAACAGAGTAGTTGAAACGCTTCCAATTCTTCAATTGCTAAGAAACCGTACAGCGTTTCAGAATCCTCCTTTATTACATGCGCAATATTTAGCGATAACGAATCCCCTGAGGAGATCTTCGAACTTGCATCGAGGGTCAGATGAACAATATAACCAACATCGTGAACCTCGAGCACTACTTGACCGAGTGATGATCTGGTTACTATTCCTTTAAGTGAGGCAATCACAGGTAAAGACTAACTCTCAGCATTCAAAGTTTCTTGGATGCGGAGATAGCTGTTCGCCATTTTTGCTGCGCTGCTGTCTCTACCGTGTTTTTCGACTTATCCAAGATTTGGTTACCTCCGCGCCAGGCGGCAGTGATAGCAATTGCGAGTGCGTCGGCAGCGTCGGCAGGCTTTGGCATTGTCTTCAACTTCAAAATCTTCATAACCATGTTGGTCACCTGAGACTTATTCGCCCTCCCACTGCCAGTAACAGCAGCTTTGACTTCCGTGGGAGTGTAAAAGGTTACTGGAATTTTTCTCTCGTGGCATAAGTAGACGACTACGCCGGAAATCTGAGCCACACCCATTACCGTGTGCATGTTTTGTTGCGCGAATACTCTTTCGATGGCGACTTGATCGGGTTTGCTGTCATCTAAGAGTTTGGCGACTGCAGAGCCAATTGAGGCAATTCTCTCGGTCAACTCCATCTTTGAGGACGATTGGATAACTCCAACTTTTACGAAGCTAACTTCCCGAGATGAACGTCTTGAAATGACACCAAAACCGCAACGGGTTAGCCCAGGATCAATTCCTAAGACAATCTGATTCAAATCACTCAGCTTCTAATTCGGCCGCTACTTCTGCGGACATGTCCAAATTCGAATAAACGTTTTGGACCTCATCGGAATCTTCCAACGCATCAATTAGGGCTATTACCTTTCGCGCTGTATCGACATCAACTTGAACTGGCATTGACGAAATAAATTCAACGTCAGCAGATTCATAGTCAATTCCTGCTGTTTGCAATGCCAAACGAACAGCTACCATTTGGGATGGATCCGTAGTTATGAATATTTGTTCAGTTCTGTCTTGGATGTCATCCACGCCGAACTCTAAGACAGCCTCAAGAATTGAATCTTCGGTTGTACTTGCAGTTTTCTCAACGACGATTACACCTTTGCGGCTAAATTGATAAGACACAGAACCGGGATCCGCCATCGTCCCACCGTTTCTTGTTACTGCAAGCCGAACATCTGCTGCGGCTCTATTTTTGTTATCGGTAAGACATTCGATTAGTAGAGCCACGCCGTTTGGTCCATAGCCCTCATACATGATGGTTTGATAGTCAACTGCGCCGCCATCGAGTCCTGCTCCGCGTTTGATCGCTCTGTCGATATTGTCATTGGGCAGCGATGATTTTCGCCCCTTCTGCACTGCATCATAAAGTGTAGGGTTTCCGTCAAGATCAGGGCCACCCATTCGAGCAGCTACTTCGATGTTTTTAATGAGCTTTGCGAAAAGCTTTGCTCTGCGACTGTCGATGACAGCCTTTTTGTGTTTAGTGGTAGCCCATTTTGAATGGCCGGACATGATGCTCCTAGTAAGTGATTTCAGTCCAAGTTTAGTTAGAAGCAGCGAATTTTGCAGTTCTACACATTGCTACGAAATATTCGTGAACTGCATATTCTTCACAGATTTCTGGGTGAAAACTTATTCCAAGTAGGTTTCCTTGTCTCACAGCGACTATTTGACCGTTGGGTAATGTAGACAGGATGTCAACATCTGGACCTACGCTTGACACTATTGGTGCGCGTATGAAGGCCGCCGAAATCTTCCTAGCAATGCCCTTGAAATCAAGTTCGGTCTCGAATGAGTCAACCTGTGAGCCAAATGCGTTACGTTGAACAACCACATCTAGTCCTCCAAAAGTCTCTTGGGACTCGGTCGCATCGAGTAGCTCATTTGCCAACATGATTAGACCGGCGCAGGTTCCAAAGACGGGCAAACCTTCAGCTACTAGTGCTTTTATGGGGATACTGAGTTCATAAATCTTGCTGAGTTTGTCAATGACCGTGCTTTCACCGCCAGGGATTATTAGCCCGGATATTCCCGCTAGATCTTCAGGCGTCCGGACTCGAACAGTCGGGACTGAGAGAGCGTTGAGAACTTCAAGATGCTCTCTGAAATCACCCTGCAGGGATAGGACACCAATAGGGCCCAATTATTACCAGCCGCGGTCAGCGAGACGGTGCGGAGCAGGGATGTCTGCAACATTTATGCCAACCATTGCTTCTCCCAATCCACGAGAAACCTGTGCAAGGACTTCAGGATCGTCATAAGAGGTTGTCGCCTTGACTATCGCTGCTGCTCGAGCCGCTGGATTACCAGATTTGAAAATTCCAGAACCTACAAATACACCGTCAGCACCGAGTTGCATCATTAGAGCTGCATCGGCCGGCGTTGCAACCCCTCCGGCGGTAAACAAGACAACTGGAAGTTTCTTAGTCCTAGCTACTTCCCTAACTAATTCGAAAGGAGCTTGCAGTTCCTTGGCAGCTACGTATAACTCATCTTCTGTCTTTGCACTGAGAGCACGAACTTCCGCAAGAATGGTTCGAATGTGTTTTGTGGCCTCGCTAACATCGCCTGTGCCGGCTTCACCTTTGGACCTGATCATGGCAGCCCCTTCAGTGATTCTTCGAAGAGCTTCTCCTAAGTTGGTAGCTCCACATACGAATGGAACATCGAAACGCCATTTGTCTATGTGATTTATGTAATCTGCCGGTGAAAGTACTTCAGACTCATCGATGTAATCCACCTTCAGGGATTGAAGAATCTGAGCTTCAACGAAATGACCAATACGAGCCTTCGCCATAACTGGTATCGATACTGAAGCGATAATCTGATCAATTAAATCCGGATCGCTCATTCGGGCGACGCCCCCTTGCGCACGAATGTCTGCAGGAACGCGTTCCAGCGCCATCACAGCAACAGCTCCGGCGTCTTCCGCGATTTTAGCTTGATCTGCCGTGACGACGTCCATAATGACACCACCCTTAAGCATCTCTGCTAGGCCGCGTTTGACAAGAGGAGTTGAGTTGTTTTTGTTATCCGACATGAAATAAGTCTAAACCTCAACCGCTAACAATGCTCATGAGTTACGAGATTTGACGCCAGGCCGAAGCAATTTCTGTCCTCACATCGCCCAGAAGCCGGGGCAATGCTTTCGTTTGAGCAATGATAGGGAAGAAATTCGCGTCATTACGCCATCTAGGAACTATGTGTTGATGCAGGTGCGCAGCAATGCCGGCACCTGCGACGGCTCCTTGATTCATGCCAATGTTGAACCCGTGTGCTCCACCGATCGAAGTTAGTACGGTCATTGCCTTTTGGGTCAGAGCTGCGTATTCTGCAACTTCTATGTCATTGGCGTCTGTGTAGTTAGGGATGTGGCGATACGGAACTACGAGAAGATGACCTGAATTGTATGGATAGAGATTGAGCAAGACGAAGCAGGTAATTCCCCGATGCACTATCAAGGCCTGTTCGTCAGTGAGGTTTGGAGCAATACAGAATGGGCATTGGTCATCGGAAGGCTGCGTGCCAGTTTGAATGTAGACAAGTCGATGGGGGGTCCACAGTCGTTGGAAAGCGTCAGGAACACCCTGAAGGATTGATGCGTCCTCATATTCTTCCGAATGATTCATTAGACCTGAACTTTTTCTGAAATGTCCTTCAATATGCGGCCGATGGCCTCTTGTCTCGGTACACCATTAGTCTGCGAGCCATCTCTAAATCTGAAGGAAACTGCACCTTGTGCTTGATCCTCTGCACCGGCTATAAGCATGAATGGCACTTTAGCTAAAGTATGATTGCGAATTTTCTTCTGCATTCGCTCGTCACTGTCGTCTATCTGTATGCGAACGCCTGCTGCTTTGAGTTCAGAGGCTATTCCGTGTAGGTAGTCGGAGAATTCATCAGCAACTGGAACTCCAACAACTTGCACTGGAGCCAACCATGGAGGAAAGTGGCCAGCATAATGCTCAGTAAGAACTCCAAAGAATCTCTCAATTGAGCCAAATAGTGCGCGGTGAATCATTACTGGTCTTTGCTTAGATCCATCTGGCGCGGTGTATTCAAGATCAAAGCGTTCTGGCAAGTTGAAGTCGAGTTGGATAGTTGACATTTGCCATGTTCGACCAATCGCATCCTTGGCTTGAACGGATATTTTAGGTCCGTAGAATGCTGCGCCACCTGGATCTGGTACCAGTTTCAAACCTGAATCCGTGGCAACACGTTCGAGTGTCGCTGTAGCTTCTTCCCAAATTTCAGGAGAACCCACAAACTTTGGATTTCCTTCCTCCTTAGTAGAAAGTTCGAGATAGAAATCTGTGAGTCCATAATCACGAAGCAAATCGAGAACGAAAGTTAGAACATTCGATAACTCGACCTCGATGCTTTCTCTAGCGACATAGAGGTGTGCATCATCTTGTGTGAAACCTCGCGCTCTAGTTATTCCATGAAGCACGCCAGATTTTTCATAACGGTACACGGTACCAAACTCGAACATGCGCAATGGAAGGTCTCTATAAGAGCGAGCCTGAGATTTGTAAATCAAGCAGTGGAACGGACAGTTCATTGGCTTCAAGTAGTAGTCCTGAGCCTGCTTCTTTATGTTGCCCTCCTCATCTCGTTCTTCGTCAAGCTGCAGAGGAGGAAACATTCCATCGGCGTACCACTCTAGGTGACCTGATGTTTGAAATAGATTCGCTTTGGTGACGTGAGGGCTGTATACAAATTCATAACCACTTTGTGCATGACGATCTCTCGAGTAGTCCTCCATGACTTTACGAATTATTCCGCCGCGTGGATGGAAAACGGCAAGCCCAGAACCAATCTCCTCAGGAAAGGAGAACAGATCTAGCTCAGCACCTAAACGGCGGTGATCTCTTTTTGCTGCCTCCTCGAGATAGACCTGATGTTCTTTGAGTTGCTCTTTGCTTGGCCATGCTGTCCCATAAATTCTCTGTAGTTGCTTGTTGTTTTCATTACCGCGCCAATAAGCTGCAGCTAGTCTCGTAAGAGCGAAACCGTTGCCTATCATTCGGGTGTTAGGAAGATGGGGTCCCCTACAAAGGTCTTTCCAGACCACTTCATCAGCTTTGACATCGTAGTTATCATAGATCGTTAACTCTCCGGAACCTACCTCAGCAGCAGCCTCCCCAATGTCTGTGCCGGACTTCAAGCCAATGAGTTCTAATTTGTATGGCTCGTTTCGGAGTTCCTCAGATGCCGCCACTTCATTGGTAACTCGACGAAGAAAACGTTGACCGCTTCTAACAATGCGATCCATCTCTTTCTCTAATGCCTTCAAATCTTCTGGAGTGAAAGGCTTCTCAACATCAAAGTCATAGTAGAAACCGTCTTTGATTGGAGGTCCAATTCCCAACTTTGCTTCTGGATTGATGTTCTGAACAGCTTGAGCAAGAACGTGGGCAGTTGAATGTCTAAGAATGCTCAGTCCGTCAACGCTTTCGATGCTCACACCTTCGACTACATCAGCTTCGCTGACTGTGTGCGCTAGGTCTTTGAGTTCTCCATTAACCCTCAAGGCAACGATGGTTTTTTCACTGAATAGCGTGAAACCAGTTGAATTAGAGTCAACTTGGGTGTCTTTACCTTCAAGGGTGATCGATATCTGTTCGTTGCTGTTCAAAATTGCTCCGTTTGCGTCAGTGCTTCAAGTCTATTCCAGACAGGTTAGGCGTGCCTTGCTAGATAATCCGCGAAAAGTAGTGTTTTGTGGTTGGTATGACCAAACCTAACGATCCAATCATTGATGCAACCCTCGCCTCTGTTGAATTTAACCGCAATTCAATGGCAGCAAAATTGAATTGGCTTAGAGCAGGAGTACTAGGTGCCAATGATGGAATCATGTCCACTTCCGGCCTGGTTCTAGGTGTAGCAGCATCGCCAGGCGTCACATCTGGCACGATACTGATCGCTGGCGTAGCGGCGGTAGTAGCAGGTTCCATCTCGATGGCTGGCGGTGAATATACTTCGGTAAGCGCACAAAGAGACAGTGAGAAAGCTGCGCTTCAAGTCGAACGCGATGAGTTAGCTACCAATCCGGAGGGAGAACTCAGAGAACTCGCTTGGTTCTATGAACAAAAGGGAATTTCGCCAAAACTGGCAATCAAAGTGGCTGAAGAACTCACTGCCAAGAATGCTCTGAAGGCTCATGCTGAGGCCGAGCTTGGTATTGATTCTGATCATCATGTGAGCCCGCTACAAGCTGCCTTATCTTCGTTTGTTGCTTTTGCGGTTGGCGGCCTCCTACCGCTGCTTGCGGTCGCTGGTCCTTGGACTGAGCTTCGCATTCAAGCTACCGTTGGGGCAGTTGTCGCAGCGTTGATTCTAACTGGGTACGTAGGTGCAAAAATTGGTGGTGCTAAGTCAAGTCGTGGAATTCTACGGAATTTGATAGTCAGCCTCATGACCATGGGTATTACATATGCAATCGGTCACCTTGTTGGCACAAACATTGCTGGCTAACGAAGAATTTTTGCTGTCTTCAATGATTTCTTGACAATTTTCGGTAAACCAATTTTGAACCCTGTCACAGAGACAGAGATTTGTTTCCCAACGTCAGCCTTGGTTAGTTGATACATCGAACGATTGGCACCTTTAATGACTGATGATCCTCTGTACCACTGGAACGTTAGCGTAGTTCCTGAATCCCATTGACCAGCGTTTGCAATTTGGTACTTGCCAACTCGATTTGATCCACTGAGTGTAGGTGTAGGTGTATTGAGTAATCGAATAGCGGGCGAGATTGGTCCCACAGCTTCGCTAAGGTATGAGCTAGAGGTAATCCCCCACTTTGTTTGCTTGACCTCGACGGCGAACCATCTTCCTAGGTCGTTCGAAGATGAAGTAAGGTTTTGATCTGTTTGTGAAGCCAAGACCGCGAATGGTCCGTTGCTCGCTGTTGCTCTCTTCCAAACATACGAGTATGTAGCAGTTGCTTCTCTACTAGTCACAACCGGAACAAGTGTCTCTCCAACAGCAAGCCTGCCCGTGATGGCAACAGAAATATCATCAAATGCGCTTGGGAAGCCGAAACTTGAACCAAGTTGACCAGAACTATTGGAGCCCCAACAACTCAACCTTCCAGTGCTTGAAATTAGGCAAGCATGTTGACTTCCAACCGAGACACTGACTGCTGTAGCTCCCGCTATCTGAATTGGTAACGCAGAATCAACTGTTGTAGACCCCAGTTTGCTTGAGTCCGCCGCTCCGAAACAGAAAACATTTGAATCTGTATTGATTGCGCAGACTGTATTTGCGCTTGCTGATACACCGACGTAGGTACCGGCGATTGAACTAGGCGATTGCTTCTTGGAGTTGTCACCTAAGCATTGCAGAGTTTTTGCCGCATTTAGCAGGCAAGTATTGTAACTTCCTAAAGCGAAATTGGTAACGGCTTTAACCGACATGTCAGTCGGAGTGAGTGTTGTGGAAGAAGCAGAACTAATTTGCTTCTTGGAGTTATCTCCCCAACAAGTGATGTCTCCACCTGATCTCTGAATGCAGTTGTGATTGTCTCCCACGGCTAACCCGATTGCGTCCCCAATTCCAGGTACCGATTTTGGAATCTTTGTGTCCGCTCCAGTTGAACCTAGCTGAAGTCTTGAGTTATCCCCCCAACAATAAACAAGTCCATCACTTGTAACGGCACAGGCATGTCTGCTCCCGACTGCGACTCGGGTGAAGTTTAAATTTGTGCTCGACAATTCGACCATAGTTGTTGCAGATCGATTGGAATTGTCGCCCAGTTGACCCGAACTATTCGACCCCCAGCACATCACCTTCTTCGCTGTTGTGGCAACACAGGCGCTTGAGCTTCCAACCGAGACATCCGAAAAACTAAGCCCCTTCGGGATCACCGGTACTAACGTTCCCCAGCATTTGATCGCGCCAGCAGAAGTTAGAGCGCAAGTTGTATTGGATCCTGTTGAAACCTTAGACATAGGATCCCAAGCCGAAATAGCTAATGGAGAAGGACTACTGATCAGGTAACCCGACTGACCTGAGGAGTTGTCCCCGAGACATGCGATGTTTCCAAGGGCAGTCAGTGCGCAGAACGTGTTCAAGCCTGCATCTATTGCAATTGACGCAGCAGCACCAGTTGGAATCCTAGTGAGCTGATCTACTTTTGTACTAACTCCAAGTTGGCCAGAACTATTTTCACCCCAACAGAAACTATCGCCGTTCGCATCAATTGAGGTGATGTTTGAGACAGGAACTAGTTGAGCAGATTGTTCCCTTGTGCCGTTACCCAGCTGTCCGTGCTCGTTGGCACCCCAACAAGAAACGGAATTAGGAAATGTAAGACAGCCGAAATTTCCGCCCAAGGTCACACTTGATGCTCCCGAGGACCCTGTAACTTTCGTGGGAATCCAATTTCGTGTTTCACTGGGAAAAATAAAGGATTCAAATTCACCCCAACAGTAGACCTCTGTAGCTAAAACACAAACACGTTTGCCACTGGCGTTCAACGAACTTATTCCCGAAGGAGTGAGCGAAGTGATTTGTGGAGTCGTGCTGTCTTGCTTTGAGGCATTGGTTAGTTGTCCAACATCGTTGCCACCCCAACATGAAACAACGCCTGTGTTACTAAGCGCGCATGCAAAATTAGTTCCAACAGATACTGCGACGATGTTAACTAATCCGGATACAAGAGTTGGAAGATTCTTGTTCTCTTTGTTTCCAATACCGAGTTGTCCATTGGTGTTTTCACCCCAACAGTAAAGATTCCCATTTGTGGTTACGGCGCAAGCGCTTGTTGTGCCGACGCTAACTGAAGCAACATTTGAAATGCCCAAAACTTTTTGGGGTTCGCTAGTTCCAATATTGTTGCCGTTTCCTAGCTGTCCAAAAGTGTTTGATCCTGCGCAGTAAAGATCATCAGCTGCGCGAATGGCACAAGTGGAATTTGAGCCCACAGACACCTGAACAAGACCAGGCGCAGGCAAGACCAGAGGTACAGCGATCGCAGAGTTCTGCACTGAAACTATTTGCGCGCCAAAAAGGGCTGTGGTGACAAAAATCTTTAGCCAAGTCTTCCGATTCATAACGAAAGACTATCAAAGGGGCTTAAGAGGTGCTCATGGGAATTGCCTGGCAATCTCTGCAGAAACCTCTAATCCGTGAACTACTTTTCGTTACGGTAGGCACCGATCTTGATTCGGAATTCCTTGTAAACGGGCTCCCCCTCACTGTGCAATTTGTGAAGAGTAGAAATGAAGAGATCAGCTTCATTGCGTGTGTCAAAGGTCTTAAGAAATACCTCTCGAAGAGGACTTGGATTTACTGGAACTCCGAAAACCTTGAAGTACTTTTTGAGTTTCCTCATAGTCACCTACTTTTATATCTGGTGGACGATACTGGGTTCGAACCAGTGACCCCTTCCATGTCAAGGAAGTGCGCTACCACTGCGCCAATCGTCCGTAGGTAAATCTTGGAGGTGGAGACGGGATTTGAACCCGTGGGTTGACAGCTTTGCAGGCTGTTGCTTTGGGCCGCTCAGCCACTCCACCATGCTTCACGAGTCTTGGTTTAGCCCGCTTCGAGCGGATGACGAGATTCGAACTCGCGACCCCAACCTTGGCAAGGTTGTGCTCTACCAACTGAGCCACATCCGCATGTCTTTATTCAAGACAAATAGAACTCTAACCGATTTAGCCAAACTTCGTCAAAAGGTAGGCCCCTGCCGTGGAAATGATCCACCGTAGGGGCCTTGTTTAAGGCCTATTTATACTCGATCGTTTCCAAAGGCATAAGCCTCTTCACCGTGGACCACTGTGTCAATTCCCGCTATTTCATCCTCAGCTTTGACTCGGAAACCAATGGTCTTCTCAATAACCCAACCGATAACGAAGGCTAGGATGAATGAGTAAGCCAGGACAGCTCCCGCACCTATCGCTTGTTTGCCAAGTTGGCTGAAGTCGTTGCCGAAGGCGAAACCCACGCCGCGTCCAAATGCCCCGATAAACAAAGTCCCAACAATGCCGCCGACGAGGTGAATACCGACCACGTCGAGAGAGTCGTCGAACCCTAGCGCGAACTTCAGGTCAATAGCCAATGCACAGAGTGCTCCGGCTATGAAACCTAGCACCATTCCCCAAACTGGGTCCAGAGCCGCACAGGCTGGGGTAATCGCAACAAGACCCGCTACAGCTCCAGAGCCAGCGCCGATTGAAGTAGCTTTTCCGTGCCGCATTTTTTCAACAATGATCCAACCAACCATCGCGGCTGCAGGAGCTGCGAGTGTGTTGATGAATGCAATCGATGCCACTCCGTCTGCACCTAGCTCGCTACCTGCGTTGAAGCCAAACCAGCCAAACCATAAAAGAGCAACACCAAGCAATGTCAACGGAACGTTGTGTGGCTGAGTGATTCCCTTGCTGAAACCAAATCTCTTACCAAGTACTAGCGCAAGGGCCAAACCGGCAGCCCCAGCATTGATGTGAACGGCAGTTCCACCAGCGAAGTCAATGACCCCTAATTGCACCAACCAACCACCATCGTGGTGGTCCGCAGCCGCACCGAAGTTGAACACCCAGTTAGCTACAGGGAAGTAGACGACAGTAGCCCAGATTCCAGCAAAAATCATCCAAGCACCAAATTTGGCACGGTCAGCGATAGCTCCAGAGATTAGCGCGACAGTAATAATCGCAAAAGTGGCCTGGAATGCTACAAAAGCCATTGTTGGGTGCGCGGCTTCCGTCGGGACTAGGGCAGCATTTGTTTCAGCGGTCAAACCAAATGACGCTGTGTCAAAGCCAAACCAACCGGGGATACCGACGTAGCTGGAACTATCTGAACTTGCGAAACCGATTGCATAGCCATAAAGAACCCAAAGCACTCCAACGAGTCCAAGGGATCCCCAAGAAAGCATCATCATGCTTACTACTGATTTAGCCTTAACCATTCCTCCATAAAAGAATGCCAAGCCTGGAGTCATCAGCAGTACTAGAGCTGCTGATATCAATACAAATGCGGTGTTTCCTTGATCCATGATTTCCTCCAATGAATAATCCCGTTTGGTGTTGTACCAAGAATGCTTTAAGGATGTTTCGGGAAACACCTAGAAATGTTTCGTGAATGTAAAAACTTTCAGGCTAGTTCACGTTGAGTCATAGCGAAAAGACGAGATAGGCAGCGCAAATATTTCTTCCGATATGCCCCAGCAAGATGATCCTCGCGGAACACATGTGCTAGATCTTGACCGGAATAACGCAACGAAATGCCTGCCTCGTAACAGCGGTCGATAAAGCTCACTAACCGAATGCCCTCGAATTGGTCTTCGATAAGCCTCACATCTTCTAGCACCAATACGGCAAACTGTTCTGCCACCTTTGCGTAACGAGATTGGTGAATAGAGGCCAAAAAGCGGAGCAGGTCGTCAAAAGATATCTTGAGAATGGTGGACGATGCAGAGTGACTCTCAAACAGAGCTAAGTCTTTTGCGCTTATCGGTTCAAAATTGTAAGTCGCATTTCGGTGACGGTAGTCCTCACCGTCGATTCGAACCATTTCGAACCGATTGGCAACAGACTGAATCTCTCTTTGAAAGCTATCTGCTGCGAACCGCCCTGCTCCGAGAGCAGTTGGCGGTGTGTTTGATGTAGCGGCGAACCTAACCCCCTTGTTTGCCAATTCCTTTAGAAAACGCGACATGATCATGGTGTCGCCGGGATCGTCGAGCTCGAATTCATCAATGCATAAAAGGTCGAAGTTACCGAACTCTTTTACTGCCTCAGCAAAACCTAGGTAGCCAATGATGCTGGTATAGGCAATAAACGATCCAAAAATCTTCTTTCCCTTACTTGCATGGAAAGTGGCGGCAAGTAAGTGCGTTTTACCCACACCAAAGCCGCCATCTAGATAGATCCCTAGATTTTTCCCTACTTTCTTGGATGTTCCCTTCGCAAAATCAGAAGCTAATCGAGCGGCGACCGACTGTGAAGGAAAATTGGGATCCGGAAGGTATGTGGAGAATGTGACTTTGGAGAACTCGAGCGGTGGGACAAGTTCAGCCAGCAGTTCAGGCACTGTGACCTGGGTGTTTAGGTCCGAAACATTAAGAAGCATTCGCTTTTAGCCATTCTATTTGCGGACACTATTTGTAAGAATAGAAGTATCGCGAGTCCATTCTAAAACCACACGAGGAGATCTCTTGCCCTTCACAGCAGAGCAGAACAGCAACTTCAACTCATTTGCTCACCCTGAGGTGTTGGTTTCAACAAATTGGGTCCAAGACAACATAAGCCAACCCGGCTTAGTCCTGGTTGAATGTGATGAAGACATTTTGTTGTATGAAACTGGACACATTCCAGGAGCAGTAAAACTCGACTGGCACACTGAACTAAATCACCCGATAACTCGCGACTACCTAAGTGGTTCGGACATGGCAAAATTGCTTTCCGCTAAGGGAATATCACGGGAAGACAAGATTGTTATTTACGGCGACAAGAGCAACTGGTGGGCGACCTACGCCTTCTGGGTTCTGAAACTGTTTGGGCACGAGCACATTGCAATTATGGATGGTGGACGAGCAAAGTGGATCGCTGAGGGTCGTGAGCTCACTCAGTACAAATCAGTACGCTCCCCCTCTGTTTACCCTGTAGTTGATCGCGACGACAAAACCATTCGTGCGTTCAAAGACGATGTCTTGCAGCATTTTGGAAAACCAATCATTGACGTGAGGAGCTCTCAGGAGTATTCCGGCGAGAGAACTCACATGCCCGATTATCCCGAAGAGGGCGCTCTTCGTGGCGGACATATTCCTACCGCCGCTTCGGTGCCTTGGAGCAAGGCCGTAAACGAAGATCAAACTTTTAGAACTTATGAAGAGCTAAACCAGTTGTATCGGGTGGACGCCGGAATTTCTGAAGCAAGCGACGTCATCACTTACTGTCGGATTGGTGAGCGCTCGAGCCACACCTGGTTTGTTCTAAAGTATCTTCTCGGGATTCAAACGGTACGCAACTATGACGGATCTTGGACAGAGTGGGGTTCCGCAGTCCGTGTGCCGATAGTCAAAGGAACTGAACCCGGTGAGCTTCCAGCATGGTTTTTAGTTTGACGGACATAACCCGGGAAGGTCAAGCTGTCATTGATGTCTTCAATGAAGTTCCTGAAAGAGCCAGACTTGAACTCTTACTCGAGTATGCAGATTCGCTTCCAGACCTCCCGAGCAAATACAAAGATCATCCAAACCTGTTGGAGAGGGTTGAAGAGTGTCAATCACCGGTCTATCTCTTCGTTGAGGTTGAAGGAAATCTCGTCTCAGTATTTCTGACAGCTCCAAGCGAGGCACCAACTACCAGGGGATTTGCGGCTATTTTGAAGAGCGCGTTAGACCAGCAAACAATTGACTCTGTCCTGAGTTTTGATGACTCGTTTGTAGCGTCTCTTGGACTTACTACTCTTGTTTCTCCTCTTCGAATTAGAGGGATGCATGGAATGTTAAGCAGGATCAAGAGACAGGTACGCGAGAAGTCGTCGTGAACGTAACGGAAATATTTCCTAAAGAACGAAACATTTTCGTTGAGTCAGAAAATGACGCTATTAGCTTGTATCCACCTCTAAAGGGTTTTCGCTGGAACTACGTGATCAGCGCCAATTGCGAAGAGACAAATAGCAACTTGTTGACAAGTGATGTGGACAGGTTCTTTCTACGAGTTATTCGTTCTGTTTCAGACTTGATCGTTTGCACAGGACTAACAGCGAGAGAGGAGCAACTAAAGGCCTCTAAGCAAGCTCCTATGCTTTTGCTGACCAGACAATCGCATCTTGCCTGTCCCATCACTGAATCTCTCAGTGAACAAGTTGTCTACGTGACTACTCCGAACGTAAAGTACGGAAATGCAAATACCCTTGCGCTTAATCCCACTGAGGGTGATCTGGCAAAATGGCTTCAAGATTTCTGCAGAGAGTATGCCTTCTCACGTATCGTCGTTGAATCAGGTGTCTCAGCAGGGGCTGCTCTTGTTGAAGCTGGACTAATAGACGAAATATGTCTCACAGTCTCCAATGCGACTGGCATACTGCTTGCCAGGGAGCTAGCCGAAAAATTCCTAAAGGACGTGGGTGCTAAGGGAAGTGCCATACAGGTCTTGAAACATGAGACTACTTTTTTGTTTAGATTTGCAATGCATCAATAAACTTTCCAATTTCTTTTTGGTACTTATTTAAGTTTTCATTGAATAAACGACAGTGCCTCGCGCCAAAGATTTCAACAAGTTTGGTCTTCGGATTCAATTCTCGGTAGCGATAAACACCGTTCATTGATACGAAGCCGTCATTCGATGAGAAAAATAGTAGCGCTGGAATTGAAGTTGGAAGTGGCTCATCTAGTGAGGATAATCTTGCGACGTCCACATTGGGGAATCCAAGTAACGGAATCATCGGACTGGACTTCAACACCCGAATAACTCGATCAGCCAGGTCTCGTGCATAACCGCTCCGCCCTGCTTGCAACTGTAGTGTAGAGCGATAGTCCAGCAGAGGAGAGTCGAATATTACGGCTCGCACTTTCGAAAGGTCAGATGACATTTTGAGAAATTGATTGATAAATAATCCGCCTAGTGACCATCCGAAAAGGATAATGTTTTGCGCTCCGTTATTTCTCGCGTAGTCAACCGCCGAGCTTACTTGGCGCCATTCCCTCTCCCCTAAAGCGGTTCGTCTCTTACCCAAGCCGAATGGCTTGTCATCGCTTTCATGAGAAATAGCTAGCTGAGTGAAACCCAAAGATTCAAATTGCTGGGCATTACGAAGTGTTTCTGCGTAAGAGGCTTTTCGTCCGTGGATGTGAATCACCCATTTTGAAGCATCTCCATCCAATCTGAATGCTTGAGTTCCATTAGGTAACTGACAAAAATGGTTGTGATACATACAGCCAATCAAGCCAGAATGAAATCCAAAATCATCTCCGTTTTCACCAAGCCAGCCTGAGAGCCAAGCTCCAGAAACTGGTGTGATGGGTTCACCCATGTTACGCAAGACTCTGAATCTCCTGAGTCCAACTTCATCACCTTCGGATGACCTCTGGACTATGGCGTGACCAGCGCGAGAATTCCAGAACAAACTAAGCTTTGCTGTTGATTCGGTATCGGCGTTCGCGGGTAGAAAAACAAATAGAGACTCATTGTCGCTAATTACTCGAACAATCGAAAAATCGCCCTGAATGCTTTTCCCGAGCCACAGCAGACGAAGCGCCGCTACTATTGGCACTAATAATCTCATGTCGAGTTTCCTTTGCGGCGTGGCAGGGTAAATCGGAGACCCATGCCATTTAGCCTAGAACAGATGAGTTTGTATAAGTTGGACCACGAGGCCCCTGACCAGTTTAAATTGGCAGCCATGGGCCTTACTGATTCAATGCTGAGACCTGAGCTGGAGACACTTCAAATCCCTGCGCCTAAGGATATCGCTCCTATCGCTCTTGCTTTCTCTGCTCAGGTTCCAAATCCTGCAGATACCCCGATGAATCGTGGAGTTGGCAGAATTGTTTTCCTATTTGATCCAAAAGAGTTTGAAACTTGGGGATCCAACATGAGGGTAATTGCCTACGGCAAATCACCTCTTGAAAACGATGTGGGTATCCAGGACGACGCCGCCAACTATTGGTGGCATTGGCTAATGCGTGCCCTTGAACATAGAGGGGCAAAGTTCAGCCACGAAGCTGGTACTGTCACCAAAATGTCTTCCACTGGAATGGGTGCACTGGCAACCGACCGCGAACAGACTGAGATCGAGATCAGGGCATCTTGGTCACCTCAAGAGGATGACCTTGGACCCCATCTTGCAGCTTGGCAAGACCTCATCTCGGGAATGGCTGGGTTTGAAATAGGTGGCGAAGGCGTCGCTCGCATTGCAAGAGCTCAATGAGTGACGAAACACTTACTTCCGACAGCACTCCGCTAAACGAGCCAAGACTACCTGTAACATTCATTGAATCAGACTCTGCGGTTAATCACCTAGTAGAAGATCTGAGAGGCTACGATGGCCCAATATGTATCGATGCTGAACGCGCTAGCGGTTTTCGATATGGACAAAAGGCATACCTAATCCAAATTGCGATACCGGCATCAAAAATATACCTAATCGACCCCACAGCCGACTTTTCCAAAACTTCTTGGCACGCTCTCGCTGAATCCGCGAACAGTAAACCTTGGATTATTCACGCGGCCACACAGGATCTGGCTTGCTTGGCCGAGTGCGATTTAGTTCCGACTCAGATTTTGGATACTGAATTGGCATCTCGGATACTCGGGCTACCAAGAGTTGCCCTTGGCACCATAACCGAGCACTATCTAAATCTAAAACTGGCAAAAGAGCACTCTGCTGTTGATTGGAGCATTCGCCCACTCCCTAATGCCTGGCTAGATTACGCTGCCTTAGATGTTGACGTTCTATTTGATCTCTGGAAATGCGTTGAGCAAGACTTGATAGATCGTGATCGAATGATTATCGCAGAGCAAGAATTCGCGTTCCTACTCCTTCCCAGTATCAAGGAAGTAAAAACCGATCGATGGAGAGCAATGAATGGATTGCACGAAATCAAAGACCAAAGGTCGCTGACAGTTGCAAAGTACCTATGGGAAGCGCGAGAGACATTGGCCATTGAGAAGGACATCAGTCCCGGCAGGTTAATCCCTGATTCTGCAATTATTGCAGCGGTGAAAGCAGCCCCAAGAACTAAATCAGAACTTGCTTCACTGAGAACATTTTCTGGTAGGGCAAGCAGAACCTACCTAGATGTATGGTGGAAGGCTCTTTCTGACGGAACAGCTGATAAGAATCTCGTTGAGCTGCGTGTCAAGAGCACCGGTATTCCAAACCATAGAAATTGGTCTCAGAAATTCCCTGAAGCTAATGCGAGATTGCTTACATGTAAAGCGCTAATTGCGAAGCTTTCTTCTGAACTAAAGATTCCTTCTGAAAACATTATTAGCCCGGAAGTTATTAGAGGTTTGTGTTTTGAACCGCCAACACCACTTGATTTTGGAACTTTGGAATCCATCCTGCGTTCGAAGAGAGTGCGTGAATGGCAAATCAAGTATGTGTCTGATATTTTGCTCGTGGGTCTAGCTGCAACAAGCCCTCCTGAACCAGAGGCTATACCTGAGACTCCTTAGAATTCCTAGATTCTTCCAACGGCTTGGCGTGTGGAACTCTTGCTCCTAGCACCTGGGCCACAATTTCTTGCGTGATGTTCTGTGCTGTCAGACCAACTCGTTCTAAAATCTCTGATCTAGAAGCATGTTCCAGGAACTCATCGGGCAATCCCAACTCATTCAAGGCTGTGTCAATTTGGGCTGCTCTTAAATCTTGGCGAATTCTGGTACCTATACCACCAACTCTGACACCATCTTCTAGAGTGACAACCAATCGGTGCTCTCCTGCCATTTCGATAACGCTTTTGCGAACAGGCACTACCCAGCGTGGATCAATGACCGTAGCTCCAATACCGTGGGCCCTAAGCAGCTCTGCGACTTTGATGGCAACGCTAGCCATAGCACCGACCGCTACTAGCAGAACATCCTTGCTTGGAGCCTCTGCAAGAACTTCAACTCCGTCACTCATTCTTCTCAGAGCAGGAATGTCGGCTGGGGCCGCTCCTTTAGGAAAGCGAAGGACCGTTGGTCTGTCGCTAACAGCCACAGCCTCACCTAATTCTTCTTTGAGGCGGATGGCATCTCTAGGTGCTGCGATTTCTATGCCTGGGACTATTTGCAGTAAAGCCAAATCCCACATTCCATGGTGGCTTGCGCCATCAGGGCCGGTAACTCCCGCTCTATCAAGAACGAAAGTCACTCCTGCTTTATGTAATGCCACGTCCATGACCACCTGATCAAACGCTCTATTAATAAACGTGGCATAAATGGCAACAACTGGATGTAGCCCTCCAAATGCCAGACCAGCACTAGAAGCAACAGCGTGCTGTTCTGCGATGCCAACATCGAAGACTCTCGCAGGGAATTCTTCTGCAAACTTCTTGAGGCCAACCGGAATAAGCATCGCTCCCGTCAAACCGACGATGTTCTCATCTGATTTGGCTAGCGAAACAATCTCGTCACTGAAGATCGATGTCCAAGAAGGCGTGGAGCTAGACTCAAGTGATTTGCCGGTCTTTGGATCAATATGTCCAACGGCGTGAAACTGGTCGTCGACGTCATCCTCGGCGAGTGGGAAGCCTCTACCCTTTTGTGTGATGGCATGAACAATTACTGGTGCACCGTAGTTCTGTGCTTGTCGGAGGGCTTGCTCCATGGCATTCTGATCGTGTCCGTCAATTGGACCGATGTACTTCAGGTCTAAATTTGGAAACATGCTCTTTGGAGTGAATGAGCCAAGTAGACCTTTACCTGCGCCTCTGAGCGTTGCATAAGCAAGGCGCCCTAGAGGGCCGAAGTGTGAAAAGAATCTAGTGGAGACGCGATACATACGCTTATACAAGGGTTCGGTACGAACATTGTTCAGATACCTGGCAAGGCCACCGATGGTTGGGGCATATGAACGGCCATTGTCGTTGACGATAATAATAAGTTTTCTATCGTTATCATCAGTGATGTTGTTGAGGGCCTCCCAAGCCATACCTCCGGTGAGTGCTCCATCTCCAATTACAGCGACTACTGCGCGATCTGACTGCCCAGTTAGCTTGTAAGCCCTAGAAATGCCATCTGCCCAAGATAGCGATGAAGAAGCATGGGAAGACTCGACGACATCGTGAATCGACTCAGAGCGCTGTGGGTAACCAGCTAAGCCATCCTTAGTTCTGATTGTTGAGAGGTCAGAGCGTCCCGTTACTAACTTATGCACGTAACTCTGATGACCGGTATCGAATATGATGCTGTCTTGAGGAGAATCGAAAACTCGATGAATTGCGAGAGTTAATTCAACTACACCCAAGTTCGGCCCCAGATGACCTCCGGTTGCGGTAATAGTTTCAATTAGGTAATCACGAATCTCTTGAGCAAGCTCTTGCATTTGCGGAAGGGTGAGCGATTTCAAATCACTGGGTGATTTTATGGAACTCAAGATCGTCATTACTAGCCGACCAAGCTGCGTAGCACGTATTGAAGAATTCCACCGTGACGATAGTAATCAGCTTCTCCAGGGGTATCTATCCGAAGTGAAACATCGAAAGTAGTAGGAGTTTTGCCTAAACCCGAATGAGATGTTGGCGTTGCCACTACCTGAAGTGTCTTTGGAGTCACGCCGAAATTAAGCTCGGTTACCCCTGTAATCGTGAAGGACTCTGTTCCGTCAAGGCTCAGAGTTTCAGCAGTGACCCCGAGTAAATATTGAAGCGGCAATACACCCATTCCGATCAAGTTACTGCGATGAATGCGTTCAAAGCTTTCTGCGATGACCGCTTTCACTCCTAGTAATGCAGTTCCTTTGGCAGCCCAGTCACGTGAAGAGCCAGACCCATATTCTTTACCGGCAAGGATTACTAATGCAGTTCCATGGCTTTGATAGTTGTTAGAAGCATCGTAAATAAAGCTTTGCAGTCCAGCCTCGGTTGTGAAGTCCCTCGTGTATCCACCCTCAACATCAGCCAACAACTGATTACGAAGTCGAATATTTGCGAAAGTTCCCCGAATCATGACCTCATGATTTCCACGTCTTGACCCATATGAATTGAAATCAACTCTCGATACACCATGGTCTGCGAGATACTTTCCGGCTGGTGAATCAGCCTTGATTGACCCCGCTGGGCTTATGTGGTCAGTTGTTACTGAATCGCCTAGCTTGGCAAGTACTCTAGCGTCGAGGATGTCATTGACTCGTGATGGAGTCATTGCCATGCCTTCGAAGTATGGTGGTTTTCTGACGTAAGTACTCTTTGGATCCCAGCTGAATGTGTCACCGACAGGAGTTGGCAGTGACTTCCATCTTTCGTCACCCTCGAAGACACCAGCGTACTGGCGATTGAACATGTCTGAGCTGATAGTTCTATCGATTGTCTCTTGGACCTCTTCAGGAGTTGGCCAGATGTCCTTTAGTAATACAGCATTGCCCTCCTTGTCTAACCCAAGTGAGTCTGTCTCAAAGTCAAAATCCATCGTCCCGGCTAAAGCGTAAGCCACAACTAGAGGAGGTGAGGCAAGATAGTTCATCTTGACATCAGGATTTATTCTTCCCTCGAAATTCCTGTTGCCAGAAAGAACTGCGGTAACAGCCAAATCATGTTCGTTTATTGTTTGAGAGATAGCTGGATTCAATGGCCCAGAATTACCAATACACGTTGTGCAGCCATAACCCACCAAGTCAAATCCGAGACCGTTCAGATCTGATGTTAGTCCGGCTTTATCAAAGTACTCTGTAACAACTTTTGAACCAGGCGCAAGCGAGGTTTTTACCCAAGGCTTGCTGGTTAACCCTTTTGCAACAGCTTTTCGAGCTAGCAAACCGGCGGCCATCATCACGGATGGATTAGACGTATTGGTGCATGAAGTGATAGAGGCTATTGCTACGTAACCGTTATCAATTGTGTAGTCTTCACCGACAACAGTGCTGGCCTTTGATGCTTCCGCGCTATAACTTTGGATGTCTTTAGCAAATTTTGTTTTTGCTTCGGCTAAAACAATTCTGTCTTGTGGTCGCTTCGGACCTGCGATAGATGGAACCACTGTTGAAAGATCAAGTTCAATGTATTCGCTATATTCCGCTTCTCTATCTGCGTCGTGCCATAACCCTTGTACTTTGCTATATCTTTCAATCAGAGCCAATTGCTCTTCAGCTCTTCCGGTTGACCGGAGATAATCGATGGTTACCTGATCAATTGGGAAAATAGCAACAGTTGAGCCAAACTCAGGGCTCATGTTTCCAATAGTTGCTCGGTTAGCTAATGGGACAGATGCGACTCCCGCGCCGTAAAATTCAACGAACTTCCCTACCACTCCATGCTTTCGAAGCATTTCAGTGATAGTGAGCACAACATCTGTTGCAGTTGCTCCAGTAGGAATGGACCCGGTTAGCTTGAATCCGACAACCTTCGGAATTAGCATTGAAACCGGCTGGCCCAGCATGGCAGCCTCTGCTTCGATGCCTCCAACACCCCAGCCCAGAACTCCAAGACCGTTAACCATGGTGGTGTGAGAATCTGTACCCACGCAAGAATCGGGGTAGGCCTGAATCTCCCCCGCTACTTCACGAGTCATCACGGTTCTTGCCAAATATTCGATGTTGACCTGATGAACGATTCCCGTTCCAGGTGGGACTACCTTGAAGTCATTGAAAGCGCCTTGGCCCCAACGTAAGAATTGGTATCGTTCACCGTTTCTTTGATATTCAAATTCCACATTCCGTTCAAAAGCATCTGGACTTCCAGCAACATCAATTACAACCGAGTGGTCAATTACTAGCTCAGCCGGGGTTAGTGGGTTGACCTTCTTTGGGTCGCCACCTAAAGCAGATACCGCTTCACGCATAGTTGCTAAGTCAACGATGCATGGCACACCGGTGAAGTCCTGCATGATTACTCTTGCGGGACTGAACTGAATTTCAGTGTCGGGCTCTGCTGTTGGATCCCAGTTCACGATTGCATTTATGTGATCTGCAGTTATGTTTGCGCCGTCTTCTGTCCTTAGTAGATTCTCAAGCAGAATCTTTAAGCTGTAAGGCAATTGCGCTTTGACAACCTTGTCTAAACGGAAGATGCGAAATGAATTCCCGCCAACTTCTAATACCGAACTTGACCCGAAACTATCTATTTTGGACAAAAGCCCGCTCCTACCAACAATCGAAAAAACTACCTGTCCAAATTACCATCTTGTTGGGCGCCAACCACATTCCGAAGAAGTAGCCAAGACACCCAAATCATGGTTAGGTAGAAAGGCAACCCTAAAACGAGCTTGACAAACCCCAGCGTTACTATGTCTCCCACGAAATAAAGGGGGAGTTCAATTGCCAGCCGAGTTGCGAACAGTCCAACCCAAAGCATGGTCACTAGGTCGAAAAATCTCACCTTGCGACGATCTTTGCGCCAAGTAAGGCCCTGGTTGGTCATGAGGCCTACCATCAACCCAATTAGCGGGAATCTAACAAGCACGCTTAGCAATAGCACTGAGCCATAAAGCCCATTAGTCCAGAAGTCCTTGAGGTAGAAGTCTGCTGCCTGTCCACCGGGTCGAAGGGTTAGAAAAATCGCCAAACAAATTCCCAGAAGAGATCCAACTAGCTGACTCAAGGGACGCTTTTTGATGAAATGTCTGACGGCAAGAATAACGACTGAGACAACAACGGAGGAAATGCTGATATTTAGATCTCGCCATATGGCAAAGGTTAAGACATAAATGAATCCAGGAAGAGTTGTCTCGATGAGGCCTTGAACTCCGCCCACGCTTGCCATCAGGGACTTGAAATCGACTTGGTAGCCGTCTTCGGTTTGCTTCAAGCCATATTTTTCAACACGTACTTTGGATTTTTGTTCGTTCATTAGTTTGCCTTAGGTGCTATTGCTCCGGCTGGTAAGTTCAGTGGCAAAAGCTCTCTCGGCGGCAACGGCACTTCACCGCGATCAACAACAATTCCTCTAAAGATGTTTTCTAGTTCAGCCTTGGAGTCTAATTCACTTATTGCAGCTCCAGACACAGTGCCTCGAAGCAACCAACGCTGTCCGTCAACTCCAAACATGCGAACAGATTTAGTCTTGTTAATCCCGGTAGGAATTTCTGCATAGAGTTCAAGCCCGAATGGCCCAGCGTGCCTCTCCATTGATATGTCTTGATTCTTAAGACTTGTAGCAATGTCCTCGAGAACATCTTCCCACATAGAATTCCCTTTTGGTGTGGCGAAAGCCTGCACTTGCAAAGTGCTGTCTTTGTAATCAAACGATATTGCGACGATACGTTGAGTGCCTTCTTCAACTTCAGCTCGAACCCCTACTAGCGGATTCGGAACGAACGCGATGCAACCAAAGTCCACGAGCTCTTGTGGTGCCTCTAAGTCTGATTTATCGTATGGCCCTTGATTGACCACCGAACCGATTCTTGTGAATGCGTCTGACATGTGCCTACTTAACTCCAGTCGATCCGAAACCTGCGGAACCACGTTGCGACCCGGGCAATTCTGTTACTGAGAAGAATTTAGGTTCCTCAAATTTTTGGAACAAAATCTGCGCAATGCGATCACCTTTTGCAACAAGAAATTTCTCTGATGAATGATTGATTAGCGTTACCGCCAGTTCCCCTCTGTACCCAGCGTCAACGGTCCCAGGGGCATTTAGCACAGTGATTCCATGTTTAGCAGCCAATCCGCTTCTTGGATGAACCAAAGCTACATAACCCGTAGGCAATGCAATTCTCACACCCGTTGCCACAGTCTTCCACTGACCAGCCCCAATCTCACAGTCAGTAGCGGACTTCAAGTCATATCCCGCGTCTCCCGAATTACCCTTGGTTGGCATGAACTGGGGGTCAGAGACAATTAGAACCTCAAAACTAGTCATGAGCGTATTCTAAATGCATGAGCAAACTCAGCCCGCCAACTAAATACATCGAACGCGTTTTACCCGGCGCAACCTTTTTCCTGGCGGCTCTTTTTGTGCCTATTGGACTTTTCTTGATAGCACTGCCCTTTTCCGAACTGGTTTCAATGTATGTCTCACTCCTGTCTTACTTTTCTCTAGTCGTCTTCAGCTATTGCACCGCTCCTAAAATTCAAATCACATCAGATTGGTTGGCTGTTGGCAATGCAAGAATCCCACTTTCAAGAATTGGAACAGTTGAATCAATCCCTGCCGATAGCCAATTTAGTGCTAAAGGGCAAGACCTCAATCCGCTAAGTTTCAGAAAATTCCAAGTAGGGGTAAAGGGTCTCGTGAGGATCTCTATTCAGGATCCGAACGATCCAACGCCTTACTGGCTTATTGCCACGAGGCATCCAGAGGTACTGGTAAGAACGCTACAAGCCAAAAGTTAGTGGGTGCAGTCAACGCAAACTGGGCCGTACTGACCGTCCTTGCGCGCCTTCTGAGAATGGTGCTTCACGATAAAACACTCGCTACAGGTGAACTCATCCTCTTGCTTAGGAACAACTACTACGTCGTCCTCCTCATTAGTTACCTCAGGAATAGAGAAAGAGTCCGAGTGATCTTCGGCATCAACGTCTGAAGAAGCTGAGGTTCCCTCAGGAATTCGCTCTTTTATCGCCTCGAGTGACTCGGTATCGTCATCATTTTTGCGTGGAGCATCGTAATCGGTGGCCAATTACTTTCCTTTCAAAGAATTCAACTAAGCGCTGAGAGTATCATGCATGTCAACAGTAAAAGCAACTACATTAACCGCCATAAATGACTTTTTCTCAGGCATCTCTCAGTCTGGGCGTGTCGCGGCACAGGATAAATCAGCGTGGTTTCCTCGCTA
This sequence comes from Actinomycetota bacterium, assembly GCA_009921165.1. Taxonomy (GTDB): domain Bacteria; phylum Actinomycetota; class Actinomycetes; order Actinomycetales; family Microbacteriaceae; genus Rhodoluna. The sequence continues at coordinate 16,112 of RFYI01000001.1, read as the reverse complement.
TTCAGTGCAAAAATAGCCGCAGAAGGATGGATATGGCTGATTTAAGAATTACTGGAGTGTCTAATAACCAATTGGAGCTACAAGCTCCCGATGGAACACGCCACTACCTCGAAATCTCGGATGACCTGTTGAAGGCAATGAAATCACGACAAACGGTTTTGCCAACCACCATCAGCCCTCGCGAGATTCAACAAGAGATTCGCCTAGGGGCTACTATCTCTGAGCTCGTCGCATCGAGTGGTGCAGATGAAGACCTCATCTCCAAATTTGCAGCACCGATCATTTCAGAATTGAATCATGTTGTTTTACTTGCAAGGAACGTTCGACTATCTCTTGCCGGCGATAGATTCACCGATCCAACGCAGGTTGAATTCGGGAATGTGATGGATGAAAGGCTCTTCTTGAATGGGGCTAGAAACCTTGTGTGGAGTTCCAGGAAATCACTTGAAGGTGATTGGCTTGTTTCGGCCAAATTCAACATAAACGAGATTGCAAACATTGCTACTTGGTCCTTCGATCCAAAGAAATTGTTTTTGGTTCCAGAGAACGAAACCGCATTGCAACTTTCAAATGGTTTACCGATAACCGCAAATTCCGCAGCAAAAATACGGAACTTAGAGACTGAAACTGCATCAGTTTTCACGACTTCCGCTGTTGAGCAAGAAGAAGGCATAGAACAAACACAGAGCACTGGCTTGAGCATCGTTCCAGAGATAGTGGTGTTTGAAGAGGAAAATTCTTCCGAGGAGGAGATTCCTAGCACGAGTCCATTCCATGTGGTTCAAGATGAGCCAGAGAATGCTTATCTCGATGAACCGCTTGATGAATTATTCGAGCAACCAGTGGACGAAGTTATTGTTACAGAGCAAATCGTTGTTGTAGACGAAATAGCTGAGACCCCAAAAACACAGAGCACAAGTCGCTGGGCTGAGGTGCTTTTCGGTGCTAAAGAAGATGATGAAGAAAGTTAGAAGCCAAAAGTAATAAGCGGGATTGACATTTCATTAGCTGTCAATGCTCCATGGTGCGCCACCATTTCCAAAGACTTCTTCTTAGCGAAAGCCCTGTGATAGAAAGCTATTTCTTTTTTAGCGATAATTACTAGATCCGGAGTCCAGTCAAAACCTAGTGACGAAGAGGTCCAATAGCCCGACTCAACCAGCTGAGTGGGTGTGGTTATGTAGGCGTAATCTTCCAGCGAATCTTCTAGCACTACTCGTACTTTCGCCAAATCAGTTTTTGAGTTCAAGTAAACAAATGGAGCTCTAGTGTCTCCTCCGACAAAATCTACGATGTCAGTTGGTAATAAATCGTCGAGAAAAATATGAGAATTCTTGGCAATGTCTATTACGCCATGATCAGATGTGAGAATCGAACCTGTTGACTTTGGCAAATCCTTGGCGAAAACAGAAAGTTGGGCGTCTACGTCCTCGAGCACGTTGAGCCAGTTCAAGCTGTTCGAACCAAAGCCGTGCGCTATCTGATCAAGCTCTGGGATGTAAAGATAAAGCAGCTTAGGAACCGGATCCATAAGAAGCCTTTTCGCGGCTTGAAAGCGCTCACTGATTGCATCATGTCCGTGATACTTGGCCCCTCGCATAGTTGCACCGGTGAAACCTGATCTCTCATAGCTGCTTGGAGCGATAGCGTGCGTTTCGATTCCACTCGAAACTGCCTGTTCGGCAACAGTCCGCTGTGATTGGAACTGCTCCCCTTCATCGAAGTCCTTCCAACCAGAGAGAAGGTTCATAGCAAGCTTTGTCTTGGGATTGAATACTTGATAGCCAAGAAAACCGATGTCACTAGGATGCTTACCCGTAGCAAAAGAACTGATGCTTGAGGATGTGGTTGATGGGAACCAAGTTGAAGCCACCGCTGAAGTTTGTGAATTTAGGAATCTTGCATGACCAGCCGCTTTTGTAAGATTATGAGAACCCAAACCATCGACTAAGACAACGCAGACAGATCGCCTAGCGGTCAAACCTAAAGGATTTGCCAAGCCTTGAGTAGAGGCTAAAGCGCTTATCAAAACATCGCCAAGCCTCCCCAATGATTTGGGAGGTGCAGGTAACATCGTAGGCATCCAGATAAGTCTGCCACAGCTCACTTTTAGCCACTAGAAAGAACATGACTAACAAGAAGACTGAGAACCGATTCCCTGATGAACGAATCGTAGATATCGAACTCATCCAGGAACTTAGCGATTCCTTCCTGGAATATTCCTACTCGGTTATCTATGCCAGAGCCTTGCCTGACGCGCGTGATGGTCTAAAGCCTGTGCAGAGAAGAATTGTCTTTCAAATGGGTGAAATGGGCTTGCGTCCAGACAAGGGACATGTCAAATCCGCTCGTGTTAGCGGCGAGGTCATGGGTAAATTGCACCCCCATGGTGATGGCGCAATCTACGACGCCATGGTTCGTATGGCACAGCCATTCACGCTCAGAGTCCCACTGATAGATGGGCACGGTAACTTTGGGTCCCTTGACGATGGTCCAGCGGCAGCCAGATACACAGAAACCAGATTGGCAGCCGCTGCCCTTCTGATGAATGAAGGACTCGATGAGGATGTCGTTGACTTCAAACCAAACTATGACGCTCAATTATCCGAACCAGAGGTTTTACCTGCGGCCTTCCCTAATTTACTGGTGAACGGCTCTGCCGGCATTGCTGTTGGAATGGCTACTAACATGGCACCACACAATATGCGTGAAGTTATCGCCGGTGCAATACACCTGCTAAACAATCCGAAAGCAACCGTGAAGGATTTGATGAAATTCATTCCCGGTCCAGATTTACCAACCGGTGGCATCATCATGGGAACCGAAGGAATAACCGAAGCCTACGAGACCGGCAGAGGTAGCTTCAAGACACGAGCAAAGGTTTCCATAGAAAGCGTGTCGCCTAGAAAGCTTGCTTTAGTTGTCACTGAATTGCCTTACCTAGTTGGTCCTGAACGGGTCATAGAAAAAATAAAAGATGGGGTTGGAAACAAAAAATTACAAGGCATAGCCGATGTAATAGATCTCACTGACCGAGCAAATGGATTGAAGCTAGTTATAGAACTTAAGACTGGTTTTGATCCAAATGTTGTGCTCGATTTACTTCACCGTTTCACTCCTTTGGAAGAGTCGTTCAGCATCAACAACGTCGCACTTGTTGAAGGTAGGCCGGAAACGCTAGGACTGCGAGATCTTCTTGGCGTATACCTGGCCCACAGGGTGAATGTCACAAAACGTAGAAGCGAGAATCGCCTCGGCAAAAAACTTGCCAGACTCCATCTAGTAGAGGGGTTACTTAAGGCAATCGTTAGCATTGACGAGGTCATCAAGATTATCCGAGCAGCAAATGAAGTGGACGACGCTCGCAAAAAGTTAATGCAAAAATTCACTCTTTCTGAGATACAGGCAGAATATATCCTCGAACTTAAACTGCGCCGACTAACTAAGTTCTCGAAACTGGAGCTTGAAGGAGAGAGTAAAACTCTTGCTGGTGAAATAGCCGCTTTGAAGAAAATTCTCTCTAACGAGAAGAACCTGCGCGAAGTCGTCTCTGCTGAATTGCAAGAAGTGTCTGTAAAGTACGGCGATGATCGACGTTCAACAATTGCAGATGGAACAATAGAGATGAAGCCCGTCAGCGCGGCCAAAGCTTCGGCTATCGACGCTCAATTGGCAGACTCGCCGTGTTTTATAGTGCTTACTGCCAGTGGGCAAGTTCAAAGAACTCTCTCAGCTCCCGCACCACTTACCAAGCGTAAAAAGCACGATGCTATAGCGGCAGTTCTCTCTAGCACCACCAGAAGTGACGTGGGCTTCCTGGGTTCAGATGGAGTGATGCACAGGGTGCACGCAAGCGATATTCCTGCTAGCGAAGAAGGTTTCGATCCTTCAACTTCGATTGCAGCTGCGGAATTCTTGGGACTTGGGAAACAAACAAGACTAGTAGGTGCGTTTCCACTGACTGATGAAACAATAATCGCGATTGGTACGAAGTTTGGTGTTGTGAAACGCCTCTCTCCTGATTTCTTACCTAAGGCGGAGTTTGATGTTATCTCACTCAAGGCCGGAGATCAGATTATTGGCGCAGCGCTCAGTTCAGAAGTGGACGAACTAATCTTCATTACAGACGATGCCCAACTTCTTAGATTCGACGCCAGCTTGGTTAGGCCACAGGGACGTGGCGCAGCTGGTATGGCTGGTATAAAGCTCTCCGAAGATGCTAAGGCTATCTTCTTCACATCCTTGAAGACAAGCAAAGCCACCCTTGTCTTGACAGCAGCTAACAACAGTGAGTCTCTAGGTGCGGTCGACTCAGGTAGCGCAAAACTATCCTCCTTGAGTGAGTTTCCTGCCAAGGGAAGAGCAACTGGAGGCGTCAGAGCTCAAAAGTTTATAAGAGATGAAAATCAACTTTACTTCGCTTTTATAGGAGACTCACCAATACTTGCTCAGGCCTCCTCAGGAAAACCACTAGAAATTGATAGTGCACTGCTGAGGCGGGACGCGTCTGGGATTCCATTGAGTGCAACGATTGTTTCGGCAGGGCGTGCCTAAGCGTCGATTCTCGCTCTTTCAAATGAGTCAGCAGCATCAACTATGAAGTCTCTGCGCGGAGCTACTTCGTTGCCCATGAGTAGCTCAAACATTCCTTCGGCTTTAGCAAGATCTTCAACAGTCACTCGACGCAAGGATCTGGTTTTGCGATCCATTGTGGTCTCAGCCAATTGGTCCGCATCCATTTCGCCCAAACCCTTATAGCGTTGAATTGGTTCTTGATACTTTTTGCCAGCCTTGGATAGTTTTGCCAACAAGGCCTCCAATTCAGCTTGCGAATATGTATAAATAACTTCATTCGCCTTTGAGCCTGGATTCATGACTACTATTCGGTGAAGCGGTGGAACTGCGGCAAAGACTCGCCCATCTTCTACCAAGGGTCTCATGTACTTATAAAAAAGCGTAAGTAGAAGAGTTCTGATGTGAGCGCCGTCGACATCAGCATCGCTCATAAGGATGACTTTTCCATAGCGAGCAGAAGCTAGATCGAAACTCCTACCCGAGCCAGCTCCTAACACTTGAATGATCGAGGCGCATTCGTTGTTATTTAGCATGTCTGTGATTGCCGCCTTCTGCACATTCAGAATCTTTCCTCTGATAGGCAACAAGGCTTGAAACTCGGAATTTCTGGCTAACTTCGCTGTTCCAAGGGCGGATTCGCCCTCCACAATAATCAACTCGGAATCGATGGTGTCCTGCGTTCTACAGTCCACAAGCTTCGTTGGTAGTGATGAGGATTCCAGAGCTGTTTTCCGACGCTGTGTTTCCTTATGTGTTCGAGCCGAGATTCTTGATTTCATCTCGTTTACAACTTTTTCAAGTACCAATGCAGTTTGCGCTTTATCTTCACGTTTAGAGCTGTTGAACCGATCAGTAAGTGTCTTTGTGACTATGCCAGCAACAATGTTTTTGATTGCTGGCGTTCCAAGAATCTCTTTGGTCTGACCCTCGAACTGTGGTTCTGGAAGCCGAACCGTAACCACGGCTGTAAGTCCAGCGGTTACGTCTTCCTTCTCAATTTTTTCAGTGCCTAACTTAAATTTCCTCGAGTTAGCTTCTGCCTGAGTTCTAAATACTTTCAGTAGCGCTTGTTCGAAACCTTGCAGATGCGTGCCACCTTTAGGCGTTGCAATTATGTTGACAAAACTTTTTACCTCTGTGTCATATTCAGTCCCCCAACGCACCACGACGTCCACTTCACAACTTCTTTGAACTTCCTTGGACTCCATGTTGCCAGCTGGATTTAGTACCGGCACAGTTTCAGAATACGATCCACTTCCGCTCAGTCGCCAAACATTACTTAGCGGTGCATCCTTGGCCAGATAGTCCACGAATTCGACAATTCCACCTTGGAACAAGAATTCATGATTTTGAGTTTTACCGCTTCGTTGATCAGTAACGACGAGCTTTAAACCTGGGACTAGGAAAGCTGTTTGCCGAGCTCGCGACAGTATGTCCTCTAGAACAAATTCGGAGTCTTTGACGAAGATCTGGGAATCGGCCCAGAATCTAATTCTTGAACCGGTTTTGTTCTTGGCTACCTTACCGATGTCCTTCAAAATACTTTTGTCCTTGAAGGGTTTAAAGGGATTTCCAGGCGAGAGAACCTTTTTATCATCAAACTCGCCTGGCTCACCTCGCTTAAACGACATGGCCCAGGTCTTGCCGTCTCGATCAACTTCAACATCGAGTCTTTCTGAGAGTGCGTTTACAACTGATGCGCCAACGCCATGTAAACCGCCCGAGGCCGCGTAAGAGCCTGACCCAAATTTTCCTCCGGCATGTAGCTTAGTGAATACGACTTCTACCCCGCTCAAGCCTGTCTTTGGTTCAATGTCGACAGGAATTCCGCGAGCCAAATCCGAAATCTCGACACTTCTATCCTTGTGTAACACTATGGTGATGAGTTTTCCATGCCCCGCCAATGCTTCATCAACCGAGTTGTCGATTATTTCCCACAAACAGTGCATCAAACCGCGACTATCAGTTGAACCAATGTACATCCCAGGGCGCTTTCGAACAGCCTCTAATCCTTCAAGAACGGACAGGTGGCGCGCTGAATACTCGTTGTTTGGCACCCACTAAGCCTAAACAGCGTGAAGAAGAAGCACGGTCTCTGACACCCCACAGAAGAAAAACTATTCGCAGATAGCGAAACTGGGTCAGATACGGAAGAAATCGAGCAGATGTTGTGTTGTAGTAGTCATGGAGGATGAAATGGAAAAGACTGAATCAAATCAAGAGGTATCAGAAGTTGCTACCGAGTTGCCGGCACTAACCGCAGCGGATCGTTGTGACGTCTGTGGCGCTCAGGCTTTCATCCGCGTTGTCTTAGCTTCGGGTGACTTAGTTTTCTGCGGACACCACGGCTCGGCAAATAAGGATAAGTTGAAGCCAATTGCGATTAGTTGGCAAGACGAAACCGACAAACTAAGTTAGTTTTCGAAAGCAATGCGTCGAGCTTGCTGAGCAAGGTTGTCGACATTTTGAATCTTTAAAGATTGCGTAGTTGAAGGTTCAAACCCGAGTTGGCGAATGAATTGATCGGCGAGATCTGGGTTCTTCGCAAGTACCGGTCCGTGCAGCAAGGTGAAGAGCGCATTATTTTGCCAAATTAGCTGCTTCTCCTGACTTCCTGTATTTAGGTAGCCGACAATCCCATCTTTCGTCTTTACGAACTCACTCCGATGGCTGCCAACACCCTCAGACTTACCGAATACTTTCATCGCGAGTAGATCGTAAGCAGACGAAATAACCAGAGCTGCTCCCCCAGAAGAAATGTAATTGGCAACATTTTCGACAAAGCGAGTCTCTCTCGCTTGAATGTCTAGCCAGGCAGCCTTAGAGCCGTGACCCACGAGAATGAAGTCATAAGAAGCCAAACTGGAAGTATCGTCAACTGCTACTGTCTCGGCGTCAATCCCTGACCACTCGAGTCTTTTCTTCAATACCAGTAAGTTTCCATGATCTCCGTTGAGATTGAGATGTTTGGGATAGAGTGCACCGAGCTTGAGTACCTTAGCCACGTTGGACATCCTCAGGGTCGGTGAAGCCAAGATAGCGACGCAGGCGACGCATTGCATCAGCGCTATAAATAACAGTTTTAACACCCCTGGAAGGCTTAGGAAGGGCTAGGAAATTATCGATTGCCTTGAAGTAATCCGGTTCGACAACCTCCACGGGTATCTCGTGGTAGGCAAGTAGTAGCGCCGCGTCTGCGTAATTGAATCCACTCACAACACTTACTCTCTTCAGTCTAGATACATCGACGGTCCACATCCATGAAGGGTCGTGAACGTCACGACCAATAGCGAAGAAAATTTGCTCGACATCGTTTGCAAGGTTGTCGAGATTCAACTGAAAACTGGGTGGATTCTGGATAAGAATAAATTCGACAGACTCCCCGTTGATTTCTCGAATCTCGCCTCTAGAGAACACTGGTGGCAATTCATTGAGCGCCTTACTGGCCCTAGCCAAATCAAAAGACGGACCAAGAATGTCTCTTGCTGTAGCTAGCGCCGCAACAGCATCCAAAGCGAAGTGAATGCCTCTGCTGGGGAGAATGAATTTGGAGTCTTCACCATTTATGGAGACCTCAATTTGGCGTTCAGCCACATTCATCACCCTTGCAGAAGCCTTGGGTGTTTCAATTTGCCGAAGAAAAGTTGGAGCATACTCGAGTTGACCACTGGCCCCCTCGGAAGCCATTTCACTTATCCCAAAAAAATCGACATGCTTACCTGTCAGATCAGCATTTATGATGAGGCAGTTCTGATCATCTGCGTTCAGAAGCACAGTCCCTGTTGTCGCTCTAGCGACAGTGAGCAGCTTGTCCCTGACAAATGCAGGGTCTATGAACCGGTCTAATTGATCCTCGAAAACATTCAGAATTACAGTGGTTTTGGGTTTAACTTTTTCTACAATCGAAGCAGCGTGGCCTTCATCCATCTCCAAAATGGCTATTTCACCAGGAACTTTGCCTTTCAGATTGCCATGTCGAATTATTGTGCTAAAGAATCCTTGCTCAATGTTTGCAGTGGTTGGATTCGTGAACACTTTCATCCCATGATCTCTAACTATTGCAACAATCATTTTGGTGGTAGTTGATTTACCCGCTGTTCCTGTAACAATGACTAAACCCTGTTTAAATGATTTCAGCGTATCGAAGACCAGGTTGGGAGCTAATTTACTCAGAACTAGCCCCGGAAGAGCTGAGCCCCCGCCAGGTCTAACTAGTCTGACCGCAAAGCGAACTAGGCGGCCGATGAGTATTGCTGGCAGATAGCGCAAGAACTAGTTCTCTTTGATGAAGTCTCTAAGCCACTGCGCTCTAGAAGGGTGCTTTAGCTTCGACATTGTCTTTGCCTCGATCTGTCTAATACGCTCACGAGTGACACCGTGCTCTTCACCGATTTGGTCCAGAGTTTTCATAACTCCGTCACCTATGCCATATCTGGAACGAATAACTGCAGCCTCTCGCGGAGTAAGTGTGTCTAAAAGACGCTCAATCTCTCGCTGCATAATTCTGAAAGCAACTGCATCGGCTGGTTGAACAGCTTCAGTGTCTTCAATGAGATCACCGAATTCGGAATCACCATCCTCACCTAGAGGTGTCGATAACGAAATGGGTTCGCGACCGTACTTCTGCACCTCAACTACCTTTTCAGGAGTCATGTCAAGTTCACGAGCCAATTCTTCCGGAGTTGGTTCGCGACCAAGATCCTGTAGCAGCTGACGTTGCACACGTGAAAGTTTGTTGATGACTTCAACCATGTGAACAGGGATACGAATTGTTCGCGCTTGATCTGCCATCGCACGAGTAATGGCTTGGCGAATCCACCACGTTGCATAAGTTGAGAACTTGTAGCCCTTGGTGTAGTCAAATTTTTCAACAGCTCGAATTAGACCTAAGTTACCTTCTTGAATTAGATCCAAGAATTGCATTCCACGTCCGGTGTATCGTTTAGCGAGGCTCACTACAAGACGGAGGTTAGCTTCCAGCAAGTGACTCTTCGCTCGTTGGCCATCTTTTACAACCCACTTCAGATCCCGAGCCATGTCACGACTTAGTTTCTTGTCGGTAGCAATCTTTTCCTCTGCGAACAAACCAGCTTCAATACGCTTGGCTAGTTCAACCTCAAGCTCTGCGTTGAGAAGTGCAACTTTACCTATTTGCTTGAGGTAGTCCTTAACCGGATCAGCAGTTGCTCCCGTAATGCTCGTTGTTTGAACCGGGATGTCGTCGTCCTCTTTACTAGAAAGAATCAGCGCACCTTCTGGAACAACTATTGCTTCGTCATCTTCTTCAACTTCTGGAGCAACTTCTTCAACTTCAGCAACAATAACGTCAATGTCCGCCTCAGTGGTTAGAACTTCCGGATCTAAATCTTCTTCATCTTCTAGCTCGAGCTCAGGATCTGTAGCTTTTCCAACCTTGGTTGGCGATACTTTTTTCACAGCTTTAACTGCTGATTTGGGAGCGGTTTTGGTGGCTTTGGCAGTGGTCTTGGATACTGGCTTGTCACTAACTTTTGTTACCTTTTTAGCAACAGGTTTGCTCGCCACTTTCTTAGCTGCAGGTTTGGCAACAGTTTTCTTATTGCTACCACTTGCTTTAGCAGGGCTCTTAGCAACGGGTTTAGCTGCAGCCTTAACTAGAGGCTTAGTCGCAGCCTTTGCCGCTGGCTTATTCTTCGGTACAGTTTTTACCGCAGGCTTACTCTTCGCCGTAGTTTTTGGCACGCTAGCCTTTACGGGCGTGGCCTTTTTAGCTGGCACGACCTTCGCTTTAGCTTCCTTTTTAGTTACTTTAGCTGCGATAACCTTTGCTGCTTTGATACGCATTTGACCCTTCAGCAACCCCATTCAAAGGGGCTTGACCGTTCACGAATTTTTGGGCATTACAAAGACCCATGTCAAATTGGATGAAATGACTGGGTCTACTTGTAATTATGCCATGTCTGCGTCTCTTTGCTTCATAACCGAGCCAGATGTGGCATACCCAAGAAAGATAACCTAGAAAATATCAGCGGTATTCCCGGTTTCTGCCAATTTCTTACGAAATTTCAGTCGTTCCAAGGTGAAAAACACTACCCCTACGAATACCACCAATAATTGCGCCGAAAATCCCCATCTGAATGCTTCGATCGTGTACCTGTCGATGGAGCCTGAGGCTCCGTGAACAACATCAATAACGAGCCCAGTTAGATACATCATGACGAAAGTAGCTAAGAATCCTCCAACATTGGCAAAGCCATTTGCAGTACCTAGTCGTGCCCTCGGGACGATATCTTTTGAATAATCGAACGCGACCATTGAGGCGGGCCCACCAATTGAAATCGCAAGAAAGCAAATGACAAGTATCCAAGCTGGTGCCTTACCCGGCATGGTCAACAAAACTACCCAAGCAAGCGTCGTAAGGGCAACTACTGAGTAGACCAAACGCGCGCGGAGGTGAGGAGATCTAGAGCAAATGGCGGCAATTATGGGGCCAGTCAGGAATCCAAATAACACCATGGCTGTGAGAATGAAGGCGGCGAAGTCATGTGACTGCCCTTCGGCAGTGACTAGGAAGGGCACTGCCCAAAGCAACGAGACTGAGGTGGTGGTTGGTTGCGTCATGTAGTGGGTCCAAAACGACATACGAATGCCGGGATTTCGCATGTTCTCGAACAACTGACTAATTGCAACTTTGATTGACTCAGTGGTTTGAGAATCCTTGTCCTGAGACTGTGCTTCATTCGAAGTGAAAGCTATAACAAGGATTGTAACTAGAAGAGAACATGCTGACATGATTGAGAATCCGGCAGTCCAACCCAAATTCTCCAACATGAACCAAAACGGAACAGCAGAAAAGAACTGTCCCAGTTGACCGACTGTAGAAACGTATTGTTGCACTCTGGAGGCCTTCGCGCCTTGGTACCAACCGTTAACCATACGAATCATTGAGATGAAGGTGAAGCTATCACCCATGCCAACCAGCATCCTGCCAACAACTGCAGTGGTCAAATTAGGAGCGAAAGCAACCGTGAATTGTCCGGCAGCCATAATGAATGCTCCAACAGCCAGTAAAGATTTCGCTCCATATCGATCTAACAAAATACCAACTGGAATTTGCATAGCGGCGTATACGACCAACTGAAAAACGGCCAGCGTTGCTAGTTGTTGTGCGTTTGTATTGAATCTTTCGCTAGCAATCAGCGTCGCAACGCCGAGGCTCGAGCGTTGGGTAACGGCAAGGAAATACGCGATACCCGCAACAGCAAGAACCAACGTTGGCGAACGCTTCAGTCTTGATCCTCGTCATTTTCTAACTTGTTCTTCTGATGCGATGCTAGATAACCCTCAAGCTCTGCCGCAATCTGATCTGCGTCCGGGATTTCACGCTCACGTGGCTTCACTGCACCCATGCCATTTGACGCTTTTTCGCTCTGGAAGCTTGTTTCAAGACTCTCAACCATGCGACTGAGTTCTTGATTCTCTGCCATTTGTTGAGTGATTCTGCGAGTAAATGCAACGCCTTCATCTCTGAGTTCGTCCGTTGGGAAGACTAGTCCAAGATGGCCAGAAATTAGCTCTATACCTGACACAGCGGCCTGCGGATACTCGGAATCAGAGAGATAATGCGGAACAAGAAGAACGAAACCTGTGCTCGGTATGTCTGCCTGAGTCAAGCGGAACTCCAACAAGTGCATGATGTTTCCTGGCACTTGTGTCCTAGGCTTCCACTCAGAGAATTTGGCTATAACGTTCTTTTGATTACCAGAGACAGTAACACCCACTGGTCTAGTGTGCGGAATGGGGAAAGGTATCGCATGCAACCAGGTCATGTCACGAATAGCAAAGTAAGAAAATAAAACTTCAATTGATGAAGCGAAAGCTTCCCATTTGAAGTCAGGCTCGTAACCATTCAGGAAGAGAAATTGTGTTCCAACCTCATCCTTGACAAGTAATAGAGACAGACTTGCAGGCTGATAGTCCTCGATGTGATCTTGTTCGAAAAACATGACTGGTCGTCTTGATCGGTAATCCAGCAACTGATCATTATCGAAGGTGGCTATTGTCTCGAAGTCTAGGTTTCCCAGAATCTGCTGCGTAACTTGCTGCATGGCAGATCCAGCATCCGTAAAACCGGATATAGCTGCAAACAAATGCAAGCCTTCGGGAACCTGAATGTCAGGATTCACCAGCGTAAATAGGTTCTCCTGTTGTGCCATCTCACCATTCTAACTTCACATGGCTAGCATGGTAAGTATGACTTCTCTTTCAATAAAAGCTTTTCAAAAACAACCTAAACTATCGAACGATTCGATACTCGTTTACGCAGTAAGTAAGGGCGATAAATCCCCCTCGCTCCTCGGAGCAGCCTTAGCTGACTCCAACCTTTCCAGTGTCAACCTCAAAGCTTTACAGGTTACCGGATCAGCTGAAAGCACCACACGAATTTCAACTCCTCTGTGTGCAGTGGGCCTAGTTGGTGTATCAGATGTAATAGATAGCACTGCAAAAGCACGTGAAATTGGCGGTGCTATCGGAAGAGCATTTAATGATCACAAGAATTTAGTTATAGACATTCCTCTAATCAACAAAGAAATTGCACTTGCTCTACTCGAAGGTGTATTCCTTGTTCAATACGAGTACGACCGCTTTAGGTCAACTGACAAGAAAGTGTTGGTTCTAAAGCAAGTACAACTTGTATCTGAATTTGCATTCTCAAAAGCTGAGATAGATCGAATTCAAATCATCTCTGAAGTACTCAATGCCACCAGAGATTTGGTGAACGCACCAGCAAACATTCTCTATCCAAGCAAGATGGCTGAAATTGTTCGCAGCCAGGGCAACATCCCAGAAGTTAAAGTTGAAATTTGGGATGAAAAGAAATTGTTGAAGGAAAAGTGTCACGGAATACTCGCCGTAGGCCAGGGTTCAGTGCGTCCACCACGATTGGTTAAAATCACGTACTCTCCTGCTAAAGCCAAAGCACATTTAGCTCTTGTCGGTAAGGGAATTACATTTGACACTGGAGGTATATCTCTCAAGCCGGCGACAGGAATTCTGGGCATGAAGTACGACATGGCTGGAGCAGCCACTGTTGCTCAAGCTGCTTTCGCAATTGCGCGATTGAAGCTCCCAATCCATGTAACTGCTTACATGTGCATAGCGGAAAACATGCCATCAGGATCTGCTACTAGACCAAATGACGTGGTTACCTTCCGAAATGGCAAGTCAGTTGAAGTAACCAATACAGACGCAGAGGGAAGGCTTGTCTTAGCTGACGGCCTAATCTTGGCATCCGAGTCTAAGCCGGACCTCATAGTCGACGTCGCCACGCTAACCGGCGCAGCTCGAGTTGCCTTAGGCAATCGCTACACCGGTCTGATGGGAGATGACAAATCAGTTTCATTAGTAAAAGAAGCTGCCAAAGCCTCAGGTGAATTGGTTTGGCACATGCCACTTCCAGAGGAGCTTCTTGATTTGATCAAATCGGATATAGCCGACCTGATGAACTCACGAGTTGGTAATCCCTCCGGTGGAATGCTGGTGGGTGGATTGTTCCTGAGAGAGTTCGTTGGCGCAAAGGCTAAGTCCAAAGAACGTCTGAACTGGGCTCACCTTGACTTTGCAACTGCTGCCAACAATGACTTAGCGCCGTATGGCTATACCGTCAAAGGCGCAACTGGGTCTATGGTTAGAACGCTCATTTCGTTGGCAGAGCAGTTGACAACTCAAAAAAAGAAATAGTCATCTAGTAATCTGTATTAGTCACCCCACACCTAACTTACTTAGGAGCCCAATTGGCCGAGCACAATTTTGACGTAGTAATCCTTGGCGGCGGAAGTGGCGGATACGCCGCTGCACTGCGCAGTGCCCAGTTGGGTCTGTCCGTCGCTCTTATCGAACGAGACAAACTAGGTGGCACATGTTTGCACAGAGGATGTATACCGACAAAAGCGCTTCTTCATTCAGCTGAAGTTGCTGATGTGACCCGTGATGCTGCTGCCTACGGTGTTCAGGCAACACTCCAAGGTATAGACATGCCAGCGGTAAATAAGTACCGAGATGGCATAGTCGATAAGCTTTTCAAAGGCCTTACTGGTCTCGTTTCTTCCAAGGCCATAACACTAGTTGCAGGCGACGGACGAATGGTCGCACCAAAAACTATTTCAGTAAACGGTGATAACTACACAGGTAAGCATGTTGTACTTGCAACAGGCTCTTTCAGTAAGACACTACCTGGATTAGAAATCGGTGGAAGAGTCATCACCTCTGAACATGCTTTGCAGCTAGATTTCGTGCCTAGCAAGGTTATTGTTCTTGGTGGCGGAGTTATCGGTGTTGAATTCGCATCAATCTGGAAGTCCTTCGGGACAGACGTAACCATAATTGAGGGGCTACCCACTCTCGTTCCTAACGAAGACGCTTCGGTTAGCAAGGCGATGGAAAGAGCGTTCCGAAAGCGAGGAATCAACTTCAAAACAGGAGTTCGATTCCAAGGAGTGCAACAGAGTGCCACAGGCGTTGTAGCAACACTTGAAAACGGCGAGCAGTTCGACGGAGAACTAATGTTGGTTGCTGTCGGTCGAGGCCCTAATACCGCTGGCCTAGGCTATGAAGAAAACGGTATCCAGATGGATCGGGGTTACGTTCTTACTAATGAAAGACTCCAAACCTCAGTCGAGGGAGTTTATGCCGCAGGCGACATCGTGCCAGGTTTGCAACTGGCACACAGAGGATTTCAACAGGGCATCTTTATTGCTGAAGAAATCGCGGGACTAAGACCAGCCCCTATTGATGAGCTAGGTATACCTAAAGTTACATATAGTGAACCTGAAATTGCTTCTGTTGGACTTAGTGAATCTAAGGCTGCTGAAACTTATGGACAGGACAACATCTCTGTCTACGAATACAACCTGGGTGGTAACGGTAAGAGCCAAATTCTAGGAACAGCTGGCTTCGTAAAACTAATCCGAAAGAATAATGGGCCAATTATTGGAATCCATATGATTGGATCTCGAGTTGGCGAGCAAATCGGCGAGGCACAGCTAATTGTGAATTGGGAAGCATTCCCTGAAGAGGTAGCATCTCTGGTTCACGCTCACCCAACCCAAAATGAAGCATTAGGCGAAGCTCACTTGGCCCTTGCTGGTAAACCACTGCACGCGCACGCTTAGACTGAATTCTGCAAAAGGAGCAAACAACAATGAGTGAAGTAAGACTTCCAGCACTAGGTGAGAGCGTAACCGAAGGAACAGTAACACGCTGGCTAAAGAAGATTGGTGATTCTGTTGCGATTGATGAGCCTTTAGTAGAGGTTTCAACCGACAAGGTTGACACAGAGATCCCAAGTCCGGTAGCCGGCACGTTGCAGCAGATTTTGGTAGCGGAGGATGAAACTTGCGCTGTCGGTGCAGTTCTTGCAATCGTATCTGATGGAAAACCGGTGGGGCTCATCAACCGCCTTTCCTTCCAGAACGCGCTGGGCCGGCCTTATCAGCGCGAGCTCTTCGGCCGCAGGCCTAAGCCCGCCGAGCCTGCAGGGCCGGACAACCTGCCGCAGC